>JAHHSM010000104.1 GCA_020025175.1 Oscillospiraceae bacterium | reverse complement strand
CCCTGCGGACGGCAATCTTGAAGTCCATTTTATTGATGTGGGTCAAGCTGATGCTGCCCTGATAATTTGTGATGATGAGGCGATGCTGATCGACGGCGGCAATGTGGGCGACTCTGATCTGATTTATGCTTATTTGAAACAGGAAAATGTCCCCCACCTCAAATATATCGTCGCTACCCACGCCCACGAAGACCACATGGGCGGCTTGGCAGGTGCCCTCAATTATGCTGATGTGGACACCTTCTTCTGCTCCATCACAAACGATGACTCCAAATTTTTTACCAACGTAAAATCTCAGCTCTCCAAGCAAGGCAAGAAAGTCACTGTTCCAGAAGCCGGAAGCACCTATACCCTTGGCGGTGCCACTTTCCAGTTTGTCGGCCCTGTGAAGGAAAGCAAGGAAGTCAACAACATGTCCCTGGTGCTGCGCCTTGAATACGGCGACACTTCCTTCCTTTTCACCGGCGATGCTGAGGCAGCAGAAGAAGCCGATATTCTTGATGCCGGATATGATATTTCCGCAACTGTCCTGAAGGTTGGCCACCACGGCAGCGGCGGTTCCAGCACCTATCGTTTCCTCCGGGAAATCGCGCCAGACTATGCTGTGATCTCCTGTGAAACCGGCAATAAATACGGTCATCCCCATGACGAAGCACTTTCACGGCTGCGTGATGCCGATGTAAAGCTGTATCGCACTGATTTGCAGGGCACAATCCTTTGCACGAGCGACGGTACAGATGTAGCATTCACCACTGCAAAGAACCCCACTATTGAAACCAATCCTACGATTGGAAACAGCGACGGTGGTTATATCGGCAACATCAATTCAAAAGTTTTCCACCGCCCGGACTGCAAAAGCCTGCCCTCAGAGAAAAACAGTGTATACTTTGGAAACCGTATGGAGGCAGCAGATGCAGGCTATGCACCCTGCGGCAAATGTAAGCCCTGATGCGCGGCCGTTTTTCCAAGTTTTCCACTTGACACATTCGTTTAGAGTGTTATAATGTTAGTCGGAAAATGCTGTGAAGGGAATTGCCCTGCCAAACGCATCGCAGAGAGGAAAACGATTTGGTGCAAGTTTTCTGTTGCAGGCGCAGGTGTCTGACCATCCCGGAGCTGCCCGCCGAACGCCGAAAGGTCAGTAGACCGGGACGGGTCCTCCCGTTATAGAGGTCACGAGCGACGGCATATGCCGTAAGCAGGGTGGAACCGTGGAGTATTGATTGCTCCACCCCTGAAACACATCAGGGGTGGGGCTTTTTATTTTCCCTCCCCCGAAGATTTAAAGGAGGAACGAATCATGAGCGAAGAAAATATTTACACTTTTGAAAATCCCGAATACCGCCAAACCTACTGGCACAGCTGTTCCCATGTTCTGGCACAGGCTGTGAAGCGTCTGTGGCCCGAAACGAAGCTGGCAATCGGCCCCAGCATCGAAACCGGCTTCTATTACGATCTGGACAGTGACAAGGCTTTCACCGCAGAAGATTTGGAAAAAATTGAAGCAGAAATGCGTAAGATCTGCAAGGAAAAGCATAAAATCGAGCGTTTTGAGCTGCCCCGTGCCGAGGCTCTGGAACTGATGAAGGATGAGCCGTATAAAGTAGAACTCATTAATGATCTGCCCGAGGATGCTGTTATTTCTTTTTACAAGCAAGGCGATTTTACCGACTTGTGCGCAGGTCCCCATCTAGATTCCACCGGCCGCATCAAGGGCAATGCCATCAAGCTGACCGCTTGCAATGCAGCTTATTGGCGCGGTGACTCCAACCGCAAGCAGCTGCAGCGCATTTACGGCGTTGCCTTCCCCAAAAAGGATGAGCTGGACGCTTATCTTGCCCAACAGGCGGAAGCACTCAAGCGTGACCATAACAAGCTGGGCCGTGAGCTGGAATACTTCACCACGGTGGATTATATCGGTCAGGGTCTGCCTATCCTGCTGCCAAAGGGTGCGCGCACCATTCAGCTTTTGCAGCGTTGGGTAGAAGATGAAGAGCAGAAGCGCGGATACCTCCTGACCAAAACTCCTTTGATGGCAAAGCGCGACTTGTATCGCATTTCCGGTCACTGGGATCATTATTTGGACGGTATGTTTGTTCTGGGTGATCCCCACGATGAAGAGAAGGAGTGCTTTGCACTGCGTCCCATGACCTGTCCGTTCCAGTATCAGGCTTACCTGAACCGTCAGCGTTCTTACCGTGATCTGCCCATGCGTATGAACGAAACCTCCACGCTGTTCCGCAACGAGGACAGCGGTGAAATGCATGGTCTGATTCGCGTCCGCCAGTTCACTATTTCCGAGGGTCACCTGGTCATTCGTCCCGATCAGTTAGAGGATGAATTTAAAGGATGCCTGGATCTGGCAAAATATTGCCTGGATACGCTTGGTCTTCTCGATAAGTGTACCTTCCGCTTCTCTCAATGGGACCCTGCAAATCCCAACAACAAGTACGAAGGTACTGCTGAGCAGTGGGAAACCGCCCAGAAAATCATGGCACACATTCTGGATGATCTCCATGTTGAGTACGAGGTCGGTATCGACGAAGCTGCTTTCTATGGTCCCAAGCTGGATATTCAGTACAAGAATGTTTTCGGCAAGGAGGACACCATTGTTACCATTCAGATTGACATGCTGCTGGCTGAACGCTTTGGTATGTACTATATCGACGAGAACGGTGAAAAGGCTCTGCCTTATATCATCCACCGCACTTCCATGGGCTGCTATGAGCGTACTCTTGCATACCTGATTGAAGAGTATGCGGGTGCTTTGCCCACTTGGATGGCTCCGGAGCAGGTTCGTTTCCTGCCCGTTACCGACCGTGCCGCTGATTACTGCGCTGAACAATGCAAAAAACTCCAAGCAATGGGCTTCCGCGTCGAAATTGACTACCGCAACGAAAAGATCGGTAAGAAGATTCGTGAAGCACAGCTGGAAAAGGTGCCCTACATGGTGGTTGTGGGTGACAGAGATATGGAAAACAACACCGTCTCTCCCCGTCATCGCAGCGACGGCGATTTGGGCGCAATGTCCATGGAGGCTTTTGCAGCACTCCTGAAGGACGTTGTAGATTCCAAAGCCAAGAAATAATGAACAAAAAGACCTGCAAACCAAGGGTTTGCAGGTCTTTTTATTCTTATGCAATTTATTCCGCAGCATCCAATATCAGAACAATTTCCATTTCATCTGTGCCGCGCAGAATTTTCAGTGTCATTTCATCGCCGGGAGCATGTTCCCGGCGAATATCCAGCAAATCTTCATTTGTATGGGTAGGATGTCCGTCAGCTTCTAAAACAACATCCCCCATTCGAACACCTGCCACATCTGCACAGCTGTCTTCCTGCACGCTATGCACTAACAAACCTTTTAAATGATCTTCATTTTCTGCCAAAGGTGCTACCGTGATACCAATGGCTGTATCAGGAATCGTTTCTCCAAATTCTAAAATTTGATTACCCAATCGCTGTACCATCGTGCTTGGTATTGCAAATCCTAAACCTTCTATACCAACTTCACCAATACCCGCACTCATTTTAATGGTATTCAAGCCGATAACCTGCCCATATTCATTGATCAAGGGTCCGCCGGAATTACCTTCATTGATGGCTGCATTGGTTTGAATCAGCTCCATAGTATAGCCATCCACGTCTACATCGCGGTCTACAGCAGAAATAATACCATCCGTCAGTGTACCGCGCAACTCCATACCGAGAGGATTACCGATGGCATAGACACGGTCGCCGACTTCCATTTGATCAGAATCGCCAAATTGTGCTGTTGCCAGGTTTTCCGCATTCAATGCTTTGAGCACAGCCACATCGCGCTTTGTGTCATAACCGACCAAATGTGCCTCATAGCTTTTCCCCTCCGGCATCACAATTTTGCATTGCTCACTGCCTTGAATAACATGCGCATTGGTCAAAAAGAAACCGTCCTCGGTAAAAACCACACCTGTACCAACAGATATCGATCCATCGCCATAATCACCAACAACTGCGACTACCGCAGGATTTACCTTCCGAAAAACCTCTTTTGCCGTCAATATTTCGCCATGCTCCTTTTGAATCGCCAGGTGTGTCCCTGTTCCACTAATCGTAGGAATTGAGACTTTATGATACAGCCCTCTGATTTCATATAGCTCATCAAATAATTGCACACGGTCTTCTGACAAACCAAATACAGCCCAATAAATGCCCACAATTCCAAACAAAAGGGCAACCAAAAGCGCAAAAATCCAGACACCTTTCTTATGATGCTGCTGGCGCGGTGTAACTTTTGGCAAATTTTCAATCCACAAATTAGACGCAGCTCCCTGTGCTGAAACACCTACTGTAGATGCAGAGGGCTGTACTTTTGAAGCTGATAACCGATCTATAGTCTGATCCCATAACGAAGCCTGCTGCTCATTGACAGGATAGCTGGCATAGCGCTCCTTCCAGTTTTTTTTCTGCTTTCTCATGCTACTCTCCTTATTTGGTCATTGTAATAGTGAATGCAAAAGTAGTGATGCCATTTTCCGAGGTAACCTGAATCTCTTCTCGATGCTGGCTCAAAATCGTCTTTACAATATAAAGCCCCAACCCCATACCTTCCTTGTCTTGGCTGCGAGATTTATCGCTCTTATGGAATCGATTAAAGAGCAATGGAAGCTCTTCCGGCGGGATCGTTTCCCCCTCGTTGCGAATCGCCACCAGTGCCTTTCCGTTTCGTGTCCCGAGTGCCAGCTGCAACGTAGAGCCTTTTGGCGCAAATTTTGTAGCATTCTCAATCAAGTTATAAATTACCTGCGTGATAAGATCCGGATCTCCCAGCACCCATACCGGTTCATCCGGAATATCCGCAGATACATCCAAACCCCGATCTGTAATTTTCTTTTCCATTGAAATAATGGCACATCGCATACTTTCACAAATATCAAAACGCCGCTTATCCCGAATCACTTCACTGGACTGCAAACGCGAAATTTCCAACATACGCCGGACCAAACGCGTTAGCCGTTTGGTTTCATCTGAAATTGTCTGCAAATATTGATTGGCACGTTCGGGCGGAATTGTTCCATCCAAAATGCCATCCGTATAGCCGCCGATGGTTGTCATTGGTGTCTTCAGCTCATGGGAAATATTCGCAATAAATTC
>JAHHSM010000103.1 GCA_020025175.1 Oscillospiraceae bacterium | reverse complement strand
TTACCCAAAATCATAAATAGGCGTACATACGCGTTATTGGGATAAATAATTTGTTGTGATAGAAACTAATCGTGATGTCAAGCTGATCTGCAGCGGATACATGAAATTGTGATCAGGAAAGGATTGTGAATGGTATGGAACTAAAAGCAAGGAAAGACATGGACAGCGCTTATCAATGGGATTTGTCCCCTATTTTTGAAAGTAAAGAAATGTGGGAAAGTGCGTATGCCGAAGCAAAAGAAGATGTGGAAAAGATTTCGAAATTTGCAGGTACGCTGGCTGACTCTCCGGAGCAGATGAAGCATGCACTGGATAGTATTTATCAAACGGTGGAAAAAGTGGATCGAATTTATCGCTATGCTTCGCTTTTGAAAAACGGCGATAATGGCGATGCAGAGTATCAGAAGATGGAAGGCATGGCGATGAGCCTGTATGTTGCCATGGGCACTGCATGTGCTTTTTTGAATCCTGAAATTTTGTCAATGCCGGAGGAGCGGTTGAACGCTTATATGGATGCGCCTCTCCTTGCCTCATATCGTCATATGCTGGAAGACACGAACCGTGCGCGTGTGCATACATTGAATCAGCAGGGGGAACGACTGTTGGCAATGCTTTCTGATGCGGCAGATACGCCGGATAACTGCTTTACCATGCTGGAGAGTGTTGATATGGAATTTCCTGTCATTCTTGATGAGAATGGGGAAGAAGTACAGCTGACCCACGGAAACTATGCTCTGTTCCGTATGAGCCAAAATCAGAGGGTACGTAAGGATGCATTTGAGGCATATCACGGTACCATCAAAAAATTCATCAACACCATTGCAGCTATGTATTCCGGTTCTGTGAAATTGGATACCTATTATACACAGGTTAGAAAGTATAACAGTGCATGTGAAAGGGCACTGTTCGGCAGCAATGTGCCCTTGAGTGTTTATGACAGCCTGGTGGAGGCGGTCCATGCAGGGCTGCCTACCATGAAACAGTATTTGCAGCTGCGTAAAAAAACCTTGGGTCTTGATGAGCTGAACATGTATGACCTTTACTGCCCGATGGTAGAGGATATTGATATTCATGTCAACTTTGAAGAAGCAAAAGAATTGGTACTCAAAGCAACTGAGCCTTTGGGTGAAGAATATCGCCAGCTGCTTGAGCGTGCGTTTCATGAGCGTTGGATTGATGTTTATGAGAATAAGGGAAAAACAACAGGAGCATTTTCCTGTGATGTATATGGTGTGCACCCCTATGTGCTGATGAACTATGCCGGCTCCATGGAAGATGCCTTTACACTGGCGCATGAGCTGGGACACAGCCTGCACTCATCCTTTTCTGATGCGGCACAGGATTATGCAAATCACGATTATCATATTCTGGTGGCAGAAGTTGCCTCAACAGTCAATGAAGTGCTGCTGACGAAGTATCTGCTGAAAACAGAAACCGACCCGAAGAGAAGAGCCTATATCCTCAATCATTTTTTGGAGGGATTCCGTACAACAGTCTATCGCCAAACGCTTTTTGCGGAATTTGAACGAAAGGCACATGATCTGTATCAGCAGGGTGAGCCGTTGACAGCAGAATTGCTTTCAAAGCTGTATCATGATTTGAACGATCTTTATTATGATGGTGCAGTCAATCATGAGCTGCAGGATGTGGAATGGGCAAGAATTCCCCATTTCTACACTGCTTTTTATGTCTATCAGTATGCAACAGGCTTCTGCTCGGCAGTTGCCATTGCGGACGATATTTTAAAGACCGGCGATCCTTCCCGGTATTTAAAATTCCTGTCCACCGGTGACAGCATGTATCCTATTGAGGAACTAAAGATTGCCGGTGTAGATTTAACAAAACCTGAAACCGTTTCCAACGCACTCAAAGTATTTCAGGAGAGTCTGAATGAGCTTGAAGAGCTGCTGGATACATTGTAAGATTTTCCCTAAAAACTGAAAACCGGTGTGAACAAAAGTTCACACCGGTTTTTTACGTTTCAGTGCGCAGACCGCCTGTACGGATGGGAGCATCATGTATCATTAAAGTGCCAGGTCAGTCCGGCGTCATCGCTGTACATATAAATGGTTTCTGTGACGGAACCGCTGAACACGGTGATGGGACAGGTGCCCTTTTTTCCGTCAAAAACCGGGGAGCCGGGCGTAAAAGAGCAGTGGGAGCGATACTTTGGCGGCAGCGTGACGGGGAGCTTCTCCCAGCTTTCGCCGCCGTCATGGGTCCACCAGATGTCGGGACCGGAATCTTCAAAATAGCGATAGCTGATAAAGCCGATTTCCGGTGTGGAAAAGGCTGCGCCGGTTAGAACCGAAATATGCTGCTCGTAAGGATTTCCGATTTCATGCCATGTTTTGCCGCTGTCGTCTGTCAGGAAAATCCGCAGCGCCTGATGATTCATGGCAACGCCGCTGGTCAGGATCAGATAGCCTCCGCTTTTTTCAAAAAAGCCGATATAGCCGCCGGCATATTGCATCTGTTCTCGCTGTGCTCCCAGAAATTCCATTTTCTGGCTGCCCTCTACAACAGATTCACTCCAGCTTTTACCACCGTCGCTGCTTAAAAGAATTTTTACCGGGGATTCCGGTACGATCACCGCAATATGGCTGCCGCTTAAAGACACCCACTGCCCGTTTTCAAGCTGTTCCTGCACAAAGGTGGGGTCTGCATCGGCGCCCATTTTTCCATAACCGGCGAGGATCATGCCCAGGGGATGATACCCCATGCTTGCGGCAACGGCTGTTGCAGCACCCAGTAAAGTGAGCGCGGCGGCGATGAAAAAGAGCACTTTTCTGCGTGAGAAGACGCGCTTTTTCATGTTTGCAGGCAATTCCTGTGCCTCTTCGATGTAGCTGCATTCGATGTTGGTCATACATTGATACAGTTTTACGGCTGCTTCTTCTTTCATAGCAGAATCCCCTCCCGTTCCAGTACATTTTTTAAATCATTGCGCATACGAAACATCCGGTTTGCCAGCTCTGTGGGCGTGGTATGATATCGTTTTGCCAGATTTTTCAGCGTATCTCCGTTCCAGTAGCGGCGCACAAAAAGAATGCGCTCGTCTTTGGGCAGGGAAGAAAGCCATTGGTTCAGAATGGCTGTGATTTCAGCTGCGGCGATTTCAGATTCCACATTGACGTGGGACGGGATGCACTCTGCCAATTCATCAAGCAGCTGCTCCATACCGACATACCGCTTTTGCCGATGATTTTTCTTCCACAGGTTCAGTGCAATATTGCGTACAACTTTGCCGAGCCAGGCACCGAAATGATCGGGTTGCTGCGGCGGAATGGTGTCCCATGCTTTTAAATATGTATCATTGACGCATTCTTCGCAATCCTCCCGGATCGCCAAAATGTTATAGGCGATGCCGTGGCAAAAAGCACCGTATTTTGATGCCGTTTCCTGAATTGCGGCTTCATCGCGTGCAAAATACAGCTTCATGATTTCTGAATCTTCCATGTTGTCATCCTTTCTTTTTTGCTTGATGGATCTTTCACCTATTAAGACAACATCGGCAAGGGAATATTGCAAAGAGCGAAAAAATATTTTCAATCATATGCAGCCGGGAAATCTGTTGCCGCGGCGGAGCACAGATGGGCAGAGACAGAGAGAAGAAAGAAAAAACGGCGTGACCGCAGTCGCGCCGTTTTTTAAATAGGGAGAGAAGAATTGACTGTTATGCCAATTCTTTAAGATCCTTTTCAGTCTGCTTTTTAGGATTTTTAGGACAGTTATCCCAAATGCGGTTTGCGGTCGGAGTCCAGTTTGCTGCGTAAAGATCGCATTTGGAGCACAGATGCTCCACAGATTCAGGCGACTGCAGGTCGGTAGAATGTGCACCGGATTTTTCGACCATCGCACGCAGTTTTTCGGGGTTCTCCAGCATGGGGCAAGGACGGAGCATATTCTCGTTGAAGGGCTGACCGTCGTGATATGCCATGAACATGGGGGACTGCAGCGCTTCCAGCAGTGTTTTTTCACGGATATTAGAATCAGAATAGTGGATAAAGACACAAGGGTCCATATCGCCATTGGCATTGATATGCAGGTAACGGCGGCCGCCGGCAATGCATCCGCCGACATATTCCGCATCATTTTGAAAGTCCATTGCAAACAGAGGCTTTTCAGAACGATACTTGCGAATGCGCCGGTACGTTTCTTCACGCTGCTCAGGTGTGGGCATTAATGCGGGAACAGCATCATTTCCAACAGGCATATAGTGGAAATACCAGATAAAGTAAGCACCCAATTCAATGAGTTTATCATAAAACTCCTCAGATGTGATGGATTCGAAGTTTTCGCTGGTGTAGCAGGCAGAGATACCGTAGACCAGCTTCTTACGGCGCAGCAGTTCAATGGCGTCTATGACTTTTTGGTAGGTACCCTCGCCACGGCGGCTGTCGGTTGCAGACTCGAAGCCTTCCAGAGAAATAGAAGGGACAAAGTTCTTTACACGGAGCATCTCATCTGCAAATGCTTCATCAATCAAGGTGGCGTTGGTAAAGGACAGGAACACGCAATCAGAGTGTTTTTCGCACAGGCGAATAATATCTTTTTTACGGACCAAAGGCTCACCGCCGGTGTAGATATAAAAATAGACACCGAGCTCTTTACCTTGTGTGATAATATTGTCGATTTCTTCAAAGCTTAGATTCAGTTTATTGCCATATTCAGCAGCCCAGCAGCCAGTACAATGCAGATTGCACGCAGAGGTTGGGTCTAGAAGAATTGTCCAGGGAATATTACAGTTGTATTTTTGACGAAGTTTTTCCTGTTTAGGGAAACCGACCATCGCTGCGTTAATAAAAAAGTTTACAGCAACGGTATCGAAAACAGCTGGGTCCACATCTGTAAAAAGTCTGCGAACAAATGGGTAATAAGGATGTGTGGGGTTGGTAACTACTTCGCGAATCATTTTTCGGTGTGGGACAAATTCGTTTTTCGCAAAGGCATCAACCCAATCTAACATGCGAGGCATGTTTTTTTCCGGATCCTTATGCAATTGGCGAAGCGCTTGTTCAATGCCAAAGCGTTTCAGAGACATCGATAAATCCATATCTATCATTCCTTTCGGCTTTGTTATCCCAAATATCAGTATATTCCAACGAAAATTAGATTACAATAGATTACATGGAATAAAAAGTAAAAAATTGTTTTACAATTATATGCTAAATGTAAAAAAATAGAACAAAATAATAGAA
>JAHHSM010000102.1 GCA_020025175.1 Oscillospiraceae bacterium | reverse complement strand
TCACAGTGCACAGCATTTCAAATAACCTTATAGGAAACGGCGGAGGATAAATGTCCAACGAGTTAATTCGCCTTGTAGATTGCTGCATGGTGTTTGACGACGAGCTTGTTCTCGATAAATTAAATCTTGCCATTGATGATAGTGAATTCCTGACATTGCTTGGTTCAAGTGGCTGCGGTAAAACTACCACACTTCGTATTATTGGTGGTTTTCTCACGCCTACATCCGGAAAAGTATATTTTGACGGTGCAGAAATTACAAACTTACCGCCTCACAAGCGGCAGATTAACACCGTTTTTCAAAAATATGCTCTTTTTCCGCATTTAGATGTATATGAAAATATTGCATTTGGACTACGCATTTCTAAAACTCCGGAGGCAGAGATCGATCACCGTGTGAAGGAAATGCTGGACATTGTTAGTTTACGTGGCTTTGAGCGCCGCAAAACCAGCCTTTTATCCGGCGGTCAGCAGCAGCGCGTCGCCATTGCACGTGCGTTGGTAAACCAGCCTAAGGTATTGCTGCTCGACGAACCTTTAGGCGCATTGGATCTTCGGCTTCGCAAAGATATGCAGAATGAATTAAAGCGCATTCAGCAGCAGATGGGAATTACATTTATTTATGTGACACACGATCAGGAAGAGGCCCTTGCCATGTCTGATACAGTTGTCGTTATGGATAAAGGACATATCCAGCAAATCGGTACCCCTGAGGATATCTATAATGAACCCCAAAATGCCTTTGTAGCTGACTTTATCGGCGAGTCCAATATCATTGATGGTTGTATGCACGAAGATTATGTGATTGAGTTCCTTGGATGCAAATTCCCCTGCGTTGATAAAGGTTTTGCGGAAAAAGAATCCGTTGATGTGGTTATCCGGCCAGAAGATATTGATATCGTTTCCCCAAAGGAAGGGCGATTGAGCGGCGTGATTACTTCCATCACATTCAAAGGTATCTACTATGATATTATTGTTGATATCAAAGGATATAAATTTCTTATTCAAACAACAGATTTTCATCCTATGGGTACTACCATTGGCATCGTGATTCCACCTGATGATATTCATGTAATGAAAAAGAGTAACTACTCCGACCAGGTGGGCGACTACAGCTGTTACAGTGACGAATACGAGGAAATTAATGATCCTAATTTCGCGGAGGCAGAGTCTGGCGAGGAGGAAACTAAGGATGAATTCTAAATCATTTCTTCGTTTTTCTTCCATTCCTTATATCGTTTGGATGGCTATCTTTGTAATTATTCCCCTCTTTTTTGTTGTAGGGTATGCATTTACGGATGCCAGTGGTTCTTTCACCTTTGAAAACTTTGCAAATATAGGGATGTATGCAGGTGTCTTTAAGCGTTCTTTTATGCAGGCGGCCGTTGCAACGATTATTTGTCTGCTTATTGGATATCCTTTTGCATATATTCTTTCAAACGAAAAAAGAATTGTTCAAAAAATTGCCATGCTCCTAATCATGCTCCCTATGTGGATGAACTTCCTTCTTCGCACTTATGCGTGGATGTCCATCCTTGAAAATAATGGTTTTTTAAATCAAGTTTTTCATGCCATTGGACTCATTGATTACTTAAATGATATCGGAATGATTTCCACGGACTATATCCCAATGATTAATACCAATTTTGCAGTGGTTTTAGGCATGATTTATAACTATTTGCCATTTATGATTCTACCAATCTACACTGTGTTGAGCGGCATTGACCGCCGCTACATTGAAGCAGCGCAGGATTTAGGTGCCAATCGTTTTCAAACCTTTATGCGTTTGATCCTGCCCCTCTCCCTCCCCGGTGTTCTTTCTGGTGTTATGATGGTATTTATTCCATCAGTCAGCACTTTTGCAATCTCCCGCCTGCTTGGCGGCGGTCTCCATTGGCTGCTCGGCGATATAATCGACATGCAATTCTTAGGCGGCACTTATAACCCCCATCTCGGTAGTGCAATTTCCCTGATTATGATGATCGTTGTTCTTCTATGCATGGGTATTATGAACCGCTTTGGTGACGGTGAAGATGAGGCGGTGCTGCTATGAGTAAAACGCCCGGAATTTCCAGAATTTATAACGTGTTGGTGTATATATTTTTATATGCTCCAATTTTGGTTTTAATCGTTTTTTCTTTTAATGATTCAAAAAATCGCGCAGTATGGTCAGGATTTACACTGCATTGGTATGCAGATCTGCTTCATAATGATGCGATTATTTCTGCTTTTGTTACAACTTTAGCTGTATCCATCCTCGCCGCATTGATTGCAACTGTATTTGGCACCATGGCAGCAATTGGTTTTTTCTCTATGAAGCGGCGCCCACGCAGCATTTTAATGAGTATCAATAACATTCCGATGACTAATGCAGATATTATCACGGGTGTTTCCTTAATGTTGCTGTTTGTATTTTCAACACAGATATTAAATCAGCTCATCTATGCAATCGGCGATACATTTGGACTATGGCTGCCAATTAATTTTCATCTTGGATTTGCAACACTGCTATTAGCCCACATTACTTTCGACATTCCTTATGTAATTCTTTCAGTTTTTCCTTGTTTGCGGCAATTAGATAAGAACCTATTTGAAGCGGCACAAGATCTCGGCGCGACACCCATGCAGGCATTTACAAAAGTGGTTCTCCCTCAGCTGCGTCCCGGTATCGTCAATGGCGCAATTATTGCATTCACTATGTCTGTTGATGACTTTGTCATTTCCTATTTCACTGCCGGTGCAGATGTTTCAAATCTGGCTATGGAAATCTATTCTATGGCACGCCGTCATATCAGTCCTGAAATCAATGCAATTTCTACAATCCTATTTACCATTGTTCTTGCTTTGTTGATTATCATCAACATTCGCTCCATTCAACAGGAAAAAGCGGAAGCAAGGCGGATACGCGCCCTTCAAAAGGATTCTGCCCTCTAATCTTTTAAATAAAAGGAGGAATAGTTTTTATGGTAAAACGCATTTTAGCTTTTGGATGTGCAGTCGCAATGTGCGCAACACTATTATCCGGCTGCAGCGCACCTTCTGGTCCCAACGGTGTCGTTCGTGTCTACAACTGGGGAGAATACATCGATACTGATCTATTGGATCAGTTTACGGAACAGACAGGCATTGCAGTTCATTACAGCACTTACGACAGCAACGAAAACATGTATACCAAACTACGGAGCGGCAGTGTCAATTATGACGTAATTATCCCGTCTGACTATATGATCAGCCGTCTTATCCATGAAAATATGCTGATGAAACTGGACTTCTCTCAAATCCCCAATTACAGCAATATTGATGAGCAATACAAGAGCATGATTTATGATCCTACTAATGAATATTCTGTCCCCTACACCTGGGGCACAACGGGTATCATCTATAATCCCGCTATGGTTGATCGCCCAATCACCAAATGGGCTGATTTGTTTGACACCACATTATTAAAGAAACACAGCGTGTTGATGTTCGATAATTCCCGTGACTGCATCGCAATCGCTTTAATGGCATTGGGGTATGATATCAACACTACCAATCCCGATGAAATTAAAGCCGCAGTAGATTTGCTGATTCAGCAGAAAGAGGATGGATTAGTTCAGGCTTATGTGATGGATCAAATTTTTGATAAAATGGCAAATAACGAAGCTGCTGCCGGAGTCTATTATGCCGGTGACTATCTGCTGATGCTGGAAGATAATCCCGACCTAGTTTGGGTTCAGCCGGAAGAAGGGGCAAACTTTTTTTTAGATGCGATGTGCGTACCAACTACTTGCCAAAATTACGATAATGCCATGGCATTTATCAATTTTATGTGTGATAACACATCTTATGTGAAAAATTTTGAACCGATCGGCTACGCACTCCCCTCTTCCGAAGCAACCGCTCTATTAGATGAAGAATATCGCAACAGCACTGTACTTTATCCCAGCTTAGAATATTTATCTACCTGCAATACTTTTGTCAATCTGGAACCTGCTATTTTGGAATTATACGACAGTGAATGGCTTCGTCTCGGATTGACACCTGCGGGATAAACAAGGAGGAAAATTTATGTTGGAACTTGGAATGAAACATTGCGTTGAAACACTGGTCACCGAAGAAAATACCGCAGCGAAAGTGGGCTCTGGTGCTTTGATGGTCTTCGGAACTCCTTATATGGCTGCATTGATGGAAAATGCTGCACTTACTCTGATGGCAGCTACTTTGCCCGAGGGTAAAGGTTCTGTCGGCACCGCGCTGAACATCTCTCACAGTTCACCTACTCCTATTGGCATGAAAGTACGTGCAGAGGCCGAAGTAACCAATATTTCTGCTAATGGAAAAATCGTTGATTTCAAAGTCAGTGCTTACGATGAAGCAGGTTTAATCGGAGAAGGCACTCACCAGCGTGCTATTATTGATAATGAGCGCTTTATGGCTAAAACCAACAGTAAACTCAACAAATGAGATTAACATCTCTATGTTGTATGGCTCAGCGGGCCTATATCTTTTTCTTTCGCTAAAAAGACCTCTTTGTTATTTTGTCATCGTAGTTGGCCGACTGTAACTTCATTATATCTCCGATGTCTTTTTCTTGAAGCTAAAGCTTTTTTATTCTCACCAGCTTAGCTGGTGGTTGTTTTGCACTTAAGCTAACAGTCAAGACCACCGGCTTAGTGAAGTTGTAAACTAAAGGTAGACACATGGAAAACAACCATGCGTCTACCTTTTCTTTGTGCTAAAATAAAATTGGAGGTGGCAATTATGAAGAAAGGGCAATCCAAACGATTTCAGAGATTGTGCACAAGCATCTGGATGAGCATGTTTCCGTTAGGACTCTGGAAAAGGAATATAATGCGGATCGAAGCATAATCTGCCGATGGGTAAAGAAATATATTACCGAAGAAGACAAATCTTTTTGCCACAAAGGGCATCCCAGAAACCCATTTGCTGCTTTACATACCAGCAAGAAAATGACCGAATTAGATAGACTTCGATTAATAGTTGCAAAGCTGGAAATTGAGAACGAACGATTAAAAAAAGGTTACCAAGCGAAAGGAGTTGGTGCAAACAAGGAATACGTTACTGGACACATAAGGAATACGAAGTGATAGTGGAGCTAAAGAAGAAATACCCTATAACTTCTCTGTGTAATATAATGGGTGTGAATCGTTCCGGCTATTACAAATGGAGGTTGGATAAAGGAAAAATTGTTCTTGGATTTTGATTTAGCCTCAGCAGAAGATGTTCCCAGCCTGCTACATCAATATGTGGATTACTACAATCATGAGCGCCCTGCCGCAGCATCGGGCTATAAAAGCCCAGTTCAGTATAAAACCGAACTGGGCTTCTAAAGTTATGGTTGTTTATATTGTCTACTTTCGCTTGATAGATTCACTTAGCTGGTGGCTTGCACAAGCCCTATAAGGGCTTAATACAGCCACGCCTTAAGGCGTAT
>JAHHSM010000012.1 GCA_020025175.1 Oscillospiraceae bacterium | reverse complement strand
ATATATTATTGTGTGCAAAGTATACTTGAAATAAATGACAAAAATAACTATAATAAATAAAAATTTTATAAGATAGGTAGTAGTTGTTCATCACTGCAGCTTTTTCAGGTAAAAACACTCCCGTATAGTGCCGTGTACACGCAGCACTCCAGTTTACAAAATCGTCATTATGAAGTATGTTTGTGCATACGATTTAAACAGACCGAAACGCCACAAACTATTTTGTGCGGTACCAGAAATTTGGAGGAAGCCATATGTTACTTGAAGATACCACCATTTATCCTCTGATCAAAAACTATCCAGAGCTTTGCCAGCTTCGCCATTTTAACCGTAATAAATATATTACCTGTGCCTCTTGGGGCACTGAGGACATCTGGTATCTGATCAGTGGTAAAGTCAAAGTTGAAACCACCTCTGCCAACGGAAAGCGCATTCTGGTTGATATGATCTCTGAAGACAACTATGTCGGTCATCTCAGCAATTACTGGAAACAAAACCTTTATTGTGACAGTTTAACTGTGGTCGCAAGCACGCTGATTTGCATTCCAAAAGCAGCCTTTGATTACTTAATGGAAACACCTGCATTCAGCCGCCACTTTTTTATGAAAACAAATGCGCGACTTTATGAAATGTATAAAAAAGATCTCATGCGGAAGATGTTTACCCAGCGTCAGCAGTTTGCCTTCTATTTGATTGAAAATGCAAAGGATAACGTCTGCCGATTCAGCGGTATCCGCGGCATCTGCGAATGTCTGGACATCAGCCGCCGCAATTTGTATAACCTGCTGGATATCTTTACCAAAGAAGGGCTATTGACTTATCCGGAAGAGAACCTTATCTGCCTCCAAAACAGGGCAGTACTTGAAGAAATTGCACGCCCGGTCAGCCACTTTATCCACAATACGCAGTAATATTCGGAGGTGGACATCATGAAAAACTACACAGTAGAACATATCGACCCCAATCATCTGTGTTTTCATTTTACAATTCCTTTCGCACAGCTCAGCGCCGCTGTCGATACACTCTATCAGTCAAGTAAAGATCAGTTTTCTGTGCCCGGTATGCGCAAAGGCAAGGCGAGTCGTCAGCTCATTGAATCTCATTACGGCAAAACCGTTTTTTCCGCTCCCGCTTTAGAAAAAGTTGTTACAGACGCTTACTGCAAAGCCGCCTCTGAATATCCACAGGAAATTTACTATACTCCCACGGTAAAAATTGAGCAGAATGAACCTGAAAAAGATCTCATTTTTTCCGCTCGTGTTCAAATCGAACCGGAAATCAGGCTGGGAGACTATCATTCTGCCGTGGTAACAGATGCCGATCTGGCAGAAATCACCCAAACCGTTGCCGATGTTCCCAAAGAAGAACAGGATGCCACCCGGCACTATCTGCTTCAGGCAGCATTGGTAGAACAAATCGCGCAAAAGAGCAGCATTGAAATTCCCGATACGATGATCAACGAGCGGGCAATGCAAATGGCACGGACGCTGGAACAGCGGCTGCAGGCAGATCAAAAATCCATTGAGGATTATTTTGAAGAATGCCACACCTCAAAAGAGGCGCTTTTAAACGACTTTGCAAAAGCGGCCAAAGCGCAGCTTCGCTCACGTTTAACACTTTTTGCCATTGCACGTGCCGAAGGGCTGACCGCCACTGAAGAAGAATATACCGCGGAACTCAATCGGCTGAGTCAGATGTATATGATCCCTGTAGAGCAGCTTAGAAATTTGTTGGCCCAGCGCGAAGAGTGGAAAATCCGTCAGGATATTGCCATTTCCAAGGCTGCTGACTGGATCGGTACGCGCATCGGCACACAGGACAAAATGCCCACCGCATAAAACTGTATACAGCAGAAATAGCACTCTATAAATATGCTCCCGTTTTCGCTGAAAACGGGAGCATATTCCTTTAAAACGCTGCAGCCATTCTCATAACGTCCTCCACCTCGTTCATGATCTATACGCTGCATTGATGCTTACGGCATTTTCGCGGACGTGGCATCCATCGTACCATCTTTCATACTGTTTACTCAGCCCGTTTCATGATTAACCTATGCCATTTATGACATAGGTTAATCATTCGAACGGCAAAAATTATTTTCAATCGGAATTCTCACAATAAAATTTTGGTATAATATATAAATATCAGGTGCTCACGACCCCTGAATTTTTACTATTTCTTTGTAAATTCCATGATGACAATTTGGTCTGGGCGTGATAAAATACTGTTATCTTTTTCGGGTAATTCAAGCATTTATTTTCCTTATTTCCAGCTATTTTTATGGTTTTATTGGAAAATTATGAATTTTTTATGAACAAGATATTTGAAGTGTCCGCAAACTTTTAACGCGTAGGAGGCGTTTTTATTATGAGAATTATTCGTACCAAAAACTATGAAGAAATGAGCCATGCTGCCGCAAACCTGATTTCCGCACAGGTTCTCCTCAAGCCCAACAGTGTTCTGGGTCTGGCAACCGGTTCTTCCCCTGTGGGTGCATACAAACAGCTGATTGAGTGGTATGAGCAGGGTGTTCTCGACTTTTCTCAGGTCCGCACAGTGAATCTTGATGAATACGTCGGTTTGAATAAGGAGCACGATCAAAGCTATGCATATTTTATGCGTGATAATCTGTTTGATCATGTCAATATCGACCCTGCTAAAACCAACATCCCCGATGGCATGAACGCTGATGGTGCCGCAGAATGCGCACGTTACGATCAGGTCATTGCAGATTTGGGCGGTGTTGATTTGCAGCTTTTGGGTCTGGGCGTCAACGGCCACATCGGCTTTAACGAGCCCGATGATCACTTCTCCTGCGGCACACAGCAAATTGAACTAACCGAGAGCACCCGTGATGCCAACAAGCGTTTCTTCTCCAGCATCGACGAAGTGCCTACCCATGCTCGTACCATGGGTGTTCGTGATATCCTGCAGGCAAAACGTGTTGTAATGGTTGCCAGCGGCAAAAACAAGGCTGAGGCTGTGAAAGCTGCATTCTTCGGCCCCATCACTCCCCATATGCCTGCATCTATCCTGCAATATCATCCGGACTTCACTTTGGTTGCTGATGAGGATGCCCTGTCTCTTCTGTAACAGGTCCTCTCCATTCATTTTCCGATCACCCATTGACAACACCTGCATATTTTTGTAATCTTTTAATATAAGTATATCCCTCAGTTGAGCTGTGCTCAATTCCCTCATTCAGGGATCTCAATCTGCAAAATCGGAAACTACTCCATTCCAATAGTTTTCGGCATTGACAAAAGGAGGAACATATCCGCCGACCGGCGGTGCGGCAGTGTGGAGACCTGTCGTAACGTCCATGGGGTTTTGCTCTCCATGGGCAAAGGAACCTTTGCGGAGGCTGGGTTCTTACGGTTCAAAAATATGGCAACTGTATCTCTTAAGGGTGTTAAGAAAATTTATGATAATAATGTTACCGCAGTCCATGACTTTAACCTTGAAATCGCCGACAAAGAATTTGTCGTTCTAGTCGGTCCCTCCGGCTGCGGAAAATCCACAACACTGCGGATGATTGCAGGTCTGGAGGAAATTTCCGAGGGTGATCTGCTGATTGGTGATACGCGCATGAATGATGCAGAACCCAAAGATCGCGATATCGCAATGGTGTTCCAGTCCTATGCGCTTTATCCCCATATGTCTGTATATGAAAACATGGCCTTTCCCCTGAAGATCCGCAAAATGCCAAAAGAGGAAGCAGACCGCCGTGTGCGCGAAGCCGCAGCCATTCTTGATATTACAGAGTATCTTGAGCGCAAGCCCAAGGCACTGTCCGGTGGCCAGCGGCAGCGTGTCGCCATCGGTCGCGCAATCGTGCGTGAACCGAAGGTTCTGCTGATGGATGAACCGCTCTCCAATTTGGATGCAAAACTGCGCAACCAGATGCGGGCAGAGATCATCAAACTGCGCCAGCAACTGAATACCACCTTTATTTATGTCACTCATGACCAAACGGAAGCCATGACCCTCGGCGATCGTATTGTCATTATGAAGGATGGCTATATTCAGCAGATTGGCACACCCCAGGAGGTATTTGATCGCCCTGCCAACCTGTTTGTTGCCGGTTTCATTGGCATGCCGCAGATGAATTTCTTCAATGCAAAACTTGATAAAACAGATACAGGCTACACTCTCTCTGTGAACGGCAAAAAAGTGATGCTGACTGATGCCATGCAGAAACAGCTCACAGCGAAAAATACCTCTGTATCCGACGTGATTGTCGGCATCCGTCCTGAGCACATTCATTTTTCTGCCGAAAGCGGCGAAGATCTTCTGGACGCCGTTGTGGATGTATCTGAAATGATGGGTTCTGAAATCTATCTGCATGTGAATGCATCCGGCAAGGATATCGTTTTGCGTATTCCCACCACAAAGCTGCCTGCCGAACATCGCTCCAGCATTCCCTATGGCACGCAGATTCATTTCTCCCTCCCCGCCGATCTGATTCATCTGTTTGATCCTAAAACAGAGCAGAATCTCCTGTACTGATTTCTTCGGCTACCTTTCCCACTTCATGAGCAATTCTATATGCTCATAAAGTGGGAAATTTTTTTATTCGTTGTAACTGCGGTATATCCACATTTTTATCCAATAGCAGAGTATTTTATCCACATCGACATTGAAACTTTCCTTCGGCTATATTATAATTATACTGTGTTAAAATGCCGTTATTGATCCATATATAAAGCATTGATGGGTCTAAACTATTTTTTATAGAAAGAAGGATATCCTTATGTCCATCTTAGTGAGTGGCGGCGCCGGTTACATCGGCAGCCACACCTGTGTCGAACTATTAAACGCAGGCTATGACATTGTGGTTGTGGATAATCTGTCCAATTCCTGTGAAGAGTCGATCCGCCGTGTGGAACAAATTACAGGCAAAACCGTTCCCTTTATTCAGGCGGAACTGTGCGATCCGGCTGCTACTGAAGCTGTATTTGCTCAGTATCCCCATATTGATGCCGTCATCCATTTTGCCGGTCTGAAAGCCGTCGGTGAAAGTGTGCGTAAGCCCCTCGAATACTATTCCAACAATTTGATCAGCACTTTGGTGCTGCTGAATGTAATGCGTGCGCACGGTGTCAAGAATTTTGTATTCTCCTCCTCTGCCACAGTTTATGGTGATCCTGCCAGCGTACCGATCACCGAGGATTCTCCCACCGGAGGTACCACCAACCCTTACGGTACTACCAAGCTGTTCTTGGAGCGTGTGCTTATGGACTATTGCGCTGCTGCGCCCGATCTCAATGTTGCGCTGCTGCGCTACTTCAATCCGATTGGTGCCCATGAAAGCGGCCTGATTGGCGAAGATCCCAATGGTATTCCCAACAATCTGGTGCCCTACATTGCACAGGTGGCTGTGGGGAAACTTGCAAAGCTTCATATCTATGGTAATGACTATCCCACCCCGGACGGTACCGGAGTGCGTGACTATATTCATGTTGTGGATTTGGCGCAGGGCCATGTGGCTGCACTGAAAAAACTGGAAACCAAATGTGGTCTGTTCATCTGCAACCTCGGCACCGGCAAGGGCTACAGCGTTTTGGATGTACTCCACGCCTATGAAAAAGCCTGTGGCAAAACACTGCCCTATGTGATCGACCCTCGCCGCGAAGGCGATATTGCCGCATGCTATGCAGATCCCCAAAAGGCACTGGAAGAAATGGGTTGGCGCGCCAACCTTGGCATTGCGGAAATGTGTGCTTCCAGCTGGAAATGGCAGTCGATGAATCCTAATGGCTACCGGAAATAAATAATAAATCGTATTTTTTAGACATTATATTACAAAAAGTTTAGGAGCAAATAGTATGAATAAGCCTGTTCTCGTTGTTATGGCTGCCGGCATGGGCAGCCGCTACGGTGGTCCCAAACAGATTGACCCCGTCGGCAATCACGGTCAGTTGATTATCGATTACTCGATTTACGATGCGCGCCGTGCCGGATTTGAAACCGTTGTGTTCGTCATTAAGCACGAAATGGAAGATGCATTCAAGTCTGCGATTGGTGATCGCTTGTCCAAAGTCATTCATGTGGAATATGCCTATCAGGAGCTTACCGATCTGCCCGAAGGGTACAAGGTTCCCGCCGAGCGCATCAAGCCCTGGGGTACCTGTCACGCCATTTTGGCAGCACGCAAGATCGTGGACGGTCCCTTTGCCGTTGTCAATGCTGACGACTATTATGGCCCAGATGCATTCAAAGTCATTTACGAGTATCTGAGCAATACTCCCGATCAGCCTGAGCGCTACGAGTTCGCCATGGTAGGTTATCTCTTAGGAAACACCGTGACCGAAAACGGTCATGTTGCACGGGGCGTTTGTGTGGAAGATGAAAATCATTATCTGAAAACCGTCACCGAGCGCACACATATCGAAAAGGCCGGCAGTAATGCTCGTTTTACGGAAGATGATGGAAAAACGTGGACAACTTTGCCCGGCGATACAATCGTTTCCATGAATCTGTGGGGACTGACCACAGGATTTATCAAAGAAGCCGAAAAGCGTTTTCCTGCATTTTTAGATCAGGCGCTTGCCGAAAATCCTTTGAAAGGTGAATACTTTCTGCCCAGCGTGATCAGCGACTTGATCGCAGAAGGAAAGGCACGTGCCAAAGTTTTACGCAGCGCCGACAAATGGCATGGTGTGACTTATAAAGAAGATAAACCCATTGTAGTAGCTGCCATCGCAGAAAAAACGGCAGCAGGTCTGTATCCCGACAATTTGTGGCAAGCACAGTAATCCTGCTGCCGGAAGTGCTCCACATCAGTGCCCGTCTTAGAAAAAAGAGCGGATGCTCGGGTGCGTTTCGTGGGAACACGGACGCAGCCGTATAAAATGAAACCTTCGTCCCTGTATCGGGCGGCTGTGCTGCTGCACAGCCGCCTTTTTCTTCTGCTGTTCCGATATTATGGTTCTGTATCCCTGCTGCGGCAAACGGCACTGCTGTCAAGGGCGCAGGCGAAGGGTATTGTTCCGCCGCCGGGATCAGGGATTGTTATCTTTTCACCGCATAGATTTCTTGATTATTTTGATCAATTTCAAAGTTTTCCTGAGACATTCTAATCATCCTTGTTCCGATAGGCATATCAATATACGGGAAAATATCCGGATCCAGATCCTGCCACACATTTCCAACACATATCAGATCCAGATTGTTAATGTCGGAGAAATAACCATCCTCCTCAGTTCCGGCGGCAAAAAACCAGCCACTGTCCTCTTTGTCATGCGGCTCGTTTCTTTCCATATAACCGACCTTCCAGCCTTCCTCTGTAATTTTCTTTGAAACGCAGGCATACAGATTCAAAATATTTCTTCTGTTTTTCATAACCGCGTAATGCTCCTGCCTGCTCTGAAATTCGTTCAGTTCGGCGCAACTAATTTCAAAATCTGTGGTGATCTCCTCCACATCTGCCCCCCAGATTCCCTGATCATCTGCTCTGTTTTTCAACAGCACCGCTAATTGCAGCAGATCTGTTTCATCTGCGTCCAGATGGGCATGAACTTCCCCAAGGAATGTTTTCCCTTTTTCATCATAAAGGTACACTTCCACCGCACCGGTGTTGTGCAGCATAACTTTGACTGCTCCTAAATTCTCCCTATCATCGTAAAACACCATGAAAGCCGGAAGTCTGTCATTAACATACCAGTCAAATTCGGTGCCGTTGTTCCCGTTCATATAAAAAATTGCGCCGCTTTTTTCCAGGTCGCTGCTTTTTACATGGGGCAAATAAAGTGCCATATTATCGTCAATAATTTTTCGAATTTCCTGTAAAATACGATTCATGCTATACCTCCATACCTTTTTATTTTTCGCTTTGTGCGTTTAAAAGAGTATATCATAAGACTGTGCATGAAGCTATCCAAATAAATCTTTTAATGGCATAATTTAGTTCAGCAGCGTCCCCTTTTCTTTGCCAGATTCGCTGTTGGATTCCGTGATTCCCTTTTGCCACAGAAAAGTTTTCCACATTCTTGTCAATCTGATAAAAAGGCAGGAACAATTCCTGCACCCGTGTTGTGCAAAAGCGGTGCAAAAAAGGCACTGTAAATCTGCTCTCAGATTTACAGTGCCTTTTTATACAATCCCCAGTCAAATCACATTTCCACGCGCCAACCGGAAATAACTTTTACCACTTAAATCTCATACCAACGAATTTCGTTGGCATCCAGATCAAGTGGGAAGCTGGAACCATCTCCCTTATAAACCACCGTAGACTGAGGTTTATAGGTGTTATTGACCACGCAGTATTTGCCGTTTTCCACAAATGCATGGACTTCCACATTGAAGTTGGAAGAAAACCACTGATACAGCTTATCCTCATGATGCGCAGACCATAAAATAGAACGATACAAAATACGGCTGTTTTCAAAGGAATAGGGCAAACCGGAAATATACACGGTACGTCCCTTGCCAAAGGTGTTGACTGCCATCTGCACTTCCCTTTCACGCTGAACCAGGATCTGTGTACCATCAAGCGCATAGATTCTCTTCTTCCCCTCACCAAAATCAATTTCTTTGGTGCAATCAGCCAGAATGAAGTGATCCGGATGCTCGTCCCAGTTGTATTTATCATAATTAAGTGTAAAGCCGGTTTCCTTTTCAATCCCCATCACATGGGCCAGCTGCAGGAAACGCCCCTGATACTGATGGCCCGCAGGCTCACCCACACCAATCAATCCGCCGCCGTTATACACAAATTGTTTGATGGCCGTGGAAATTTCGGCATCTTCCCAAATTGCGCCGCCGGTATGGGCAGTATCTCCATCGCCGATGTTCAAAAGCACATCAATACCCTTCAAAACAGATGGGTCAGCCTTGATGTCATCAAAGCTAATGAACTTCACATCAAAGGGCGCACCGGACAGTGCTTCGATCACACCGGCATAGCTGTAATTCTGCTTGTGATACAATGCGTGATGCACCATATGGCATCCCCAGGAACGGCACTTGCCCCAGCTGTTCAGCACAGCTACCGTCTTGACGCAATAGGGTGTTGTACCCTTTATATTTTCATACAGCTCACGGAACTCGCTGCAAACAGATTCCACATAGTCAATAAACTCAGGGAACTGGCAGGCAAGCTTTAAATAGCCCCCGTAACCGATACGGTCAATGGGTTTGCGCAGGATCGCGCGCCGTGCCGTCACCCAGTTTTCTTTTGCCTCGCGTACGGGATCACCACCCTCATGGAAGGTATCCGGGAAGAAATAGGGCAAAAAGCGCCCCTCGGTATACCTCACGCCGGGAATATCGGAAATCAGGCGCAGCGTAGAACCATTGCCCACACTGCCGACCACCGCATCCAAGCCAATCGTCTTGAATTCGTCCATAAAAGGTTCTGTTCCGATAAAGTGGTCACCCAAAAACATCATGGCTTCCTTGCCCATCTCATGGGTAATGTCCACCATTTCTTTGGCAAGCTTTGCTACCTCACGGCGCTGAAACGCCATAAAGTCCTTAAATTCCTGACTGGGTACACGATACTGGTTATTATAATACCCCTGATCGATGATATACTCCGGGCGGAAGGGATACCCCACTTCCTGCTCAAACTGCTTTAAAATATAAGGAGAAACAGAGGCGGAATAGCCATACCAGTCCACATATTTTTCACGCTTCAGCTCATCAAACATCAGGGTGAACTGGTGAAAGAAGGTTGTATAGCGAATCACATCCACATAGGGATGCTCTTTTATAAACTTGCGCAGCCGCTCCATGGTAAACTGTCGCGTCTTGGGCTGACGCACATCAAAGGTGATCTGGTGCTCAAAATCCTTCCAGTCATTGGTAACTGCATTATACATATGAACCGGGTCCCAAATGAGATAAGCAAGGAAGCTGACCGTGTACTCATGGAATGCATCCGGCTGCGCAATCACAACACATCGGGTGCCTTCATCATAGCACCAATGATCTGCGGGCACAACCGCACCGGTGGTGCGATCAATCACTTCCCACCATTTTCTGATATCATCACAGGCATTAACCTCCATCAGTTCCGGACTGATGCCCTGCATCAGAGGAATGGACAGCGCACCGCCCGTTGCGGTATAGAATCCCGTCATAATATAGCACTGCTGCACCTCATCCGGGTTAGCCTTTGCCCAGGCATTATCTTTGCGAGTGGTATAATAGGTGGAATACACCTTGGCATCCACACTCTTCAGTTCCTCCGGATAATCTGTGCCATCGCAGTCGCGGATCGCATCAGCGCCCCAGCGCTTCAGAATCTCCAAAGTTTCAGGCACGACATCCACATCCGTGGGAATCGTAACACGGCCGATATTTTTTTCTGTGATACTCATAAAAGTTACTCCTTATGTGATCGGTCTTTTTTATCCTGAAAAGGCTTATTATAAATAAACAGTGCCGACAGCAGCAAAATCAATCCCGCAATCATCAATCCAAGCCCCAGTAGTTTTCCGGTCATACTCCAACCCCAGAAAACCAGAACCAAACCGGCGGCAAAAAAAGCAATCATCAGAATCCCGCGCAGCACAGCATGCTCTTTCCAATAACTCATACTTCACCCTTATCCTTTCAGTCCGCCCACCGTCATACCCTCTGTCAGATTTTTCTGCACACAGATATACAAAATCAACGTAGGCAGCATCACCAGCACCAGACCGGCATACATCGGGCCGTAGTTTGCGGCAGACTGCTGCGCCTGCATCAGATTCAGCAAACCGACGGGCAGCGTCCTCGCACCGTCGGCAGAACTGAGCAGTGTCATGGAAATAATATATTCATTCCAGAACAGCAGAAAGTTAAATAAAACCACAGTGATGATCGAGGGCTTTGCCATGGGGAAAATAACACTGAACATGGTACGTGCGTAACCTGCGCCGTCAATATAGGCAGCCTCTTCAAAATCATGGGGCAGTGTTGCGAAATAACTGGAAAGCAGATAAATCGTAAAGGGCAGCGCCGTCGCCGCATACACCAGTGCCAGCACAAACATATTATTGAGCAGGAAACCATCGCCGATCATCTTTTTCAGCCACATATCACCGTCGCGCAGCATCAGGAAAATCGGCACTACAATATAGTTCACGTTGATAAACAGACCTGCCATAAAGCAAGTTTTCAGAATGGCCCTGCCCCGGAATTGGAATCGAGAAAGGGCATATGCCGCAGGCAGTGCCACAATCAGGAGCAGCCCCAGCGCCAGTGCTGTGACAACCACCGAGTTGAACATATACTCGCCCATTTTTGCCGTATTCCACGCCTCCACAAAGTTCTGCCAGTAGAACCCTGCCGGCAGCGTCCAGGGATTTCCGTAAAATTCCGCATTTTCCTTGATGGATGCCATAAATGCCCACGCCACAGGGACGAGGATCGTAACCGCCATAGCAATCAGAACAAAATAAATAAACGCTTTGTACAGACGCTCGGATGCGCCCGGTTTCTTACAGTTGCTCATGATAGTTTCTTCTCCTCCCTTAGTATTCCAAAGTCTGCCGCTCGGTAACCTTATTCACCAAAGCAGACAGTGCAAAGGAAAACAGGAAAACAACCACGCCAATGGCCATACTGTAGCCAAACAAACCGGCATCCTTCTGGCTGTACATATAACTTAAAGCCACCTCGGAGGCACCGTTCGGCCCGCCCGAGGTCATCGCCTTGACAAACAGGAACGCCATATTGATGGTAGAAATGATAAAAAATGTCAGCGTTGTGCGAATATTGGTCCAAATTAAAGGAATGGTGATTTGAAAAAACTGCTGCACCCGATTGGCCCCGTCAAGCTGCGCACTTTCATACATCGTCAAGGGAACCGCAGACATGGATGCCATATACATGACCATATAATAACCCACTGCCTGCCAAATCATTGCCATGACAATGCTGAGCATCACCAAGGACTCACCCTTCCACAAAATCGGGTTCGTCATATCCATAAATAAGCCTAAAATACTGTTGAGCATACCGTTTTCAGGCTTATAAATTGCCGAAAAAATACCTGCGATTACAACAATAGAAAGAATATTGGGAATATAAAATACAATACGGAAGAAATTCTGTCCCTTAATTTTTTCACGGGTTAAAATACCTGCAAAAATCAATGCCATAGCGAAGGTGACAATGGTCACCACAACCACCAGCAAAATGGTATTTTGCATAGAGCGGATAAACTGCGCATCATTGAGCAGCATCATGAAGTTTTTAAAGCCTATAAACGTTTCCTCCGGCGAATATGCCCCGCGCTGATAGAGCGACATGCGGAAAACATTTAACGTAGGGAGAATCATGAAAATGAAAAACAGAATGGCAGCTGGAGCTATGCAGGCAGCCAAAAAGCCGCCCCGACCGATGTTCTTTTTCATTGTCGGCTCCTTTCAATGGGAAATTTTAAAACTTGCAAAGGAATTTTAAATCCGCACATACATCCCGAAAATGTCCCTCAACCGAATTTAAATTCCTAAAGAAACATAAAAACGGGCGGCAGCATATCAGGAATACTGCCGCCCATTTTGTTTGACTGAAACAATCGCGCGAAAACCCTTACTTCAGGTTTGCACGCATCTGATCGCTGGCCGCCTTGATGTCAGCCATCCACTGATCCACTGTCAGTTTTCCGGAAACCAAAGAGTTGATAGGCTCAAAGAATACACCGGAAACCTCAATGCCGGGGATTGCATCGAACGGAGCGAAGTTACCCATAGCAGCCTTTGCGCCGTTGTCATAAATGGAATAGAACATCACATTATCGCCGGTCAGCTTGTCAGCGATGCCCTTCACAGGCTGGATTGCAGGTGTGGGCTTGCCGTCAGCGTCGGTTGCATTTGCAAAAATCTCGCAGGCGGTATCGCTGTACAAAAATGCCAAAAACAGCTTGCCGGCATCAATGTTTTCTGCACCGGCAGGAATCCAAGCCTGCTCAAACCAGGTGTAGGAATAGCCGGAGCCGCCTTTTTCCACAGCAGGCAGAGCGGTCATGCCCCACTTAAAGCCTTCTGCACGGGGAGCCGGAGCCATTTCACCAACGATCCATGTGCCATTGGGCATGAACAGTGCCTTGTTGTCCAGAACCAGCTGCTGATTCTGGGTGAAATCCTGCTGGTTTGCCTGAGCAGGTGTGATGGGGTTGGTGTAGGAAGCCAGCTTGCCGAGAATTTCAAAGCAGGTCTTTGCTTCTTCTGTATCCCAAACACCCTCTTCATAATGGGTTGCAGCATCGAAAAACTCAGGACCGCCGACGGAATACATCAGCGCATACAGGAATGCATCGAAGTAGCCTGCAGTAGGATAGGTAAAGAGATAAATACCCTCTGCTCTGGCTTTTTCGCCCAGTTCCCACATTTCATCCCAAGTGGTGGGTACGGTCCAGCCCTTTTCCTCAAACAGGCCCTGATTGTAGAACAGGCCGCAGGGAGAATAGAACATGGGAGCCAGATAAGTTTTTCCGTCACCATAGGGGTTCGTCAAAGAAGTGTCGGTAAAGCCGCCTGCAATCTTGTCGGAAACCTTCACATCCTCACCGGGAACCGTCATGGACAGGACATCGGTAATTTCAGCAATGTTGTTATCCTTGATGAACTGCTCCGTCAAGCCGGCAGGACGTCCGGTTGCCAGATGAATGACATCGGGGAATTCACCGCCCTGCATGGCAGCGCCGATCACATCTTCCAAATTCTTCTCAGTGGTGAGCTTTACCTTGATACCGGTTTCCTTCTCAAATGCCGCAGCCACATCTTCCCACATTTTTGTTCCGTAAGCAGTTTCAATGGCTGCTACAGAGATGGTCGTACCTGCAAATTTTGCATAGGGATCACCGTCATTTTCATTTGTGGAAGGGTTGGTATTACTGCTGCCGCAAGCCACCAGACTCATAGACATAGACAATGCGAGAGCTCCTGCAAAAAGCTTCTTCATTCTCATTCTTCTTCCTCCTAAAAAATATTTTAAGATGTACGGATTCTGAGGTTTTCGCACAAAAAACAGATGTCCACTTCCATGCAGGAAGGGGACGCTTTTTGCCACGCTTTTTCTCAGAAGAAAACCCATTGCTTTGCTCAAACGGGTTTCTTGTTACAATTATACTTACTTTTGTCATTTTGTCAATTATTTCCGCCGCCGGAGAAAAAAAAAGGTCATTTTGCACAATTTTATTTTTTCTAATTGCTCTGTTTCTTTTTGCATCGTTCATAGGTCAATTTTGATAAATCATGTACAACGCGTGCAGGATATGCACTATTGTCTTTCCCATTTGGATATTGTAAAATAATGAAAATAATGCAAAAAGGAATGCGGAGGGATCTTCATGATTTATCAGGCAGTTACAGACTTGCTTCATTATGCCCACATCTGCCGTCTGCTCCATGCAGCCGATATCCGCTGGGCACGCAACAGCCTGCTCGATGACCTGCACTTAAATGACTGGCAGGCGCGTATACCTCAGGTTAGGCCCCTCGAAGAAATCTTAAAAGACATTTTAGACTGGGCAGCCGCGCAGGGTCTGATTGAAAACGATGTAACGAGCCGCGATTTGTTTGATACCAAACTCATGGGACGGCTGACCCCTCCCCCCTCGCAAGTACAGGCGCATTTCGCCGCACTGTACGCAAAAAGTCCGGAAGATGCCACAAACTGGTATTATCGGTTTAGTCAGGATACCAACTATATTCGCCGATACCGTATCAAAAAAGATATAAAATGGATCACGCAAACGCCTTACGGTGATTTGGATATCACCATCAATCTTTCCAAACCAGAAAAAGATCCCCGTGCCATTGCCGCCGCCAAGCTTTCCCCTCAAAGCGGTTATCCGCAATGCCTGCTGTGCGCGGATAACGAAGGATACGCCGGCAATCTCCAGCATCCCGCCCGTCAAAACCACCGTATGATTCCCATTACGATCCACCGTTCCCCCTGGTTTTTGCAGTATTCCCCTTATGTATATTATAATGAGCACTGCATTTGCCTGAATCAGGAGCATACCCCCATGAAAATCGATCGGGCATGTTTTGGCAAGCTGTTGGATTTTATCAGCCAGTTCCCTCACTACTTTGTCGGTTCCAATGCAGATCTGCCCATCGTCGGCGGTTCGATTCTTGCCCACGATCATTTTCAGGGTGGCCGCTGCACCTTCGCCATGGAAAAAGCCCCCATCGAAACAGTGCTTACCTTTACAGGGTTTGAAGATGTCTCTGCCGGCATTGTCAAATGGCCCATGTCCGTCCTGCGCATCAGCGGCAAAAAAACGGATCGGCTGATTGACCTTGCAGACAAAATTCTCTCATGCTGGCGTGGCTACTCTGATGAATCTGCGGTAATTTTCGCTGAAACAAACGGGGAAGCCCACAACACCATTACACCCATTGCCCGCATGCGCAACGACAACTTCGAACTGGATTTAGTGCTCCGCAATAATTTGACCACGCCGGAGCACCCTCTTGGGCTTTATCACCCCCACGCTGAACTGCATCACATCAAAAAGGAAAATATCGGGCTGATCGAAGTTATGGGGCTTGCCGTTCTCCCTGCCCGATTAAAAACAGAGCTTGCACTGTTATCTGCTGCTATTCCAGATGGCCGGAATATCCGCAGCGATGAAATTCTTTCGAAGCATGCCGATTGGGTGGAGCAGCTTCAAGGAAAATATACTTTTACCCAAGAGAATGTAAAATCCATTCTTAAAAAGGAAGTTGGGCTGGTATTTGTGCAGGTTTTGGAGCACGCAGGCGTTTATAAGCGTACTGCCGACGGACGTGCCGCTTTTCTGCGATTGATCGACTATATCAACCAGCATTGACCGTTAACTCCCAGTGATGTATACTACCTAACAATATAATAGAACATGGCTGCTGATTCTTCAAAGAATCAGCAGCCATGTTTTTTAATCAGCGTTTGCACCGTTTATACACACTTTGTTTTCGAAACAATTCCGAATGATTTGCTCCATCTGGCCCAAATGCTTTTCGATATCCTTTGCCAGAGCCAGCTGGCAGCGTGTGCGAACCAAATTATGCTCCGGATAATTGATTTTGAAATAGGGACTTCCCATAATATAATCATCCACAAACCGCACTGCCTGCTCACAGGTAATCGCAAAGCAGCTCAATGCCAGCGTATCCTTTTCATTCTGCGTCAGCATATCCGCAGTATCCTTCAAAAATCCTTTTGCAAAGGCACGAAATACATCCAGATCAATGCCTGCCTCTTTCCAGTCGCGGCTGTCCTCCGCCACACGATTCGCCGCAAAACGGATAGCATCGCCAAAATCAAATCCGACCAGTCCGGGCATAACCGTATCCAGATCAATCACCACAAGCGCCTGGCAGCCTTTTTGATCGAAGAGAACATTATTGATTTTCGTATCATTGTGTGTTACACGCAGCGGCAGCTCTCCTGCCTGCTGCATGGTCACCAAGCGGCATGCCTTCTCTTTGACACTCAGCAGCCAGTCCAGCTCCTTGCGTACCTCGGAAACTTTCCCCAGCGGATCTGCCGCCATGTCCCGCTCCAGCTTTTCATACCGCGCCTGTGTATTGTGAAAATCAGGAATCGTGATATGCAGCTGCTGGGCATCAAAATCTGCGAGCATCTTTTGAAACTCTCCAAATGCCCGACCTGCACTGCACACCACACTCAAATCATCGCAAACATCATGGGTGACAGAGGGAATGTGGTTGAATACACGCCAAAAAGACTCCCCCTCAAAAAAATAAGATTTCTGATCCTTTGTGCGATAAAAATCCAATGTTGTATATCCGGGTTTTTTTCTGCGGATATGCTCCGTCACTTTATCAATATTTTCCATCACAGCAACGGGATCTTTAAAAGCAAATGTATTGACAGCCTGTACCATATAGGATTGTTTTTCACCATTTTTGCCCGTATAGTTTACTTTATAGGTGCGATTGATGTTTCCGATGGTGATTTCTTCATAAGAGTCAAATGTTCCTTCAATACAGAATATGCCGCAAACTTTCTGAAGTGTATCCTTCATCTCTATTCTCTCACTCTCATTCTAAATCCGGGTCGTTGCTGCATTGCAAACAATTCCGCAGCCCACCTCCGGCACGTTATTGCGGATGGTATTATATTATATTTTTGCAGAAATCTCAACGATTTCTTTATTTTGCTGCAAAACGGGCAATTTGTAAAAACAGTGTATTTTATCGTATATCTATACATTTTTTTCATTTGGTATCAAACCGATCCGTTTCTCCCAAATTGTTTACTTTCACAAATACTTCCTCCATTTTTTCGGCAACTTTCACAGGATTGTTCTTTGTTTTTTCCGGGGATATGGTAAAGCCGATGAAAAGCATTTTTTTCGTGAAATACATGCATTCTAAGCCCTCATTTTTCTGGACAGATCGCCAAAATTGAGTATAATATTTAATAGATTAAAATGCCTTGCAGCATTTGCTATAAAGCAGTTTCGAGCTGTCCTGCGCCCACAAAATACCAGATGTTTTTTAATGACTGCATCTGCATATTCTGTGGTCGCGACACTCTGTGAACTCATATTTGTTTGGAGGGAATATACATGCCGCTCAATCCAAAACTCAAAAAAGTCATGGTCATCGGTTCCGGCCCCATCGTGATCGGTCAGGCTGCAGAATTCGACTATGCCGGCACACAGGCTTGCCGTGCACTGAAAGAAGAGGGTCTGGAAGTTGTTCTGGTCAACTCAAACCCCGCTACCATTATGACCGACAATGCCATGGCTGACCACATTTATATCGAGCCGCTGACACTGGAAACCATCAAGCGCATCATTAAGAAAGAAAAGCCTGACAGTATTCTGTCCACCCTGGGCGGTCAGACTGGTCTGACGCTTTCCATGCAGCTTGCAAAATCCGGCTTTCTGGAGGAAAACAATGTCATGCTGCTGGGTGCAAACCCGGAAACCATTGACAAAGCCGAGGACCGCCAGCTTTTCAAAGATACCATGGAATCCATCAATCAGCCCTGCATTCCTTCCAAGGTCGTTACCACCCTGGAGGATGCACTGGCATTCGCTGAAGAAATCAGCTATCCCGTCATCGTCCGTCCTGCATTTACGCTGGGCGGCAGCGGCGGCGGCATTTGCTATAACCGTGCCGATCTGGAGCGCATCGGTGAAGCCGGTCTGCGTCTGAGTCCCATTACCCAGATTCTGGTGGAGCGCTGCATTTCCGGCTGGAAGGAAATTGAGTTTGAGGTCATGCGCGACAGCAAAGGCAATGCCATCACCATCTGCTCCATGGAAAACTTTGATCCCGTCGGCATCCACACCGGCGACTCCATCGTTGTTGCGCCTGCGGTCACTCTATCCAGTCAGGAATACAGCATGCTCCGCTCTGCTGCCTTGAATATTATTACAGCTCTGGGCATTGAGGGCGGCTGCAACTGCCAGTTTGCACTGAACCCCGACAGCTTTGAATATGCTGTCATTGAGGTCAATCCCCGTGTGTCCCGTTCCTCCGCTCTGGCTTCCAAGGCATCCGGCTACCCCATTGCCCGCGTTGCAACCAAAATTGCAATCGGCTACAGTATGGACGAGATTCCAAATGCCGTTACCGGCACCACTTTTGCGTGCTTTGAACCCACTCTGGACTATCTGGTGGTCAAGCTGCCCAAGTGGCCTTTTGATAAGTTTGTTTACGCAAAGCGTACTCTTGGCACCCAGATGAAGGCAACCGGCGAAGTGATGTCCATTGGACAGAGCTTTGAAGAGGGCATCATGAAGGCTGTCCGCGGCGCTGCCATCTCTCTGGACTGCCTGCGTCAGCCCAAGCAGGCCGCTCTTTCTGACGAAGCGCTGCACGAGAAACTGCATGATGAAGATGACGAGCGTCTGTTTGTAATTTTCGAGGCACTGCGCCGTGGTGTCACTCCTGAAGAGATTCACGACATTACCAAGATTGATTTGTGGTTCCTGAACAAGCTTTTGAACCTATGCAAGCTGGAAAAGCGCATGGAAACCGAACCACTGACTCGTGACCTTTATCTGACTGCGAAAAAGTCCGGCTATCCCGACAAGGTTATCGAACGTATTTCCGGTCAGGCTCTGCCCTGCCACATTCCCGCCGTGTTCAAAATGGTTGACACCTGCGGCGCTGAGTTTGCGGCAGAAACCCCCTATTTCTACAGCACCTATGATAGCGAAAACGAGGCTGCCGAATTTATTGCCGCCCGTGACGACAAGCGCAAGACCGTCATCGTCTTTGGTTCCGGTCCTATCCGTATCGGTCAGGGTATTGAATTTGACTATGCTTCCGTTCACTGTGTATGGTCACTGCGTGAGGCAGGTTTTCAGGTTGTCATTGTCAACAACAACCCCGAAACCGTTTCCACCGACTTTAACACCGCAGACCGTCTGTACTTCGAGCCTCTGACACCTGAGGACGTCATGAACGTCATCGAAACCGAAAAGCCTTACGGCGTTGTTGTCGCTTTCGGCGGTCAGACCGCAATCAATCTCACCAAGTTCCTCGAAAGCAATGGTGTACATATCATCGGCACCTCCGGCGACTCCATCGATATGGCAGAAGATCGTGAGCGTTTCGATGAGCTGCTGGAGCAGCTGGGCATCAAACGTGCTGCCGGTCACACTGTCATGACCTGCGAAGAAGCTTTGAAAGCCGCAAACGAAATCGGTTATCCCGTTTTGATGCGTCCCAGCTATGTTCTGGGCGGTCAGAATATGATCATCGCCTTTACCGATGATGATATCAAGGAATACATGGGCATTATCCTGACCCATGAGATCGAAAATCCCGTTTTGATTGATAAATATTTGATGGGTACCGAGCTGGAAGTGGATGCCATCTGCGACGGCGAAGATATCCTGATTCCCGGCATTATGGAGCATATCGAGCGTGCCGGCGTGCACTCCGGCGACTCCATCGCCGTATATCCCGCATGGAATCTCGACGGTAAAATCACCGAAGATTTGATTTCCTATACCAAAAATCTGGCTCTGGGTCTGAATACCAAGGGTCTGGTCAACATTCAATATGTTGTTTACGAAAACACGATCTATGTGATTGAAGTCAATCCCCGTGCCTCCCGTACCATCCCCTACATCAGCAAGGTTACCGGTGTTCCTATGGTGGATCTGGCAACCCGTACCATGCTGGGCGAAAAGCTGAAGGATCTGGGCTACGGCACAGGTTTGTACCGCACGCCTCCTTATGTTGCATGTAAAGTTCCTGTGTTCTCCTTTGAAAAGCTGACCAACGTGGACGTGGCTCTGGGACCTGAAATGAAGTCCACCGGCGAAGTTCTGGGTATCGGCAAGAATTTGGAAGAGGCTCTGTATAAGGGTCTGGTCGCCGCAGGTTACAACATGGACAAGAAGGGCGGCGTCCTGATTACCGTCCGCGACAGCGATAAATATGAAATCGTGGATGTTGCCCGCAAGTACGCTGAGCTTGGCTTTGAGATCTACGCAACCGAGGGCACTGCGAAGGCTCTGGAGGCAGTCGGTCTGACCACCCATCACGTCGCTAAGGTTAGTGATGGTTCTAACGAAAACACCGTTTCTCTCATGGAGGCAGGTAAAATCAGCTATGTCATCTCCACCGACAGCAAGGGCAGGCTGCCTCAGCTGGACAGCGTGAAGATGCGCCGCAAGACCGTCGAGCTGGGTATCCCCTGCCTGACCTCTTTGGATACCGCAAATGCTTTGGCAAAGTCGCTTTTAAGCCGTTATTCTCAGGATACCACCGAGCTGGTGGATTTGAACCGCATGCGCAAAACACCTTTGAAACTGAACTTCACCAAGATGGAAGGCACTGGTAACGACTACATTTATTTTGACTGCATGCAGTACGAAATCCCCAGCCCCGAATCCATCAGTGTAGTGCTCTCTGACCGTCACTTCAATGTCGGCAGCGACGGCATCGTAATGATTCTGCCCTCCTCCACCGCAGACGCAAAGATGCGTATGTTCAACCGTGACGGCACTGAGGGCAAGATGTGCGGCAACGGTATTCGCTGCGTCGCAAAATATCTGTACGAAAACAATATCGTTCGCAAGAGCCGCATGACTATCGAAACGCTCAGCGGTATACGCAGTGTACATCTGTACATCCAGAACGAAAAAGTCATTTCCGTCACCGTGGATATGGGCAAAGCTATTTTGAACCCCGCTGAGATTCCCGTGACGCTGGAAGGCGAGTCCATTGTGAACAAGACCGTCAACATCGCAGATTCTTCCTACAACATCACCTGTGTTTCTGTGGGGAATCCTCATTGTGTCACCTTTGTGAACAATGTGGATACTGTGGATATTGAAAAAATCGGCCCCATGTTTGAGCAAAACAGCCTGTTCCCCGAAAGCGTGAACACCGAGTTTGTTCAGATCATCAACCGCGCGACTTTGAAGATGCGCGTTTGGGAGCGCGGCAGCGGCGAAACGCTGTCCTGCGGCACCGGTGCCTGCGCTGCTGCGGTGGCTGCCGTTCTGAACGGCCACTGCCATTACGATCAGGATATCACCGTCCACATCAAAGGCGGCACTGTTATCGTTCGCTACAGCGAAGATGGTTCCGTATCCATGACTGGTAATGCAAGAACCGTATTCCACGGCTCTATCGAACTGTAAAACAACACAGCAGCCCCCGATCGTTATGCGGTCGGGGGCTTTTTCTTTTCGCTTATAATGCCGCCCCCTTTGTTTCACCAAAACATTCTGCGCCAAATCCTGCCTTTATTTGTCGGTTATGAAAAGAACCTGTAAATTTTTCTGCTTATTTATTAACATTCTGTAAAAACACTGTATTATCCTTGTAAATTGCGTTTTTTCTTTTGCATATAATAAGGTATTATGCTATAATCACAATGTTATAATATCTTTAAAATGCATCCCAAAAAAGAAAATACATCCCACGAAAGGAAGATTACCATGGGACTTTTGGATAAGATTTTCGGCACTTACAGCGACCGAGAACTCAAAGATATTCGTCCGATCGCAAATAAAATTTTGGCAATGGAAGATGAATATAAAGCATTGAGCGATGATGCACTGAAGGCAAAAACAGCAGAATTCAAAGAGCGCTATAAAAACGGCGAAAGTTTGGACGCGCTCCTGCCCGAAGCATTCGCTACCGTGCGTGAAGCATCCAGCCGTGTACTTGGCATGCGTCACTACCCTGTTCAGCTGATCGGCGGTATCGTCCTGCACCAGGGCCGTATCGCTGAAATGAAAACCGGTGAAGGTAAAACGCTGATGGCTACACTGCCCGCTTACCTGAACGCATTGACCGGTGATGGCGTCCACATCGTCACTGTCAATGACTACCTGGCAAAGCGCGACAGCGAGTGGATGGGCAAAGTGCACCGTTTCCTCGGTCTGAGCGTCGGTCTGATCGTTCACGAGATGGACAATGATGCCCGCCGCACTGCCTATGCCGCCGATATCACTTATGCAACCAACAATGAATTGGGTTTTGATTATCTGCGTGATAATATGGCAATCTACAAAAGTGAGCTGGTCCAGCGCGGTCATTCCTTCGCCATCGTCGATGAGGTGGACTCCATCCTGATCGATGAAGCACGTACGCCCCTGATTATCTCCGGTATGAGCGAAAAATCCACTTCGCTGTACTCTACCGCGGATGCATTTGTGTCTCGCTTGAAGAAGATGGTCGTTGCTTCCGTGGATACCAAGGAAGAAGAGGACGAAAACATTGATGCCGATTATATCGTGGATGAAAAGGCAAAAACTGCCACTTTAACGCTGCGCGGTATTCGCAAGGCTGAGGAGTTCTTCCATATAGAGAATCTGGCAGAGCCTGAAAATGCGGAGCTGTCCCATCATATCAACCAGGCCATCAAGGCTCATGGCGTAATGAAGCGGGATATTGATTATGTTGTCAAGGACAACGAAGTCATCATCGTTGACGAATTTACCGGCCGCCTGATGTTCGGTCGCCGTTATAACGAAGGCCTGCATCAGGCAATCGAGGCAAAGGAGCATGTGGAGATTGCCCACGAGTCCAAGACTCTGGCAACCATCACCTTCCAGAACTATTTCCGTCTTTATAAAAAGCTCTCCGGTATGACCGGTACTGCTGCAACCGAAAAGGACGAGTTTTCCAGCATCTATCGGCTGGATATTATCGAGATTCCCACCAACAAGCCCATTGCGCGTATCGACAACCCTGATACTGTTTACAAAACCGAAGCAGGCAAGCTCCGTGCGATCATTCGCCAGGCAAAAGAATGCCATGAAAAGGGCCAGCCTGTTCTGATCGGTACGGTTTCCATTGAAAAGAACGAGCTGGTTTCTGCAATGCTGAAGCGTGAAGGCATCAAGCACAACCTTCTGAACGCAAAGAACCATGAAAAAGAGGCAGAAATCATTGCACAGGCCGGTAAATTCGGCGCTGTCACTGTGGCCACCAACATGGCAGGTCGTGGTACCGATATTATGCTGGGCGGTAATGCAGAATATCTGGCAAAAAATGAACTGCGCAAAGCCGGCTACAGCGATGAAGTGATCATCGAAGCCACCGGTTACGCAGATACCGACAACGAAGAAATTCTTGCGGCACGCAAGCTGTTTGCACAGTCCAACGAAAAATTCAAGGAAGAAATTGCCTTGGAAGCAGAAAAGGTATGTGCCGCAGGCGGCCTGTACATTATCGGCACCGAGCGTCACGACTCCCGCCGTATTGATAACCAGCTGCGTGGTCGCGCCGGTCGTCAGGGTGACCCCGGTGAAACCCGTTTCTATATTTCCCTCGAGGATGATTTGATGCGTCTGTTCGGTACAGACCGCATCAAAGATATGATGGAAAAATGGGGCGTGGACGAGGATACCCCCATTGAGCAGAAGGTTCTGTCCAACGCAATTGAATCTGCACAGAAAAAGATCGAATCCAGAAACTTCCAGTCTCGTAAGAGCACTCTGGAATTTGACGATGTTATGAACACCCAGCGTACCCTGATCTATGATCAGCGTAAGCAGGTTCTGGATGGTGACGATATTCAGGACAGCATGAAAAAACTGATCCGCACCTCAATTTCCAATCATGTTGCATCCGCCGCCGCACATAGCGACTATGTCACCCAGTCCGTATTTCAGGAAATGTGCGCTCCTTACAACGGTCTGTTCCTAACGCCCGAAATGTTTTCTTACAGCGACCAGGAGCTGGAAGGCATGACCATCGATGAAATCACGGACCTTTTCTACAACAAGGCTATGGAAACATACAGTGCTAAGGAAGCAGAAGTCGGTTCTCCCATCATGCGTGAGCTGGAGCGTGTTGTGATGCTGCGCGTGGTCGATGAGTACTGGATGGATCACATCAGTGCTATGGATGAGCTGCGCCGTGGTATCACCCTGCGCGCTTACGCAAACGAAAAGCCTACCGATGCTTACAAGCGCGAAGGTTATGAAATGTTTAATGACATGATTTCTTCCATCCAGAACGAAACGCTGCGCCGCATGTATTTGGTGCGTGTGAAAAAGGATGAGGAAATCAAGCGCGAGCGCGTGGCAAAGGAGTCCGGTGAAAACGTCGGCGGCGATGATTCCGTTGCCAAGCAGCCCCGCAGGGTCAAGAAGATCGGCCGCAATGACCCCTGCCCCTGCGGCAGCGGTTTGAAGTACAAGAAGTGCTGCGGCCGCAACGAAAAGTAATGCCGCAGTTCACAACACACATAAAAGAAAACGGTGTGATTTACCATACCGCAGACAGTCTTCATCTTCCGGGCTTGGCACACGGGTTTTCTACGCGTGCCGGCGGCGTAAGCCGCGGTATTTACGGACAGATGAATCTCGGTCTGCGCCGTGGAGATGACGATGAAACTGTTTTTAAAAATTATCGCATTTTCTGTGATACCCTTGGCATCACGGCGGAAAACTGCGCGCTTGCCAAGCAGGTGCATCGGGACGATGTAAAAATCGTCACCGATGCCCACGCAGGAAGCGGTTTGCTTTATCCTCAGGATTATGAAGCGGATGCATTGGTGACCAATGTCCCCGATATTCCTCTGGTGATTTTTTCCGCTGACTGTATTCCAACCCTTTACTATGATCCCGTAACACGCTGCATCGGTGCTGCCCATGCCGGTTGGCGCGGCACTGCCCTAGGCATTGCCGCCAAAACGATTCGCACCATGCAGCGTATTTACGGCGCTGATCCCCAAAATATCCGTACCGCCATTGGTCCGGGTATCAGCAAGTGCTGCTTTGAAACATCTGAAGATGTACCTGCTGCAATGCACAAAGCCCTCGGGCAGGAAGCAGATGCCTATATCTCTGCGGATGGGAATGGTAAGTACCACGTGGATCTCAAAGGCATTAACGCCCACTTTATGAAAAAAACCGGCATTCTCGCCAAGCACATTGCAATCAGCGATGCATGTACCGCCTGCCATACAGACTTGTATTGGTCCCACCGTATAGTGGGTGATGGCCGCGGCAGTCTCGCAGCAATCATCTGCATGAAATAAGCCAGAAGGAGACGCCTATGATGAAGCATATGATGCACAAATGGATTCTGCCGCTCCTTCTGGTTGTGCTTTTTCTGTCGCTGACCGGCTGTCTGGGCAGCGATCCTCTGGCAGAGGGCGACGAGCTGGATGGTCTAATCGGCGCAGAAGGTCTGGGTGATTCCGAGGATACTTCCAAAAACGAGCCGAAGCCTTTAACATCCTTCGCTCTTCCTATTCTTTCCATCGATACCCTCAACCCCTTCTCCTGTGGTGACGGTATCCAGCAAACGATCCTGCCGCTGCTCTATGAAGGTTTGTTTGAGCTGGACGAAGCCTTTGAACCGCAGAAACTTCTCTGCTCAGAGTATACCGCTTCTCCTGATTTTACCGTTTGGACTTTCACGCTGCGCAATGATGCCAGCTTCTCTAACAGCGCAGCTGTGACTGCTTCTGATGTTGCCGCATCCTTGCAGCGGGCAAAGGCTTCCATTCGATACGGCAGCCGCCTTGCCACAGTAGCATCTGTCAGACCCGACGGAACAAGCAAGGTAATCATCACCCTGAGCAAGGCAAACAGCCGGCTGCCGGCTCTGCTGAACATTCCCATCCTTTCCGAAGCTTCACTGGATACACCTTTTCCCGTCGGAACCGGACCATATTATTACAAAGAGCACGAAAACAAAACTTTTGCTCTGGAAAAAAATCCCCATTGGCCCGCCAGCGATGCGCTGCCGCTGAATCGCATTGCCCTCGAGCGTATCACAGATGAAAGCACCCTGCCCTATCTATTCTCTTCCCGCATGATTCAAATGCTGGTAACAGACTATACCGGCAATGCTCCCATAAGCTATAAAGGGAATCTTTCTGTAACCGACGCACTCAGTACAGATATGCACTATCTCGGTTTTAATTGTGCTGAGGGTCCTTTTTCCGATGCAGTACTCCGAAAAGCGGTGTCGTTGGGACTATATCGGGATAATCTGTGCAAAGCCTATTTTTCAGGTCATATGCAATCGGCAGAATTTCCTGTTGCGCCCACATCCTCCTTCTATCCTAAGGATCTTGAGCAGGGATATTCTTCAGAGCTATTTGCGCAGTCGATGCGTGCAGCCGGCTATGACAGCGGTCGCCGCAAAACAGTTCACATGCTGGTATGCGACGGAAATACGTTTCGTATCGCCGCAGCAAAGGCAATCGCCGCATCATTGTCTGCCTATGACTTGAATGTAATCGTAAAAATCCTGCCTTATCATGACTATTTAGCAGCTTTGCAAAAAGGCAGCTTCGATTTATACTACGGTGAGATTCGTATGACACCAGATTTCAACTGCTCTCCCCTTTTCGAAACCGGTGGTGCTTTGAATTACGGGCGTTTTTCCAATCCTGAGCTGGACGCCAAAATCAACACGGCATTCTCCGCAGGAAATGATCCTCACAGCGCAAACGCGGCAATGCTCACGGCTTTCCAGGCACAAGCGCCCATTGCCGTGATCGGCTTTAAATCTCAATCTGTTGTTCTTCAGGGCGGTGCGGTCGATGCGATTACACCAACCTGCGCAAATCCTTTTTATCAATTATCCAATTGGCAAATTCATATCAAGGGGGAACCTACAAATGGCTAATGTATTTCGCTGCTACACGGAGAAAAGAGAGAGCTTCGATGTAGAGGCAAAGTCACTGCTGACGGATTTGACCGGCACCCTCGGTGTCACAAATCTTACCGGGCTTCGTCTGCTGAATCGTTATGACGCGGAAGGTATCGACGAAGCAACCTATGCTGCCGCCCGCACAGGTGTTTTCTCTGAGCCGCAGTGTGATATCTGCTACGACGAAGAGCTGCCTGCCATGGAAGCAGGCACAACGATTCTGGCAGTTGAATCTCTGCCCGGTCAGTATGACCAGCGTGCAGACTCCTGCGCACAGTGCATCCAGATGATCACCTGTGGTGAGCGTCCTTTGATTCGCACCGCTCGTATCTATGCACTGACGGGCGATTTGACCGAGGATGATCTGAATAAGATCAAAGGCGATCTGATCAATCCTGTAGAATCCCGCGAGGCTTCTCTGGACAAGCCCGAAAGTCTTCAACAGGAGCATACTGTTCCTGCTGATGTTGCCGTATTGACCGGCTTTATCACTATGGACGACAAGGGTCTTGCCACTGTCCACGAAACCTACGCTCTTGCCATGGATATGGAAGATCTGCGCGTTTTTCAGGCACATTTCCAGAAGATCCAGCGCGATCCTACCGTAACCGAATTAAAGCTGATCGATACATACTGGTCTGACCACTGCCGTCACACCACATTCTCCACCCACATTGACAAGGTGGATATCCAAGACTACGAAATCCATAAATCCTATGAACGTTATCTTGCCGCACGCGAAGAGGTTTATGGTGCGGAAAAGGCTGCAAAGCGTCCTCAGACTCTGATGGATATTGCAACGCTGGGTACAAAGGTTTTGAAAAAGCGCGGTCAGCTGCCCATGCTAGACGAAAGCGAAGAAATCAACGCCTGCTCTGTTCGCATCCGTCCCACCATTGACGGCAAGGAGCAGGATTGGCTGCTGATGTTTAAGAACGAAACCCACAACCATCCCACTGAAATTGAACCCTTTGGCGGTGCAGCAACCTGCATTGGCGGTGCGATCCGCGATCCCCTGTCCGGTCGTTCTTATGTCTATCAGGCAATGCGCGTGACTGGTGCCGGTGATCCTACCGTCCCCTTGAGTGAAACGCTGCCCGGCAAGCTGCCGCAGCGCCGTATTGTAACCCGTGCAGCACACGGCTATTCCTCCTACGGCAACCAGATCGGTCTGGCTACCGGTATGGTTCAGGAATTCTATCACCCCGGCTATATTGCAAAGCGTATGGAAGTTGGTGCTGTTGTAGCTGCTGCTCCTGCTGAGAATGTCATCCGCGAAACACCCGAACCCGGTGATGTTGTTTTGCTTCTGGGCGGCCGTACCGGTCGTGACGGTATTGGCGGTGCTACCGGTTCCTCCAAAAGCCACAACCAGAAGAGCCTGCAAACTATGGCATCCGAAGTGCAGAAGGGCAATGCTCCCGAAGAGCGTAAAATCCAGCGTCTGATGCGCAACGGCAACATCACCCGTATGATCCGCCGCTGCAATGACTTCGGTGCCGGCGGTGTTTCTGTCGCAATCGGCGAACTGGCCGACGGTCTGGACATCGATTTGGATGCAGTACGCAAAAAGTATGATGGCTTGGACGGCACCGAACTTGCCATCTCCGAAAGTCAGGAGCGCATGGCTGTTGTCGTCCGTGCCAAAGATGCACAGGCCTTTATCGATGCTGCCACTGCTGAAAATTTGGAATGCTATCAGGTCGCAACCGTTACGCAAGAGCCTCGTATGATTATGCGTTGGCGCGGCAAGGTGATCGTAGATCTGGATCGTGAGTTCCTTTCCTCCACCGGTGCGACAAAACATACCTCAGTCAGCATTCCCATGCACTTTAAAAAGACTCCTGAACAAAGCAATCGCTCTGTGGGCGAGCGCTTCTTTGATCTGGCTAAGAATATTAATTTCTGCTCTCAGCGCGGTTTGATTGAGCGTTTTGACAGCACCATTGGTGCCGCCAGCGTTTTGATGCCCTTCGGCGGAAAAACACAGCGCAGTCCCTCGCAGGTCATGGCAGCACTGCTCCCTTGCGAAAGTCGCACCGAGGACTGCTCTGTCATGTCCTTCGGCTTTGACCCTGAGCTTTTCACTGAGAATCCCTATAATGGCGCAAAGGCTGCTGTGACTGAATCTCTTGCAAAGCTGGTTGCCGCTGGTGTCAGCCCCGAAACCTATTACCTGTCCCTGCAGGAATATTTTGAGCGCCTGCGTGATGAGCCCTTGCGCTGGGGCAAGCCCTTTGCCGCTCTGCTGGGCGCTCTGGATGCACAGATTGGTCTGGGCGCTGCCGCAATCGGCGGTAAGGACTCCATGTCCGGTACCTTCAACGATCTGGATGTGCCTCCTACCATGGTTTCCTTCGCGGTTGCTCCTGCAAAGGCGCCTGAGCTTCTGAGCACTGATTTCAAGTCCGGAAGTCACGCCGTTTATCTCTTCAAGCCTGCTGACGACTCCTTTGAGGCGATTCGTGCATGCTGGCGTCAGTTCCACGAATACTGCAAGGAAGGCAAGATTGCTTCTGCCTGGGCAGTTTCCGGCGGCGGTGTCGCAGAAGGCCTGATGAAGATGAGCTTTGGCAATCAGATCGGCTTCCTTGCTTCCGGCAATATTGATACAGATCTGCTCTTCTCCAAGCAGTACGGCGCTATTCTGGCTGAGTGCATTGATGCTCTGCCCGGCAATACTGAAAATGTGATCTCCATCGGCAACACAGTGGAAAAGCCCGCATTCTATATCAACGGTCAGGAATTCTCCATTGAATCCATTATGGACGCATGGGAAACTCCTCTGGAAAGCGTCTATCCCACAAAGACAGGTAAGTCCGGTCGTATCGAGTCCATTACCTGCCACGAGCGCTCTCCTTTGGTTGCGACTGAGAAGTTTGCAAAGCCGCGTGCAGTGCTGGCTGCTTTCCCCGGCACAAACTGCGAAATCGATACTGCTATGGCTCTGCGCCGTGCAGGTATCGAACCTGAGATCCACATGATTCGCAATCTGACTGCCGCAGATCTGGAAAACTCTGTTGCTGAAATGGAACGTGCAATTCAAAATAGCCAGATGGTCATTATGCCCGGCGGTTTCTCCGGCGGCGATGAGCCCGACGGTTCCGGCAAGTTTATCTGCGCATTCTACCGCAATCCCCGTATCACCGCGGCTGTCCATGATATGCTGTATCATCGCGACGGGTTGATGATGGGTATCTGCAATGGTTTCCAGGCTCTTCTCAAGCTGGGACTGCTGACCACCGGTGAGATCTGCGCTGTGGATGACACCTTCCCCACACTGACCTACAATCTGATTGGTCGTCACCAGAGCCGTTATGTCACCACTCGTGTGGCATCTGTCCGTTCTCCATGGATGACATTGTGCAAGCCAGACGAGCTGTATCATGTGGCTGTGTCTCATGGTGAAGGTCGCTTTGTGGCAAACAATGAACGCGTTTTGGATATGTTCCGCAACGGTCAGATTGCAACACAATACGTCGACCTTCAAGGCCGCCCCTCAATGGACATTGAATACAACCCTAACGGTTCTGTCCAGGCAATCGAGGGCATCTTCAGTCCCGACGGCCGTGTATTCGGTAAGATGGGTCATATTGAACGCAGTGGTAAAAACATTGCCAAGAATATCCCCGGTGAGAAGTATATGCCAATCTTCGAATCCGGCGCTGCTTACTACAAATAATAATTGAAAAGCGGTGCTTCATCAGAAGCACCGCTTTTTAAGAAAAAGGGAGTGCTGCGGCACTCCCTGCTTTTTATCCAAATAAACTCTTAATACTGACGGATTACTGCCGTCACCCTACCCAAAATCACGGCCTCACTGCCATCAATTGGTTCATATTCCTCATTTTCCGGCAGCAGCCAGATTTCACCATTGCTGCGCTGCAAACGTTTCACTGTTGCTTCCTCTCCAATCAATGCTACTACAATCTCGCCGTTATGCGCCGTATTCTGCTGTTTGACGATCACCAAATCACCCGGCAGTATCCCTGCATTCTTCATGGAATACCCGCGCACACGCAGCGCAAAATAGCCTGTTGTGTCTCCGCCGACATCAAAGGTCAAATAGTCCTCAATACACTCTTGTGCCAAAATGGGCGCACCTGCCGCCACATTACCCACGATGGGCACACGGTTCTCCAGCGAAGCTTCGTCCGTTTCCGCAGAAGTGTCCCGCTCTTCTTCAAGGTCCACCAGCGGACGCAGGGCGCGGCCTTTGCCGGCACCTTTGCTGATAAACCCTTCATCTTCCAGATTTTTTAAATGAAAATGCACTGTAGAGGGAGACTTCAATCCCACTGCATCACCAATTTCACGAACGGAAGGAGGATATCCCTGTTCCTTCACGCACTGTACAATATAACGGTAGATCTGCATCTGCATAGCCTTATGTTTCATGGCGGACCTCCACTAAATAATATTTAAGATTATTATAGCATGCTTGTTTGATTTTTGTAAACATATG
>JAHHSM010000101.1 GCA_020025175.1 Oscillospiraceae bacterium | reverse complement strand
ACCGTCTCCACATGGTGTGTTCTCGGGAACATATCCACCGCTGCAGCACGCTGCAAGGCGTATCCCTTTTCAGCAAACAGTTTCACATCACGTCCCAGCGTGGCAGGGTCGCAGGAAACATAGACAACACGGTCCGGCGCCATGGACACCACCGCATCAATCACCTCCGGTGCCAAACCCTTGCGCGGCGGGTCTACAACAATCACATCCGGCGCATATCCATCCAGAGCGAATTTTGCCGCAATATCAGATGCATCTGCACAAAAAAACTCCACATGCTCCATACCGTTGCGCACTGCGTTTTCCTTCGCATCTTCAATGGCTTCAGGCACAATTTCTGCGCCGATCACATGCTTGGCATGCCTTGCCAGGGTCAGTGTAATAGTGCCTGTGCCGCAATAAAGATCCAAAACCGTTTCCTCTCCGTGCAGATCCGCAAACTTCACTGCCGTTTCGTACAGCCGTTCTGCCTGATCGTGGTTGACCTGATAAAAAGAAGGCACTGATAATTTAAAAGTAAGTCCGCACAGGGTATCCAGAAGGTAATCCTGTCCCCAAAGCGTTTGATACCGATCCCCCAAAATCACATTACCCTTCTTTTTATTGAGATTGAGGAGCACGCCCACGGTCTGCGGCCACGCCTTGCGGATTGCCGCAATCAGCTCTTTCTGCCCGCGCATTTTTTCGCTCGTTGCCACCAGACACACCAGCGCCGCGCCGCTTTTCGCCGTGCGCACATAAAGATGCCGCAGCCAGCCCTGATGGGTATATTCATTGTACGCCGCAATCTGATGCTCCACCATCCAGTCATGCACCGCCGCAGCAATTTTTTCTGCCGCGCCGCTCTGGATACGGCAGGCCTCCACCGGGATCACATCATGCGTCCGGGCGCGATAGAATCCGATTTTGTCCGGCGGTGCCACCGGATACTGCACCTTGTTTCGGTAGTTCAAAATCTGGCCGCTGCCTAAAATCGGCAGGTCGGTGAGCGTCTGTCCACCCAGACGGGTCAATGCATCCCAGACCTTTTGCCGTTTGGCAGAAAGCTCCTCTTCATAATCTATATGCCAATAAGTACAGCCGCCGCATTTTCCAAAATACGGGCATTCTGGCTCCACGCGATGTACAGACGCTGTATGAATCGTTTTTACTTTTGCAAAGGCTACATTTTTCAGCACCTTCATCACATGCACATTGCATGTTTCGCCAGCCACGCCGCCATGGACAAACAGCACTCTGCCATTCAATCTGGCAACGCCAAGGCCCTCGCTGGAATAGCCCTCAATAGTTACGGTATAAACTTCATTTTTTTTAATGTCATCCATAAAAAACGGTGACTCCTTTTCTATCATCACAGTACAAATCATGCAAATTCTAATTGCTTACCATTTTATATTTTACAGCAAGAACGGCTCTGCCGCAAGCAAGACTTCATGCAGAGCCGTTCTTTCCTATTCTATAATTCCTTGCTATTCGCTTTTATCGATCCCACTTTTCGATCAATGCACGAATCTGATCTGCAAACTTTCCAAGATCCTTATTGGTTCCGCCTTTATTATGCTCAATGGTCTGCTGCAGCAGCAAGCCAACATTCATAAGTCTTTGATATGCCGGTGAGCCCTTATCCATCATCACCGTCTTTCTGCGTTCCGGCGTATAACCTGCAGAAATCATTTGATTGCTCACGAGATCGTATACCTCCGTATACTGCGGCGCATGCACGTCAAATCCGCGGTCTTTCAGATTCTGTACAAATACCGGCGCAACCTCTGCATCGCCATGCACCACAAAGACATGCTCCGGCTTCGGTGCATAAGATTGAACCCATTCAAGCAGTCCTGACAAATCCGCGTGAGAAGACAATCCATGGAATTTAATAATATCTGCATGCACAGAAATTTCTTCACCAAAGAGCTTTACCGATTTTGTACCCTCCAGCAAACGTGCTCCCAAGGACCCGGGTGCCTGAAAACCAACAAAGCAGATCGTACACTCACTGCGCCACAGATTGTGCTTCAAATGGTGACGAATACGTCCTGCATCGCACATACCCGATGCAGAAATGATGACCTTGGGCGTCATATCCATATTCAGTGCTTTGGACTCCTCACTGGTCGAGGTCATCATCAAATTCGGAAACAGGAACATATTGATACCGCCCTGCACCAGTGCAATGGCTTCTTCATCAAGATAGCCGGTCAGATCTCCTGCAAAAATTTCCGTTGCCTCCCGTGCCAGAGGGCTGTCGATATAGACCGGGAAGTTCGGCACAGATTTCACAAGATTCTGCTCTTTGATTTCACGAATAAAGTATAAAAGCTCTTGTGTACGGCCTACAGCAAAGGAGGGAATAATGACGTTGCCCCCCTTCCCCAGCGTTCTGTCAATCACTTTGGCAAGGTCCTTTGTGTAGCTGGGCACCTCTTCGTGCTCTCGTGTGCCATAAGTGCTCTCCATGACCACATAATCAGCCCGCTTCAGCAGAACGGGATCGCGAATGACAGGCTGATCCTGGTTTCCAATATCGCCGGAAAATACGATTGTTTTTGTCGTTCCGTCTTCTGTCATCGTCAGCGTAATGCTGGCAGAACCCAGCAGATGTCCTGCATCCGTAAAAACAACCTTGACACCTTCGCACAAATCAATTTCCTGATTATACTCGCACGTTACCAGATATTCCTTTACCTTCATCGCATCTGCAATGGTATACAGCGGCTCAATTTCTTCCTTACCTGCACGCTTTCCCTTGCGGTTGAGCCACATCGCATCGCTTTCCTGAATATGCGCACTGTCCTGCAGCATAATCTCCAGCAACTGTGCTGTGAGACGGGTCGTTAAGATCGTTCCATGAAACCCCTGTTTCACAAGCAGCGGTACACGTCCCGAATGATCGATATGCGCGTGGGTAATCAGTACAAAATCAACCTCGGCAGGGTTAAACGGCAGCTCATCATTATCCAGTTCATCTCGCCCCTGCTGCAAACCGCAATCGATCAGAATCTTTTTGTCATTCACTTCCACACAATGGCAGCTGCCAGTTACACAACGGTCAGCACCGAAAAAGCTTAGTTTCATATGGGCCCTCCTATCTTTCTGAAGCATACACGCTTTGTTTTGTATAAATTATACTACATTTTATTCTTATTAACAATAATTTTATACATTTTATCTATATTTTTTACGTTTACAGGATATACACCAGCTATTTTTTGTAGAATATGCAAAAAAATGAGCTAAAGATAGATTAATTATTCTTTGACTTTTTTTGCAAAAATATCTTTGCTCTCAGTACATGCTTTGTTGTATAATAAAGCATAATAAAATTTTGTGCGAAGGTTCTTTTTTTAAAGGGTTTTATTTGGATCTTCTATATAGTATTTTCCTTTCCGCACACATAATTGTATGCATTGATGTGAAACAATATTATGACGCAGATGCACTACTGAGAATCAGAAAATCATAACTCTTTTTATGATATTCTCTAAGAAAGGGGTCTTTCCTATGGCAAAAAATGCATATCTGGTATTGGAAAACGGTGAAGTGTTTGAAGGGTTTTCCTTTGGCGCAGATGTTGATGCTGTTGGCGAAATCGTATTCAACACCGCCATGGTCGGTTATCTTGAAACTTTGACCGATCCAAGCTATTACGGCCAGATCGTTGTTCAAACATTTCCCCTGATGGGTAACTATGGCATCATCCCCTCCGACTTTGAAAGTCCACGTCCCTGGCTGACCGCATACATTAGCCGTGAGTGGTGCGAGGCACCCTCTAACTTCCGCAGCGAAGGGACTTTGGATGCTTTTCTCAAAGAGCAGGGTATTCCCGGTCTTTGCGGCATTGATACGCGCCGTTTGACCAAAATCATCCGCGAAACAGGTGTAATGAACGGTTTTATTACCACCGATCAGAACAAGGTAGCCGATGGCGTTGCGCGCTGCAAGGCATTCAAGCTTGAAAATGCCGTTGCTGCGGTCAGCAGCTTTGAGGCTTACGAAACTGCCGGAGATGGTGAGCGCACCGTTGTGCTTTGGGATTTCGGCACCAAAGAAAGTATGGCGCACGCACTTGTGCAGCGCAGCTGCAAGGTCATTCGTGTTCCTGCCAATACAACTGCAGAAGAGATCCTCTCTTATGCTCCCGACGGCATCCTGCTCAGTGCAGGTCCTGGTGATCCCGCAGAAAACACAACTTTGATTGAAGAAATTAAAAAGCTTATCGCTTCCGGTCTTCCCATGTTCGGCATTGGTCTGGGCCATCAGCTGCTCGCTCTGGCACAGGGTGCCAAAACCGAAAAGCTGCACTACGGTCACCGCGGTGCAAGCCAGCCTGTCAAGGATCTGGAAAATGGCCATGTTTATATTACCACTCAAAACCACGGCTATGCAGTTGTATCCGAAACGCTGCCTGAGAGCGCGGTTGAAACCTATGTAAACGCAAATGATGGCAGCTGTGAAGGCATTGCATACAGCAAGAATATATTCGGCGTGCAGTTCCAACCCGATATTGCTGGTGGTCCTCTGGATACGCATTTCCTGTTTGACCATTTCATCGATTTGATCGATGCCCATAAAAAGGCTTGATCAACCAATAACTCATCGTAAATTTGTATGATAAATTTGATAAATAAAATGGAGGTATTTTGAATGAACAATAAGCGTCCTGAAACTATGGAACGTATTACCACCCCTGCACTGGCTGAAAAGTTTATCGCAGAGCAGATCGAGGCAATTCGCGCTCAGGTTGGTGATAAGAAAGTGCTTCTGGCACTGTCCGGCGGTGTTGATTCTTCCGTTGTCGCAGCTCTGCTGATCAAGGCAATTGGTAAGCAGCTCGTCTGCGTGCATGTCAATCACGGATTGATGCGCAAGGGCGAAAGCGAGCAGGTCATCGAAGTTTTCCAGAATCAGCTGGATGCAAACCTGATCTATATTGATGCAACCGATCGGTTTTTGGATCTGTTGGCAGGCGTTGATGAGCCCGAAGCAAAACGTAAGATTATCGGTGGTGAATTCATCAAGGTATTTGATGAAGAAGCACGCAAGCTGGAAGGTATTTCTTTCCTGGCACAGGGTACCATTTATCCCGATATTCTGGAGAGCGATGGTGTCAAAGCACATCACAATGTCGGTGGTCTGCCCGAAGACATGCAGTTCGAGCTGGTCGAGCCTGTCCGTCTGCTGTTCAAGGATGAAGTCCGTGTTGTAGGTACTGCTCTGGGTCTGCCCGCTTCCATGGTCAACCGTCAGCCCTTCCCCGGTCCCGGACTGGGCGTTCGCTGCCTGGGTGCCATCACCCGCGATCGTCTGCACGCTCTGCGTGAGGCAGATGCAATCCTCCGCGAAGAATTTGACAATGCGGGTCTGACCGGCAAGGTCTGGCAGTTCTTCACTGTCGTTCCTGATATGCGTGCCACCGGCGTACGCGACGGCAAGCGTGCATGGGATTGGCCTGTCATTATCCGTGCAGTGAACACCGTAGATGCAATGAGCGCAACTGTTCCTGAAATTGATTGGAATGTTCTGCAGAAGATTACCAACCGTATCCTCGCAGAGGTCCCCGGCGTCTGCCGCGTCTGCTACGACCTGACCCCCAAACCCATCGGCACCATTGAGTGGGAATAATCGAATAAGTGTTTTAGAGTCCCGGAAAGCCCACAAAATATAGGGCTTTCCGGGATTCTCTGTTTTTAGTGGCTACAAAATGGCTACATCTGAGC
>JAHHSM010000100.1 GCA_020025175.1 Oscillospiraceae bacterium | reverse complement strand
GTGGCGGTTGCCCTGCTTAGAGAATAGAAAAAAAGTCTGCCGCAAAGCAAATGCCTGTGAACCTGTAAAATAAAAGTAGACACTCACAAAAAGTGTGGGTGTCTACTTTTTCTATTCACAGATCCAAAGTATAATAAAAGAAAAGGAGGCATGAGCCATGGGTAAAAAGGGAACGCCACATCGCAAATGGCCAAAGGAGCAAAAACTCGAAATTATCCGGAAGCATCTGGATGAGCACATAGCAGTTAGACAATTAGCAGAGCAGTACAACGTTGGATCCTCGCAGAAAAAACGATTTCCTGTGAGGTTTCTGTGACATTTGGATGCTACACTAAAATGAAGGAGTGTGATAAGATGCGGATCTTGGTAGTCGAAGATGACCGGCTTTTGAATAACACCTTGTGCTATAATCTGGATACTGCGGGCTATGTTGTGGACTCTGCATTGACAAAATCAGCAGCCAGTAATTTTTTGACCAAGCAGGACTATGCCCTGATCGTGCTGGATGTAAACCTGCCGGATGGGAACGGCTTTGATTTCTGCCGTGAGGTAAAGGGATACCGGCCGGATACGGCGGTGATCTTCCTGACTGCAAATGATATGGAGAGCGACATGCTCAAAGGGTATGAGCTGGGCGCAGAGGACTATGTGACTAAGCCCTTTCCTATGAGTGTCTTTCAAAAAAAGCTGTCCGTGGTACTGGAGCGGCTGGCAAAACAATCTGGCGGCGGTGATTGCTATGTGGACGATGCACTGTCTATCAATTTCTCGGAAATGAATGCTTCCCTGTCCGGCAAGGTGCTGGTGTTCACTCCACTGGAATACCGGCTGTTGAAAATCCTGACCCAAAATCCGCAGAATGTTTTGACCAGGCAGATATTGCTTGAAAAGCTGTGGGATGCTGATGGAAACTTTGTGGATGAACACGCCCTCACCTCAGCTATCAGCCGGGTGCGCAGCAAAATTGAAACGGAGGGCCGCCAGTACATCAAGACTGTGTACGGTATGGGCTATATGTGGATTGGAGGGGCGCTGAAATGAATATGCGAGAACTCTCCGTCAACAAAGCCTGTATCCTTTTGGGAATGCTTTTGCTGCTGGCGGTTGGTGCAGTTTCCGCCGCTGTTTATCTGCTGACCCGGAATACAACTGCTGTCTGGTATGTGTTCCTGTTCAGTATCTTTGTTCTGCTCTGCGTTATCGTCTTTGTGGCTCTGATTCGCCGGAAACTGGTTTTGTTCTCCGATGCCTTTTGTGGACAGATGGATGATATGCTCTCCGGGGATATACGGACAAAGCAGACTGTCTGCGAAGAAAGTCTGTTCTATAAAATCGACTACCGGCTGGGGCAGCTGTACGAGGTCATGCAGGAAAATAAAAATAGCATCGCAAAAGAACGGGCTGACCTGCAGGAGCTGATTTCTGACATCTCCCATCAGGTCAAAACTCCGATTGCCAACTTGAAGATGATCAACAACACGCTGCTTGAAAACCAGGTTCCCCCACAGAAGCAAAAGGAATTTCTGACAGCCCAGGCCAGTCAGCTTGACAAGCTGGACTTTCTCATGCAGGCCATGATCAAAACCTCCCGACTGGAAACGGGAGTCATTTTGCTGGAGAAAAAACAGCAGTCGGTTTATGATACCCTCGCTGCTGCGCTGGGCGGGATTTTGCTCAATGCTGAAAAGAAACAGATAGATGTTCAGGTGGAATGCCCGGAGCATTTGGATGCGCACCATGATAGAAAATGGACAAGCGAAGCCCTGTTCAACATTCTGGATAACGCAGTAAAGTACACCCCGGCAGGCGGGCAGATTCGCGTGTCGGTGGAGTGCTGGGAGATGTATGTGAAGATCGACATTGCCGATACAGGCATCGGCATTTCAGAGCAGCATCAGGGGGCCATTTTCAAACGGTTTTACCGTGAAGATGCGGTGCATGATGTGGATGGTATTGGGATTGGCCTGTATCTGGCCCGCGAAATCGTGACATTGCAGGGTGGTTATATCCGGGTGGCATCAGAGGTTGGAAAAGGCTCAAGCTTTTCTATTTTCCTGCTCCGAAAGTAGATTGAGTGCGCCCCGAAAAATTGAAATATCACAGGTTCGTGATATTTGGGGCTGAATTTAGCGAATTTCTCTGTGAATCGTGACATTTCTGTGAGGTTTGGTCGTTATAATGGGTTTAACAAAAGGAAGGACGGTGTTCTTAATGAACATTTTGCAAACGACTGAACTGAGAAAATATTATGGCGCAAAGCCGAACATTACCAGAGCCTTGGACGGTGTGAGCCTCTCCGTTGAAAAGGGCGAATTTGTAGCCATCGTGGGAACCTCCGGCAGCGGCAAATCCACGCTGCTGAACATGATGGGCGGGCTGGATGTGCCCACCTCCGGCCGGGTGGTCGTGGATGGCAGGGAACTGTCCAAACTCAAAGACGAGGAACTGACCATTTTCCGCAGAAGGAAAATCGGCTTTATCTTTCAAAACTACAATCTGGTGCCGGTGCTGAATGTCTGCGAAAACATCGTGCTGCCTGTGGAATTGGACGGAAACAAGGTAGACAAAAAGTTTATGAAAGAAGTGGTGCAGCTGCTGGGGCTTGAGGATAAGCTGAACAATATGCCCAACAACCTCTCAGGCGGCCAGCAGCAGCGCGTAGCCATTGCCCGCGCTCTGGTGTCAAAGCCCGCTATTGTACTGGCCGATGAACCGACTGGCAACCTAGACAGCAAGACCAGCGCCGATGTGCTGGGACTTCTGAAAACCACCAGCCAGAAATTCCACCAGACCATCGTGATGATTACGCATAACAATGAGATTGCCCAGCTTGCTGATCGTATCATTCGGATCGAGGATGGTAAAATCGTGCAGTAAAGGAGGCTGGCAAGATGAATGATATTTTATTTGGCAACAATAATTCCAAAGAGATTACCAAACTATCCAAACGCTATTTTAGGAAAAATAAGGTCCGCAATCTGGCTGCGCTGCTGGCAATCATCCTGACTGCTTTCTTATTCACCTCTATCACTTCTCTGGCGTTCAATATGGCGTCCTCCATTCAGCTCTCCCTGCAAATGCAGAAAGGCAGCAAGGGGGACGGAACCTTTGGGTATATGACAGAGGAACAATTTGAGCAACTGAAAAACAGTGATTTTGTAGAGCTGGCAGGTCATCGGATCGTGATTGGCTATGCAAGCAACTCTATAGGGCATTCCATTGAATTAAATTACGCTGATAGCATACAACAAGAACTTACATTTTGTGTACCAACACATGGAAAAGCACCAGAAAGGGCAAATGAAATTACAACTACCGAACTGGCCTTGAAAGCCCTTGGAGTGGAACCAGAAATTGGAGCAGAAGTTCCTCTGGAATTTGAAGTCAGGGGTAAGACCTATCATTATGACATGGTGCTTTCCGGCTGGTGGGAAGCAAGCAGTGATTCTGTGAGTGTTGCGACTGTTTCAGAGCAGTTTATCAAAGAAAACCCGGATGTGATCCAGAACACTTATGCGGTAGATCATGAAATATCCGGCGTTACTTTTTCCAATGTTGTGCTGAAGAATAAAGTAAATGTCAAGGAACAGTTGGATGCGTTTGTTTACTCCATTGGCGGCAATCCAGAGGATATGAGCGCGGACAATTTCGTTCTTGCCTCTGAAAATCAAATATCCCAGGGATTGGCTTCATCTGAGTTTATCCTGTTCGCCATTGTCTTTATCCTGATGTTTGTCATATGCGGCTATCTGCTGATCTACAATATTTTTGATATTTCTGTGATGCAGGATGTTTGGCAATACGGTCTGCTGAGGACGATTGGTACTTCCACACGGCAGATCAAGGGCATCGTGAACCGTCAGGCAGTTTGGCTCACGCTGATTGGACTGCCCATCGGTCTGATCTCCGGTTTCTTTGCCGGCTGGATGCTGCTTCCCATCGTGACAGAGATCATTAACCTTGAATACTCTATGGTGGGTACATCCGTATCTACTTCACCGCTGATCTTTGTTATTGCCGCCATCTTTACGATTCTGACCGTGTTTATCAGCACTCGGAAACCTGCAAAAAAGGCGGCAAAGATTTCTCCCCTGGAGGCAATCCGCTACACCGGGCAGAACGCGCATAAAAAGAAAACTTCCAAGCGTACCAATGGGGTAAAGCTATCCCGCATGGCCTTTTCCAATTTGGGGCGCAATCGCCGGCGTTCAGCGTTCATCATGATTTCCCTGCTTCTGTGCATTGTCCTGTTTAACTCTATCATCATCGTGACGCAAAGCCTTGATGAAGAAAAGTGGGTGAACCGTGTTACCAGAACAGATTTTAATGTCTATAACTCTGCCGCATTCAATGTAACAGAAAGTGTTCAGCACCACAAAGATACGCTTTCCCAACAAGCAGTGGATCTGATTTCCGAACAGCCCGGAGTTAAGGATGCACGCTATCTCTACCGAAATACAAAAGATGATAGAAATGTACTGGTTGACTATGGTTTTGAAGATTTAAGCGGTATAGAATTATTCCATGAGGAAGAAGGCGTTGTGAATCAAAGCTATCAGGGATATGGTCTGAAAACCACCTCTGATACTGAAAAACGCTATTTTGGGAATGTGATGGGAGCCTCCGAAAATTTTTGGGCAGATATGCGTATCTTTGAAGGCGAAAAAGATGCTGAAATCTTAAAACAGAAAATGGCTACCGGAGAATATGTCATTATTGGCTGCCCCATCGACAAATTGACAGAAGAACCAAATAACACACCGCTGAACAATCAGCTGCAGATTGGAGATTGCATTTCTTTCTATAAAGACGGCGAACTGGTCAAAACCAGTACCATCCTTGCAAAGGCAATCCTCGTGGGAACGGAAACCGAAACGCCGACAGCTACCACAGCCCAGGTGCAAATCGCCGGTGATGCCCCTTTTGTGTATCTGCCAGACACGATATTTAGGGAAATCTATGACACCCCCACGCTGCTGACTTATGGATTCAATGTGGATGAAGCCTTGCAGCCGCAGATGGAGGAATTTTTGAGCAGCTATGTGAGCGAACATTCTTCGGTTGCCTATACTTCCACAAAGCTATTGAAAGAGCAGCTTGATTCGGTGCGCAGTATGATTTTGGTTATCGGCGGCCTGATTGGCTGTATCATGGCCTTTGCGGGACTGATTAACTTTACCAATATGATTATTACCAACATCATTACCCGACACCATGAGTTCGCCACCATGCAGAGCATTGGGATGACAGGTAAGCAGCTTCGCCGTCTGATGGTCTATGAGGGCATTTATTACGCCGCAGGTGCGGACATCATTGGCGGAGCCGTCGCAGCGCTCCTGGCAGTTACGGTGCTAAAGAGCGCTTTAAACGGTCCTTCCATGTGGTTTTTTACCCTGCACATTACGCTGATTCCGGTTCTGGTCATTGGTGCGCTTTATCTGCTGCTGGCTGCGGTTATTCCGCTGATCGTTCTCCGGTTCTTTAACAGGGGAACTGTGGTAGAACGGCTGAGGACTTCGGAGTAATGTAGATGTTTCCGTAATAAACAAGTTACAAGACTGATGAAAGCCGAAAGGAGGTGTTTTTCCGGCCTTCATCATAAATTTGAAATCTCACGCATTTTTGAGGTTTCTGCTTGCTATTTTGCCAAAACAGGGTGTGTTTATGACATTTCTGTAAGAATTTCCGGTTAAAATAAAAGTGAAAGAGCTGCCGCGCGGCGGTAAAAGAAAAAATCCGTCGTAAAGTGACTGCATTGTTACGCGCTTTGCAACGGTAGCTTTAGGAGGGAACCGCCATGCACTAGCAAAGTGTTTGGACATAAAACAACAATGGCCAGCCGATTTTAACTTTTTCTCTTTTTATCAGCCGATAATCTCTTGAATATGCAAAAACACCGCA
>JAHHSM010000099.1 GCA_020025175.1 Oscillospiraceae bacterium | reverse complement strand
GCATAAGGCTGGAGCAAATGCATTTTCCCAACGCGGATTCCATTCTCGCTTTTGATAGAGATATGCTTGAATGTGATTGATCAGTGTATTTACGCTTTCGCTTTCATCTGTATGGACAACTTGACCGGGGCGTTTATTTACGAGTATAATATTTTCATCTTCATAAACGATGTCTACATTTGGGTTTGCGATCATCAGAAACGCATTATATTCGTTTGGCTGATCAAAAAATTCATCATTGATATATAGCTGAAGCAAATCGCCTTCCTTTAACCGCACGTCGCGTTTGCTGCCTTTGCTGTTGACTTTGATGCGCTTTAATCGAATGTACTTTTGCAAAAGGGAAGGCGGCAGCAGGGGGACGCTTTTTGCAATAAAGCGATCCAATCTCTGACCTGCATCATTTTTCCCAATTTTGATTTCTTTCAAATGCCTCACGCTCCGAATCATGCATAATATAATATTTCTATTATAACATAGGGTAGGGTGAAAACATATCCTAAAAAAATATGAAAATAGTGGGAAAAGATTGATTTTAAACAATGTTTGGAAAAAATTTAAAAAAATGTTTGACATTTTCTAAGATCTCCACTATAATACTACCCGTACCATTGTGAGGTGTATTATGCTTTTATCAGTTCGTGAAATTATCAATACCCCCGGAAAAAAGTTAAGTTTCCAGTTCTCGATGGATCTTTCTTCTGTGGAATTCGGTGGGTGTTGCCCAGTTGCTCAGCCCGTTGTGGTGACGGGAAGCGTGCGCAATATGGCAGGCGTGCTGGTTTTAACGGGCAAGGCGGAAACAACATTGCATACTTTTTGTGATCGATGCGGAAAAGCGTTGGTTATTCCTAAAACAGTCCACTTCGAGCATATGCTTGCCGAAGAGCTGGCTAATGAGGATGAAGCAGATGATGAAATCATCCTTCTGCAAGATGGTTATGTCGATGTTGAAGACTTAGCACGCACAGCATTTATTCTCGGGATGGATACAAAAATCCTTTGTTCCGAAGATTGCAAAGGCATTTGCCCTGTATGCGGTGTCGACCTAAACCATGGTCAATGCACCTGCAAAAAGGAAGCAGATCCGCGTTTGGCTGTATTGGCTAAATTGTTACAGCAAGATGAAGACGAAGCGTAAATTCTAAAAATACACTGCTCCAAGCAGTTTCTTACCAAGGAGGTGTCACGGGAAATGGCAGTACCTAAGGGAAAAGTATCTAAAGCAAGACGCGACAAGAGACGTAGCTCCGTTTGGAAGCTGAGCGCTCCTGCACTGGTCAAGTGCCCCAAGTGCGGTGCTCTGCACATGCCTCATAGAATGTGCTCTGAGTGCGGTTACTATAATGGTCGTCAGGTTAAGGCAGTTCAGGCTGACGAACAGTAATTTGCTTTGTGAAAATGCAGAGGGGAAGAAAAATTCTTCCCCTCTTTATTTTTGCATTGCGATAGTTGCGAAAACTGTTTATAATAAGTATTGTGGTTTTATAGTGCTTTTACTATAACGAATGGAGAGTGAAACCGTGTCTGGGAAAATTTCATCTATTGACCATGGGTCGCCTGCTGAGCGTGCAAAGATCCGTGTTGGAGAAACTTTGATTTCGATCAATGGAAAAGAAATCAAAGATGTGCTGGATTATCGGTTTTACGTCTATGATCCAAAATTGACGCTTGTGATACAAGCGGAGGATGGTCACCGGCGCAGTGTGAAGATTCGAAAATCTGAAGGCGAAGATATCGGATTGAACTTCGAAACCTATCTGATGGATGAGGAGCGGTGTTGTTCCAACCATTGCCTTTTCTGCTTTGTAGACCAAATGCCGCCCAATATGCGTGATACGTTGTATTTTAAGGATGACGATGCGCGCTTATCCTTTTTGATGGGAAACTATACAACGTTGACAAACCTCAGCGAGCGTGAAGCGCAGCGCATTATTGATTTGCGTATTAGCCCGATTAATATTTCTGTGCATACAACAAATCCTAGATTGCGTAATATTATGCTGGGTAACAAAGCTGCGGAAAAAGGGCTGGAATATATGAAAAAGCTTGCAGCAGCAGGGATTGTGATGAATTGTCAGATTGTTGTCTGTCCTGGATTAAATGATGGAGAAGAGCTTGTGCGCAGTATGCAGGATCTTGCGGACATGGGTGTTGCAAGCTGTGCGATTGTGCCTGTCGGCATTACAAAATACCGCAAAGGTCTATATAAGATGCCGGTGGTTGATGAGAAAGTCGCAAATGAAATTTTGGACTGTGTGATTCCTTTTGGAGAAGAATGCCTGAAAAAATTTGGGACAAGATTATTTTTCTGTTCTGATGAACTTTTTATAAAGGCGAAGCGCCCCTTTCCGGATGAGGAATACTATGAAGGATATGCCCAGCTTGAAAATGGTGTTGGCATGCTCCGCTCTATGGAAAATGAGTTTATGAGTGCGTTGCATCAGCTGGATGCAGATACACCATGCAGACCGTTTTCAATCGGGACAGGCTGCTTGGTGGCACCATTTATCCGTTCGTTGATCAGAAAAGCAAAGGAGCACTGTCCTGCTGTCAATGGAACGGTTTATGCAATTGAAAACAATTTCTTTGGTACAACGATTGATGTAGCTGGTTTGGTTACAGCAACCGATTTGATGGAACAGCTTGAAGGAAAACCATTAGGTGATCGTTTGCTGATCCCATCAAGCATGCTTCGCCATGGCGGAGACGTATTTTTGGACGATTATCATGTCAGCGATGTAGAGGAAAGACTGCATATTCCCGTAGTTGTTTCAGAGGGAGATGGCTTTTCTCTTGTGGATTCGATTTTTGAATTAGAGTATTAAGAGGGGAGATGGATTCCTATGGCAAAGCCAATTGTAGCTATTGTTGGACGTCCCAATGTTGGTAAGTCCTTGCTGTTTAATAAACTGGTGGGGCAGCGTCTGTCTATTGTCGAGGATACACCGGGTGTTACTCGTGACCGTATTTATGGAGAGACAGATTGGAATGGACACCACTTCACTTTGGTGGATACCGGTGGTATTGAACCGAATACAGATAATGAGATTCTGAGTTTTATGCGTGAACAGGCTCAGATCGCAATTGATAATGCTACGGTAATTATCTTCCTGTGTGATATAAAAACCGGTGTTACGGCTTCTGATCAGGAAGTAGCGAATATGCTCCTTCGCAGTGGAAAGCCAATTGTACTTGGTGTTAATAAAATGGATAGTACAGGCCACTTGAATCCTGATATCTATGAATTTTATAATCTCGGTTTAGGTGATCCGATTGCTGTTTCAGCTGTACACGGTCATGGTACAGGTGACTTGCTGGATGCCTGTGTTCAATATTTCCCTGCGAACTATGATGAAGAAGAGGACAGCGACTATATCAAGGTTGCATTGATCGGTAAGCCAAATGTTGGTAAGTCCTCTTTGACCAATCGTATTCTTGGGGAGGAACGCATGATTGTCAGCAATGTTGCTGGTACTACCCGTGATGCGATTGACTCCAAGTTCCAAAATAGTAAAGGCAAATATATTTTCATCGATACAGCAGGTATGCGCAAAAAGTCGAAGGTGGAGGAGAATGTCGAAAAATACAGTGTGCTCCGCGCTACTATGGCGATTGAACGCAGTGATGTGTGTCTGATTATGATTGATGCACAGGAAGGTGTCACGGAGCAGGATACTAAGGTTGCCGGTCTTGCGCATAATGCCGGAAAAGCCTGTATCATCGTGGTGAACAAGTGGGATGCAGTTGATAAAGATGGAAAGACAATGGATGCATACCGTGAAAAAGTGCGCCATGATCTTGCATACATGACATATGCTCCTATTGTGTTTATCTCCGCACTGACTGGTCAGCGTGTGGATCGCTTGTTTGAATTGATCAACTATGTAAATGATCAAGCTGCGGTGCGCATTACAACGGGTATGTTGAATAACGTGCTGTCTGATGCACAGACTCGTGTACAGCCGCCTACGGATAAGGGGCGTCGTTTGAAAATTTATTATATGACACAGGTTGGCATTAAGCCGCCGCATTTTGTATGTTTTTGTAACGACAGCCGCCTCTTCCATTATTCTTATCAGCGCTATATTGAAAATCAGCTGCGCAGCGTGTTTGGTTTGGAAGGGACTCCGATCGTTCTGTCGATTCGTGAAAAAGGCGATAAGGAGGATTAACCATGCCGATAGATGTTTTTTCTGCGTCATGCAATGTTGGAGAATTATTGCTTTTTGGTGGCATTACGGCGGTCATTGCGTATTTTCTTGGTTGCTTAAATGGCGCAATCATTACATCTAAATATATTTTCAGAGAAGATGTTCGGACGCACGGAAGCGGAAATGCCGGCTTGACAAATTTTTATCGCACCTATGGCACAAAAGGCGTTGTCAGCGTTTTGGCGATCGATATACTGAAAGGTATTATTGCCACATTGATTGGCGGATTGATTTTTGGCCATTTTCTCGGAAATCCAATGCTGGGAAAGGTCTTGGGCATGATGTTTGTCCTAATCGGGCATTTGTATCCGGTTACTTTTGGTTTTCGCGGCGGAAAGGGCATTTTAACAGGTGTATCTGCAGGATTGATTGTAGATTGGCGCGTTGCGCTGATTGCATTTGGCGTCTTTTTGATTCTGGTGCTTCTGACAAAATATGTATCGCTTGGCTCGGTTTTGTCATTGGTTGCTTTTTTGATTGCGCTGTGGTGCTTTCATCACAATATTGTGTACGAAGTCATCATTGCGATCACTGTGGGATTGATGATTTACGCACATCGCACGAATATTGACAGACTGCTTCATGGGACGGAAAATAAGTTTAGTCTGCACAGAAAGGGTGGTGCTTCGAAATGAGAATTGCAGTTGTTGGCAGCGGCGGCTGGGGAACAGCGCTTGCTCTGATTTTAGTAGAAAATGGTCATGATGTCACGATGTGGTCTTACAAAGCGGAGGAAGCGGAGCGACTTAGCACAACGCGCGAGAATGCTTTGCTGCCAGGCGTTTTGCTTCCTGAAGAATTGAAAATTACATCTGATATTTCTTGCGTTCGCGGAAAGAATATGGTTGTTTTTGCAACGCCTTCTTTCGCGGTTCGTGAAACCGCAAAAGAAGCTGCACCATATCTTGCTGATCAAACCATTATTGTTACTGTATCCAAAGGTATTGAGAAAGGAACTTCTTTGCGCCTTTCACAGGTCATTGACGAAGAGACAAATGGTCGATGCCGTTTGGTGGCGTTATCTGGACCGTCCCATGCAGAAGAGGTAGCTCGCAAAATTCCAACCGGATGTGTTGCAGCCTCTGTCGATCGTGAAGCGGCAGAAATTGTGCAGAATGTGTTTATGAATGAACATTTTCGTATTTATTCCAGTCCGGATATTGTTGGAGTTGAATTGGCTGCTGCACTCAAAAATGTTATTGCGCTGTGCTATGGTGTATGTGACGGCTTGGGTTTCGGTGATAATACGCGTGCACTGCTCATGACGCGCGGATTGACTGAAACGGCGCGTTTGGGTGTTGCGATGGGTGGTCATAGGGACACATTCGCTGGACTTGCGGGGGTCGGTGATCTGATTGTAACTTGTACATCGATGCATTCTCGGAATCATCGGGCTGGTATTTTGATTGGTCAGGGCATGAGTGTTGATGCAGCACTAAAGGAAATCGGTGCTGTAGTTGAGGGGTACTATGCAACGGATACTGTTAAGACCCTGGCTGAAAAATATGGCATTGAAATGCCCATATCGGAAGGTGCCTATCAGGTCCTGTATAACGGAAAGGACCTAAAAACTGTTATGTCCGAGCTGATGATGCGTTCAAAAAAGCATGAAATTGAAGATGCAAGTTGGTAAATAAAAAGAGCATACACAATGGGGCGGCGTTCCATAGGGACACATTCTGAACCCCTATACAATTTAAGATTTGTT
>JAHHSM010000098.1 GCA_020025175.1 Oscillospiraceae bacterium | reverse complement strand
GCAGTAAGCCACCGTAAGGTTCTAGTCCTTATGCCGCCGTCGCCGGCGCGACACCGTACTCTTTGCGATGAAAGCAAACCTTTTAATAAAGGTGATACCCTCATTTTCTAAAAATTGATTTCCATGGCAAGAGACCATACAAACACTGTGCCTCAATCGATTCAAAATCCGATACTTCGTAAAATAAACTATGGTAATCCGTTCTCCATAGCTTATTCTTTGTCTCATTTTATCATCTCCTATATCTTCTCCAGGAGTAAAGATCATCCAAACACAGAATTGCTTCATTCAAAGCAATGAAAAAGTGCTGTCCAAGATGGTCAGCACTTTTTCATTACTTAAAACCGCTTATTCATCAGCATACGCTGCCACAATTTCACCAATATACATGGTATGATAATCACCATCTGGATATGCTCTTTGCAGCGTCTCCTCATACATAAAGTTTTCTTTGGTCAAATCTCCGCGGTATAGCTTCCGGCAGACAAAAGTAAGTTCTGCCTCCTCAAATCCAACTGTACCATCGAGCGGGATCGGAGTCAGACCAGAGTGCTTCATCTTATCTATATCACGCCCGGACTTTTCGCCGCACAACTTGAGTGCATCCGTATGCCCTTCCTTTAAGAATGTCAGGGTGAATCGCTCATTCTTATCCATAAATTCCTTGGTATATCGACTCTCGCGTACATAGACTGTACAGACATCCTTAAACCATATCACGCCAAGTCCACCCCAGTTGACTGTCATCATGTTGAACTTGTCCATCGTACCAGCACCCAAAAGTGCCCACTGATCCTGAATTTTAGAAAATGGATTGAACTTTAGAGAACGCGGATCAACTTTTTGCATTGCCATGATAAAACCCTCCATTACTTACCATATATTCTCTATCCTTGACGGCGGAGCTTCATCTCCTGCCAGTCCTCTTTGGAAATCAGGATTTGTCGTGGCTTGCTGCCTTCAAATGGTCCAACAATTCCACGCTCCTCCATCTGGTCAACAATTCGCGCCGCACGCGAATATCCAAGTTTCAATCTTCTTTGCAGCATGGAAACCGATGCCTGTCCACCATCTATAACGACATCAATGGCGTCCATGAGCAGCTCATCCTCCTCGCCAGAGCTTTCTCCAGAGGCTGCACCGCCCCCCTCGCTCTGGGCTTGTTTCTCAATATGTTCCAAAATTTCTTCGCTGTACTCTGCTGAACCATTGGACTTTACAAACTCTATGACCCGCTCGATCTCATCGTTTGAGATGAAGCAACCTTGTATACGCTGCGGCTTTCCCTCACCAAGCGGAGCATACAACATATCACCCTTACCGATCAGCTTTTCTGCACCCGTTTGATCGAGGATAATACGTGACTCAATTTGTGAAGCCACGGCAAATGCAATGCGGGAAGGAATGTTTGCCTTCATAATACCTGTGATAACATCAGCAGAGGGTCGCTGTGTTGCAACAATGAGATACATTCCTGCGGCACGTGCCTTTTGCGCGATACGGCAAATTGAGGTTTCAACCTCTTTTGCAGCAACCATCATAAGGTCTGCGAGCTCGTCAATTACAATGACAATTTCCGGCACAGTCTGATAGACTTCAGGTGTCCCGCCCTCCATTTGCTCAGCTTCCGCTTTCTTACGACGCATCAGGGCGTTGAAGTCCTCCAATTTACGCACCTGATTGTCTGCAAAAAGTTTATAGCGGCGTTCCATCTCACCGACCGCCCAGTTAAGTGCCCCGGCTGCCTTTTTCGGATCTGTTACAACGGGGATGAGCAGATGAGGGATACCGTTATAATTGCCCAGCTCTACCATCTTTGGATCAACCATAATCAGGCGTACTTCCTCTGGCGAGGATTTATAGAGCAGCGAAATGAGCATAGAGTTTACACATACTGATTTACCAGAACCGGTCGTACCTGCAATCAGTAAGTGGGGCATCTTGGCAATATCACCCACAACTGGTGCACCTGTAATATCCTTACCAACCGAAAACGCGACATGAGACTTTGCATGAGAAAATGTATCCGAGCCAAGCACCTCACGAATATTGACCATTGTTGTGGTCTTATTGGGAACCTCAATACCAATTGCCACTTTATCTGGAATGGGTGCAATACGTACAGAAACTGCACCAAGCGATAGTGCAATATCATCTGACAGTGAAGTAATACGGCTAAACTTAACGCCTCGTTCAATGGTAAGTTCAAACCGTGTAACAGACGGTCCACGGACGATCCCGATAATCTTTGCATCAATCCCGAAAGACTCCAGAGTATCCACAAGCCGCTGACTATTTTCTGTCAATTCTGCTTGCACATTGCCCTTAGTGCCTCCCTTTGACGGGTTTAGCAAATCGATCGGCGGATGCTCATAAACCATCAGGGGCGCTTTCTGGTTTTCATCCATCTGTGCATTCATAATTGCCTGTTCATCCTCTGAAATTTTTTCCGGCTTATCCTGCTTGACACGCGGTTTTTTTTCTTCTTTCCAAGGAGGCATGTCTGTATGTGCATCTATATGATTCTGCGCTGCACCAGATTCTTGCTGCATCACCGTTTCACGATTTTCAAACAGTGAGAGGATGTCATCCAGAGGTGTATCCACTACACATTCCTCAACTGCGGCTTTTTCCTCCTGCAATTCTTCCTCCGGCTCCGCAACAGCCTGCATAACAAGCTCTGGGACGGCAGGTGCGGTTGGTTCTTCATCGTCAAGTGCGATATCAAATATGGCGCGCTTTTCCGCGCGCTGAGCGCGGCGATTTGCAACTGCTTCATGTACATTCGGCAGAACAACCGGGCCTTCATAAAATTCACGTTCTTCGTCGCTGTCATATTCATATTCGAGTGGACGCAGGGCATCCCATATTGCTCCGGGCGTTAGACGGCAAATAACCATGATATCCGCAACCATACCGATAACAATTAGCAGCATCGCTCCGATTCCGGAAAACGCCCACCGTAAAATACTGTATAATCCACCTGCGAGCAAACCACCCGCCTGTAATTTTGCGCCATCCCCCAGTAATCGGAACATCGTAAGTCCAGCATCTGTATAATCCGGTCCGCACAGCAGGGCATGTATAAACGCACCAAATAAAATAGGGGTACAGGCGATTGCTGCACCACGCAGGCGTACTGGTCCTTTGCGGCGCGCAAGCAGGAGCGCAGCAATTCCAAACAAGGCAAATGGGCACAGATAAATGCCCCATCCTACCATGCCGCCCAACGTGGTATGAATGAGGCGCAGCACAGCGCCATCCCGTTTCAAAACAGCAATCAGGCACAAAAGTCCCATTACGCCATAAATCACTGCCCACATCTCACGGGGCACCACAGGCGCTATTTCTGGTGCGGCCTTGTGTCGAGTTCCCTTCCTTGATGGAGATTTATTTTTTTTCTGCGTACTGTTATCCCCAGATATGCGAGGCGCAGATGATTTTTTCTTTGTCGCAGCCATGCGAGTCTCCCTTCCCTAAAATATGCTGTATGATTTTATCATAGCACAAATACCTGTCTTTTTCCATTCTTTTTTGTTCAAAAAGCGTGTCTGTTGCCCACATTTCGGCGCAAAATCAGGCATATTTTTTATTTTCCATGAAATACTGTTCTTGTGTGTATCAGTATGCTATAATGTGGTAATAGAATCTTTCTCTGTCAGTCCTGTCAGAGAATACCAGCATTTCAGTTGAACAAATACGGCAATATGCCGTGAAAAAGGGAGGAAGTGTATACTTCATGAAAGGCATTATTCTGGCGGCCGGCAAGGGATCCCGCTTATATCCCATGACCCGCCCTACCTGTAAGCCACTTCTGCCGGTCTATGACAAGCCCATGATTTATTACCCGCTCGCTGTACTTATGCAAGCCGGAATCCGGGATATTCTTATCATTATCCCGCCCGGAGAAGAGGGCCCATTTTACCGCCTTTTGGGAAACGGGACACGCTGGGGTGTCAATATTTCGTATGAAGTACAGGAAGTTGCACGTGGTATTGCAGACGCTCTGTTGATTGGGGAACGATTCATTGGAGATGAGCCAGTCTGTCTGGTGCTGGGCGATAATATTTTCCACAGTCTCAGCTTGGAATCCACGCTGTCTGCCGCAGTACGGGCTTCCGAATTAGGTGGGGCAACCGTATTTGGCTATTATGTACATAACCCCCGTGCCTTTGGTGTCATTGAATTTGACGCATCGGGTCATGCAATCTCCATCGAAGAAAAACCACGTTTGCCAAAATCAAATTATATTATTCCGGGGCTTTACTTCTATGACAGCTCTGTCATTGAAATTGCCAAAGGTCTAAAACCCTCTGCCCGTGGGGAACTGGAAATCAGTGATGTCAATTTGGAATATTTAAACAGAAATCAACTTCATGTAATCAAACTGGATCGCGATTTTGTGTGGTTAGATGCCGGAACTGCTGACAATCTTCTGACAGCTGGTATGGGCGTCAAGGAAGTTCAGGATGATACCGGGCGCTATGTTGCCTGTCTGGAGGAAATCGCACTCCACCGTGGCTATATCAGTGTGGACGATGTGCACCGTATGGGGAATGAGTTAAATCAAACATTATACGGTCAGTATCTTCTTTGCTTATAATTACATTTTGTATTTTGCAAAGGTGAAGAATACGGGAATCCTTGATGGTATCGCAAGGATTTTGAACACAGTGAATACCATTCTTTTTAGCAAAAGCCAAATTCTCGATTTTCCAAAACAGTCCTAACATTCCTGTATGATAATTGAATTTTAATCAAGATTAGGAGCGTATATATGAGCAAAAAAACTGAAAAAATCCTGGATTTTTCCCAAAAAGAGGCGCAGGATGCATACGATTTCTTAGAAATGGCTGAACAGGCAGAAACAGATATAGATGCAATCAAGTATGCTAAGAAAGCACTGGCGCTCGATCCAGATATGTTAGATGCAGATTTACTAATTGCTTGTGTCAAAAACCAGGAATTTGCTGCTCAGCAAAAGGCGCTGGAAAAATTGCTCAAAAAAGGTGAGGCACAGTTACAGGCACAGGATATTTCAACGGAAAAGAATATGGGCGATTTTTATTTGCTTTTAGAAACTCGTCCTTATATGCGTGTATACCATCATTATGTACGCACCTTGATTGCGCAGAACAAACTTCGAAAAGCAGCACAAGCCTGTGAGGAAATTTTACGACTAAACCCGAACGATAATCTCGGTAGCAGATATGATCTCATGGCTGTTTATGCTGCATTAGAAGATCAGCAAGCACTAGAACAACTCTATAAGAAGTATCGCATGGAACATAGTGCATTTATGCTTCTGCCAGCGATAGCACTTTATTATAAGCTGGATAATCAATTCGCTGCAAAACGATATATAACAAAGCTGTGTAACAGCATTGAAGGAGCAAAACAAGCTTTCGAAATGATAGAAAGAGAAGATGATGCGATAATAAATCTGCTAAACACTCCTTATTATAAACCATATTCACAGCAGGAAATCATGATAGCGTACGAAAGTGCCCCTTATCTATATGGACCAATATTCGAATTTTTGTCATGGCTCATTCCACGTTGCCCAGATAATACATCTCCTGAAAAAAAGAAAAAATCTACCAAGCGTAAATAAGTATCCGTTGTATTTTTCCCTTCTTCCTTCCAATACGTCATCATCACTATTACACAATGCTCGCTGTTTCGCAAATTGCTCTAGTAGCCTGATTCTGTCACAAATTGTCCCTGCGTTCCGGATTCGTCTCCATCTTTTCGTGTGGTCTCTTCCAAGTTCTCACGATTTGGTGGCTGGATATTGTCAGGGTTCAAGGCGTACTGTGCAAATCCTGTAAGGAAAGCGGTTTCCCATGACTGGAAATCCGAGGCGGGATTCCGCCTTTCTTTCTAAAATGATTTGTGTTATAATAAAAAAACAGCTGAAAGACTGAATTTCCGTTTTTTGATTCCCAGAATGGGAAAATCGGGTTTCATTTCCATGCGATTCATTTCGGAGAAGCCTATATTCGCAGTTCGGTCATCAGAGTTAGAAAAAGGAGGATGACAATGAAGTTTAGAGGCATATCCCGATATATATGCACCGGCCTCTCTCTGGCGCTTGCCCTTCAGATGGGGGGACTGCCCGCATATGCGACCAGTCCTGTGGAGGAGGTGCAGACCATCTCGGGCACCAACCAAAGCGCGTGGGATGCGTTGGAAGAAGAGCTGTCCCGAAACGGTAATCCCGTCAGTCGCTATGTCAATCAGGATGATCACAAGGAAAAAACCATCCTTTGGGTAAAGGGGATCAACC
>JAHHSM010000097.1 GCA_020025175.1 Oscillospiraceae bacterium | reverse complement strand
TTGCAGCGAGTCCGCCATCGCATTAAAGGAATCTGCCAACTCATCGATTTCACCGATATTGCCGGATTTCACAACTCTCTGATCAAAATCCCCTCCTGCAAAGCGCCGCGCAGCCTTTGCCATATCCTGCAGAGGCTTCGTTTGCCGCGCCGTTACTACCGAGCATGCTACCACAGCTGTTAATAAAACTGACAGCGCAGTAAATAGAAATATTCCAGCAAATGCACGCCACATCTCCGTCAGTTTATCGGAATCCGACATCGCTGCCACAATGCCGATCATCTGGCCTGTGTATTCGCTGACAACCGGTACACAGACCATAAATGATTTCCGTGGGTAAACACCATTCAAGTTCGTCATACCGGCATAACTGCCCTTATCATAAACAGCTTCCACAATCTGCTCTGGCAGAACCAAATGTTTTCCTACCAAATATTCATCTGATGTTAGCAGCACAGTACCGTCCGTCTTGCAAATCAGCAATTCATCACCGGATAAATCCGCCACATATGATGCCAGCTGACGAAAGTTCAAATCACCGTAACCATAAATATCACTGCCGGTAAAGTAATCGCGCGATAAATCCGAAATCAGCTCCACATCCCGCCGCATGGTATTTCGTTTTTCATTCAAACTATAATTATAACTCAACGCAAAAAACGATACCGCCAATACAGTCATCGCCAATGCTACCATGCCGGCTGTCAGCATCAGCTGCTGAGCATACAAACTCTTCGGCCGCAATCACTTCACGCCTTTCTCTATTTTTCACCGATTGCTTAAGCATCAGCACAGATATCATGTCTCTTATTTTGTTTCCGAACTTACTCCGTCAAGCAATTCAAATTTGTACCCTACACCCCACACCGTCTTGAGTGCCCACTGATCACTGATTCCCTCCAGTTTTTCACGCAAGCGCTTAATATGCACATCTACCGTTCTGGAATCACCAAAGTAATCAAAGCCCCACACTTCATCGAGCAGCTGGTTTCTTGTGTAGACACGGTTGGGTGATTCTGCCATATGATAAAGAAGTTCCAATTCTTTTGGCGGCGTATCAATCTTTTGACCATCCACCAGTAATTCATAGGAATCCAAATCAATCACTAATTTATCAAAGCTCAATTTTTTTCGCGTATCCACGGGCAGCTCTGTGCGCCGAAGAACCGCATTGATCCTTGCAAGCAGTTCTTTCATTTCAAAAGGCTTGACTACATAATCATCGGCGCCTAAATTCAATCCGTTGACCTTATCAAATGTTTCACCTTTTGCTGTCAGCATGATGACCGGTACTTTAGATGTTTCACGCACTCGCATTAAAACGCCCCAGCCATCCAACACAGGAAGCATAACATCCAATAAAATCAAATCCGGCACCTCTTTAGAAAATTCCTGAAGTGCTGCTCTGCCATCGTTTACAATGCGTACACTAAATCCTTCTTTTTCTAAATACATCCGCAGAAGATCCGCAATATTGATATCATCTTCCACAACTAAAACATTCCGTGCCATTTGCCACACTTCTTTCCATGTTCATTGCCGCATTATGTAGCCAAATCCCATTATTTGATATTCTTACTGTGTATTATACGAACTATTACAAACTTTTTCTTGAACAATTTGTGAATTCCCACCCCCTCCAGCAAAATAGGGTGCTTTTATTCTTTCTCGAAACTTCCCTTTACTGGCAGTCCACTTCATTCACTGCATGGACACTATAATTCTCATCATGAATTCGTGAACACAGCACCGATAATACATCTGCACTCACGGGATCGCCACACATCAAAACACGCACACTCCCTTTACTTTTTTCAAGCCGGCTCAACATCCGATTCGCCCGTACAGACTGTGTTTCTCCCATGCTATTTTCCGATAACGCGGGCGTATATGTGCCGTAGCCTGCCTGTGACAGCTCCGCTGTGTTATTAGAAAGCGTCATGCGAGTCACGGTGCCTGTACAGTGCCGAAGTATTTTATTGCCGTTTTTCAGGGCAGTACTGCTGCTGCCCGAGGCAAACCCGATGCGATGCCCTGAGGCAACAATCCGGCGAAGAAAATCTTCATAGCTCCCCAGTCCTTCCGGCTCAAAAAAGAAAGTTGCCTTGTATCCGTAAAAGTCCAATGTATCCAGCATTCTGCCAACAGTTTCAGGATTTTGTGCGCGAATTCCAAGCGTCACATGCACGTTTTTCTTTGCATTTGCTGTTTCACCTTTCACTTCGCCTTCTTGCGATGGCTGCATCGCATCCGGCTTAGAAATCACCGGTGGTTTCTTACTTTGCTGATAACTGCTGTATCGCGCCGCCATCAACGTTGATGCCGCATCAACAAACCGACTGTCCGACAAAACTACACTGTCACTGCAAATCCGCACAACCGGCACTAAATCCGTATTTATGACAGAATGTTTTAATCCAAAATAATTGCTGACAAAAGCCAACGGGAAGTAGGTATAACCCTGTTTTAAGAGCGCATTGGCTGTATAATATGTTCCTACTTTATTATTCGCTCCGCCATTAACAAGATCAAATTCCAAAATTTTTCCTCTGGTATATAGCAGCGCGCTCTGTGAACCATTCGTTTTAAAATAGGTAATCCCTAAATCGTACGAAGAAAAAACAGTATGGGGCACATAGAGATCTCCCCCCGACCAAAATGGCATCGTTTCATCATTCATTGGGCAAAGATTATCATTTACAGAAATAAAATAAACATTATCTGCAGCCAACGGGCGCACTTCCAACAGGGGGACGAGAAAAGTTGCAATCAATAACAAAGACATCAGGCATCCGCCTATCCGCCGTTTCATATAGAGCACCCCCCCTCACTGCTATTCTCTCTTTTTCCTGCATTACCTCAGTATAAATTTGCTTTATTTTATCATATCATCCCTGCTTTGCCAAGGTTGTCGGCGTATACGGTCCAATGTTCACCCCCGTATAATACCACTGCAAAATTTCCTGATATTTCTTGCCTTCCTTCGCCATCACATTGGCACCATATTGGCTCATGCCAACACCATGTCCATATCCTGTCACATGGAAAACGATATTTCCTTTCTCAGCTGAAACGGTAAAGGCCGCACTGCGCAGAGAAAACATGGCGCGCAGTTTTGTTCCCTTCATATCCACGCCGCCGATTTTCATGGAAATCACCATATCTGAATCATTTTTCTTCACTTCACCGAACCACTTTTCAGCAATGCCCTCCAACTTTGCTTCGGGATACTGCGCAAGCAGGATCTGTTTGAATTCCTCCTCTGTGAAAGTTTTTAAACTATAGTAGTTCGGAACCTCTCCTTCTCCCTCCGGACTCTCCACACTTTGCAAATACGGCAGATTTTGAAGCCAAACATCTCCTGATTGATTCGTCTGCCCACTGGCGGCAGAGAAAAATGCGGCTAAAATGGGCTTGTCCCCATAAAGGATCGTCATTCCATCCGTTTCTCTCACAGCTGTTGCAATCTTTGCATCATACTTTTCCACATCCTGTCCCCAAGCCTCATGGGCAGCCTCCACCGTTTTAAACGCTTGGCAGCAGTTGATATCATTACAAATATCTGCCTCCGGATGTTTACCGGAAGGACCATTCTCTATTTTATAAAAAGTCTCCGTTCTTGCAGCAACCGCCTGCGCCTTCAACGCCTCCTGTTCAAAGGATGCAGGCATTTCCGCCCGCAGTACGCCTTGCAAATATTCATCCATATTCATTTCCAGAACAGTGCCATCAATTTTTGCGCGTATCATGACCGCACTGTCAGACATACCCGGATCCGGTATATCCACGCGCGTCTCATGAGAAAATGTACCATGCTTTGCAATATTGAAAAAACCCAAAGCAAATATGACAGCTGCCAATATCCAGGCAGTAAATACTGTACGTTTCATTCTATTCTCCTATCAATTCATCTTGATTACATCATACTATATTCTTTCTTCATAGAAAAGATGCTTTTCCTTCTCTGTATTGCTCAAAATAAAAAGCGAGAACGGGGTCCCGTTCTCGCTTTTTATTTTGGATGGAAGAATTTGATGAAAAGAAGATTTCTATCTTGAATATCAGCATACAGGGAGAATATTAAAAAACAAAGCACAAATTATTACAAAAGTATTAAATTTTCATCTTTTTCCCCTTAAATTTTCAAAAAATTCATGCAGCACACCAGCACACTCCTCTGCAAGAACTCCACCGATTGCCGCAGGACAATTGGGAAAGTTTTCCACAAACAGATTCATTACACCGCCCACAGCCCCCATCGCTGTATCGCGTGCTCCATACCATACGCGCCCGATCCGTGCATTAATAATCGCTCCTGCACACATGGGGCACGGTTCCAGTGTAACGTAAAGCTCTGCATCTGAAAGCCGCCAGCTGCCCACTGCCGCATTCGCCTGTGCAATCGCCTCCATTTCAGCATGTGAGGCTGTACTCTGCTTTTCCTCTCGCCGATTACGTCCCTCACCAATGATTTTCCCATCTAAAACGATCACACATCCCACCGGCACCTCTCCATGCTGTGCCGCTTCTATTGCCAGTTCCAATGCTCGCCGCATGTATACTTCCTGCTGCTCCATAAATACAGGCTCCTTGCCATAAATATTTTATTCAGTGTAACATATTTTCTAAACTTTTCAAAGGAATGTATAGTAACTGGAATATTTGTCCAAACTGAACATAAGCTAAAGATACAAGGAGTGAGCTGCTTTGGGTGAAAAAACAGTACTTTTCAAAACACGAAAATCTGCAGATACCGAACTTGATGATTTGCTGCATTCCCTTTCACACACACGTTGCGAAATTGAGCAGGCCTATAATCGCTTTAATTTTACAAATGATCCGGATCTGATTGAATCTTATGTTTATGAGATCAAGGCTTTACAGTGCCGCTATAATTATCTTCTTCACCGCATCAAAGAGAGTAGAGAAGTTTCTGCTCCCCCGTATATTCACTCAAAATCCCAATAACCAGAAAGGATGGCATTCCCGGGTCATGAACTTCGCCGAACTGTTTTTCATTGGTATTGCATTTCTGTTTCTCATGCTGGTTGCTGCCAAATTATTTTCCTCCCCACTGCGCCTAGCCTTTAAAGTAATTGCAAATACTGTGATCGGTCTTCTTTCCCTGATTGCCTTGGATCTGTTCGGCCCTATACTGGGTATCCATATAGCAGTTACTTTTTTCAATGCACTGCTTGTTGGTATTCTGGGATTACCCGGACTCATATTGCTCGTTTTGATGCAATGGGTATTTCAAGTATGACTACATAAATGCAAAATAAGCCGCCCTGCATTTTGCAGGGCGGCTTATTTTGATTCCATCAATATCCTGACAATGGCGTATATTCAATATGACCGCACTCAGGCAGTTCACGCGCGCAAAGCACACCCAATGCACCCGGGCCGGTATGACAGGCAATGCTTAAAGCCAAACGATCCATATAGATATCATAACCTGGGAAACGTACTTTTAATTCCTCCAGCCATGCCTTGCCCTCTTCATCGGAGCAGGTATGCGCAACACGCAGATATACTGTTTCCCCTGCAAATCGCCCGTTCATGTCTTTTTCAACAGCATCGATCATCGTTTTCTTCGCCTGCTTTTTACCGCGCACTTTTGCAAAAGCATCCAGTTTTTCACCCTGAATCTGGAGAACGGGTTTAATATTTAAAACAGATGCAATCGCTGCCGCCGCCGGCGTTACGCGGCCACCCTTTTTCAAATATTTTAATGTATCCACTGCAATGTAGATACTCGCCAACAAGGCATCGCGCTCCAAAATCTCCTGAATTTCCTCTGCAGAGCATCCCTTGCGGCTCAATTCGATTGCTTCCAGCACCGACTGCTTCATAGACCAGGAAATGCGCTGATTATCCACAACACAAACACGACCGCCATAGTCTTGGGCCAGCATCTTCGCCGTTGCACAGGAGCCGCTTAAACCACTGGACATGGGAATATAAACAATTTCATCATATGTTTCAAGCGCCTTGTCCCACAAACTCATCACTGCATCCGGTGTGGGCTGCGACGTCTTGATATCCGCCCCCTGCTCAAGAAACTGATAAAACTCATCTTGTGTCAGGTTGATATCTTCATAATACAGTTCTTCATTAATAAAAAAGGGCATTGGGAGTACCGCAATACCTAACTTTTTTCCCTCTGCCTGCGTAATACCACTGTTACTATCCGTAATGACAGCTACTTTTTTCATAGTTTCCCCTCATATTTCAATCTACCCTATATTCTACGTAATCCTACATATAAAATATAGATATTTTGCTTTTTCATTGTAGCATATTTTAAAAAATATACAATAGGTATCTTCTTTCTACTTATTTTAAAATGTAAAAAGAAAAATGAGATAATTAATATATTGGAGGAACATTTTAAAAATTCAGATGACCTTACAATTGCTGGAGGAATTTTGGATATTATGGGGGATGGATACGGATTTTTAAGAGATACTACAGTAGAAGGAAAGAAAGATATCTATA
>JAHHSM010000096.1 GCA_020025175.1 Oscillospiraceae bacterium | reverse complement strand
GCGCTTGAATGGCATTCAAGAGGTCAGCGGTTCGATCCCGCTTATCTCCACCAACTTCAAAGAAAGTGTATTTGACTCGTCTCTTCTTTGAGGCGAGTTTTTTCTTTATACAAAAATAAGCGGCATCAAACTTGATGCCGCTTATTTTTTACGTTGTTTTTATGAAATGCTCTTTCAAAAAACGGACTCTACAAACATTCTGTGGCGAAAGGATTATTTCACAGTGGGGTCCAGAATCTTCATTGAACCAGATTTACCAACAGGACCGTTTGCTGCAAAGCCGATCTTTGTTACAGAGCTATCCAGATCCATAGTCTTTGTCACAGTGGAATTTGCAGGGATCTTGAAGTTGCTGAAAATCTTGCCGTTCTGATCGTAAATCACAGCCTCGGAATCTACATCAGCCCATGCTGTGAAGCTCAGCGTGGAATAACCCTTCACATCAAACTTGATCGCGCGCTCAGGGCTGATAGATCCGCTTCCATTCCAAATATCCCAGTAGATACCGCTGGAATAGGTCTGCAGACCGTCGCCGGTTTTGATCTTCAGCTCATCTGCATCACGGATAATGGAAGAGTACTTGGTACCGCCGGAGTTGCTCTGCTTAACCAGAGAAGAAGGCTGCTTTTCCACAGTGCCCATCAGAACAGCATAGCTTGCGCTGTCAAACTCGATGGGCATGTCCAACAAGCCACTGATTGCACGCACAGGCAGATAAGTAGTATTATTGTAGCTGATAGGATAAACAGGTCTGCCAGCAGCATCTGTGAGCTGCTGCTCCACACCATTATAAACGACTTTTAGCCTGGGATTCAGCAATGCAGAAATCGTGCTGCTATTAGCAGCGGCATAAGCGCCGACACAAGTGCCAAGAACAAGGGCAAATGTAACAGCCATTGCAATCAAGTGTTTTTTCATAACTTTACATCCTTTCTCATTATCTCTTCCCATGAGATAATCTTATGTAGCAAGTATAAACTATTAAATTTCAACAGTCAATGCAAATTGCACAAATTGATTTAATAAAGAGACATGATTTTCTATTTCTAGAAACGGAAATAAATAAAAGGATTATAGGACGAACTGATCACAAAAATTATACAGACAAAAAAGATCGCTCCATAAACCACAAAACCCAATGCTTTCATCAGAACAGAATCTCCAAAATGGCACTTTTCTCTGATGGGCAGCATAAAAATAAGTCCAAGTGGAATCCAAAGAAATCCAAAAAGAATATCCGTATCTGCCGCAATCACATCAATCCAGTTTGTGGGATGCCATGTAAACATCCATGTCAAGGCATCCAGCAGTTTGTCAGGTTCTGTGAGATTGAAAAGCACCCAGCCTATGACCACAATGATCATCGCATAGAGCCACCGCAGAACTTTCGGCAAACGCTCAAGATATTTCGCCAAAAAGAGCTTTTCCAAAAGCAACAGTACACCATAATAGATTCCCCAGAAAAAGAAATTCCACTGTGCTCCGTGCCAGAATCCCGTGAGTCCCCATACAATTAGGATATTTATAATCCAGCGTGATTTTTTCACACGATTTCCGCCGAGAGGAATGTAAATATAGTCTCTAAACCATGAAGAAAGAGAAATATGCCAGCGTCTCCAGAATTCAGTGATGGAAAGCGAAGTATATGGATGATCAAAGTTTTCAAGAAAATGAAATCCAAAGATACGTCCCAAACCAATGGCCATATCGCTATAACCAGAAAAATCAAAGTATATCTGAAGCGAATATGCCACAGCCGCCAGCCAGTACATCGCTGTACCGTAAACCGCCGGATCTCCAGCATAGATAATTTCGGCAATCAGCGCAATGTTATTTGCAAGCAAAACTTTTTTTGCAAGGCCTCTGATGAATCGCTTTGTGCCATATTCCACATCATCCATCGTCTCATGACGTTGTCCGATTTCTTTGGCAACCGTTTGATATCGAACAATCGGTCCTGCAATCAGCTGCGGGAAGAAGCTGAGGTATAAGCAGAGATACAGCGGATTCTTTTGTACTTCCACATGTCCCCAATAAAGATCAATCACATACGAGAGAATCTGAAACGTATAAAAACTGATACCAATTGGCAGAATGATCTGCGGAATTGCGATATCCAATCCCAGAAGATTCAGATTATCTACAGCAAAATTGAGATATTTGAAGATAAAAAGATTACCCACCAGCAAAACAACCGTAACAATAAAAGAAAATCTTTTGAGTCCTTTCTTGGATGTTTGCTCAAAATAATGCACACAAAGACCGCCAATATATGCAGCCAAAACCGCCAGCAGCATGATGATGACAAATTTTGGTTCCCCCCAGGCATAGAATCCCAGGGAAGCTGCCCATAATACTACATTCTTCCAAATTCGATTTGGAATGATAAAGTACGCAACAGCTGTAATGGGTAAAAAGAAATAGATAAACGCCGCACTACTGAACACCATTTTCTGCACCCTCCAATAAAAATTCCGGCATTCTGTAGTAACTGACACTGCCGATCAAAAGAACCGTATCAATCCTATGTTCCTTGATATAATCCGCAAAAGAGAAGCTCTTGCCCGCATAGTGCTCATAATTTCTCAGATCTACCGCATATGTGGTGTCATAATGCGATGCAAGCAGCTTCAAAATAGCATTGTCATGAGATTCACCAACCACTAATATCGACCCACGGCCACGCGTTCCGCTATCAAAGATCACCTCTCCCGGATCGCCGCCGTAGAACGTACCGTAAGAAAGATAATCCGTTGTGCTATGATTTAAAAACGCATCCTGATTTCCGTAATCATCCGCTGCCTTTCCGTTGATTTCAATGGTCATCGGAGGATAGGCGAAACGGTATGCCTCAAGAGGTTCAGAAAACTGACTCAGCTTGCCCTTGGCTTTTGAGCCGGACATCTCACCAACATATACCATCTCCAAAGGCTCAAGGGGCACATCTCCGGGTTTCAGCTGCTTGACGAGCTGGCAATAAGCCATATAGGAGCCAACTGCATTCCAGTGATGGTCTGTCCGATAAAAATGCGATGAATAATCTTCAAAAGAATTTTCTTCAAAAGCACCCATGTGATTGTCCGGTAAATCCAATCCGCTCTTCAGATATTCATAAATCCCCGATTGTACGTTTGTTTCAAAATTGATATCGGTATCTTTTTCAATATAATACATATGAAAATTGATCTCTGGATAATCGGAAAAACATTGATTCAATCCCTTGATCTTTCGGTCCAATTCCTCTTTAATCTCCTCAAGTGTAATAGGCTGGTATAAAATATAGTCCCCATACAAAAGGTTTGAATCCACCGCAAAATAGCGATCCGGATAATTTTTTCGAATAGGATCAAGTATCGTGCGCAGATAATTCGTGCTGAACGCATTATAATAATATTTGAATTTCTCTGCTCCAAAAACCTGATCGGATAACGCCGTATCCACACTTTCTTGAAATTCTTTGTTCAACACAGCGGACACGGATGGCGCAATTATTTTTTCTGCGTATCGGTTTTCATAATAATTCATCGTCGCAGGGAAAAATACAGTTTTTATCAGCCCCAACAACAATATCACCAAAATGCCGAATATAAATGTATATTGCAGTATTTTCCTCATGATTCAGCCCCCATCAAAGAAAAATGTACTCTATGAAAATCTAGAAAATTTTAACATATATTAACTTAACATATGTTAATAGGTGTTTCAAGTAGCTGCGCTCCGATCCGGCTCTCAATCGCACGCAAACACCCCCCTTAAAATACATTGTTTTACTGTTTGCGGCGGCTGAATTCTTTATCATAGATTAAATTTTTTTGTGACCAATCAGACTTTTGCTGCGTATTTATTGCAAAGAGGCTTAAAAACGCCTCAATCAATCTCGAAATTTATGGAGGATTTTAAACCATGAAAAAAGTAATTGTGATGTCCCTGACTTTGCTAATGATGTTTGCTCTGGCTGCCTGCGGCAGCAACGGCAGCAATCAGGATAGCTCCGGAACCGAAGGCGGATATTCCGGCTCTCTGCCCGATTTGATCAACAGTATCTATGAGAAAAAGCCCATTGATTTGACACTGGGCGAGCCTACCGAAATCAATTTGACTGATGCTTATGAATTGAAGCATTATCTGGGTCTTGAGGATGGAAGCAAGCTGAAGGAAGCATATTTCTCCGAATCTATGATCGGCTCCCATGCATATTCTTTGGTTGTTGCCCGTGTCAATGATCCTGCCGATACTGCTGCTGTTGCACAGACCATGTTTGATGGCATCAATCAGGCAAAGTGGGTATGTGTGATGGCTGACTCTCTTGCTGTGGGCGCATATGATGATCTGATCGTTTTAGCAATGATCAACAGTGAGCTGGATGCAACTGCACATATCGATCTGCGTGATGCTTTTGCATCTGTTGTCGGCGCTGACACGCTGGATGTTTCTCTTGATCGCGTGAATCCGAATGAGGGCATCTAAGTAAAATAGAAATAAAACGAAACATAGACTTTTAAACCGTGTTGGATTGCAGATATATATCTGCAATCCAACACGGTTTTTCTGATCTGACAATGAAAACTGCATTCAGAAATTCTTTTCCTATTTGTAAACAATTTTCCCAAACAATCAAAACTACTTTACAACATTCGCTGAATTTTGTTAAAATACAAGAATCGTATCACAAACGAAAGGCTGATTTTCCCCATGGAACAAAACTACACTTCGCGCCAAGACAGAGCATATCACAGAATTGAACATCGGCGCAGAATGCGATCACAACGCCGCAAAAAGCAAAAGCGCCTCAGAATGATTTCGATTACACTTGCGCTTCTCTTAACTGCGCTTCTAATTTTCATATATCGCTGGCAGAACCCATCTGAGCCGCACCTTCCCGCAAAGAACACCCCATCTTCCTCTGCCGCCGGAAGTTTTGATCACATCGATATCACGCCTCGCGTAAACGATTCAGAAGAACTGCGAGAACTAAAAAAAATAGCCCAGAATCATCCCAATGCCAAAAAAATTATCGCCAATATGGATGCATATTCTGCCGATCTTATCACCCTCGCTTTAAAAAATACCGAAGCCATTGATTTTGTTGCTGATTACCCCACAAAGCACAAGCTGCATCCAATGATTGATCTTTCAGATGAAGCAGCAATGAACAAGGTGCCTCTTTTAATCCAATGGGACGAGCGCTGGGGATACATGGAGTATGGCAGCGGCTTGATCGGCTGGACCGGCTGTGGTCCCACCTGTATGGCAATGTTGGTGCTCTATCTCACCGGCGATGACAGCTGGAATCCCGGAAATATTGCTCAGTGGTCTGAAGCAAACGGATATTACAGCTCCGGCAACGGTACTGCTTGGACCTTTATGTCAGAAGGGGCTGCACATTTTGGCCTGCGCAGCGAAGAACTACCTTTGGTCAAGCAATATATCATCAATGCACTGGATCAGGATCACCCCGTTGTTTGTGCCATGGCACCCGGTGATTTTACCACAAGCGGACACTACATCATTCTTACAGGTTATGATGAAAATGGATTTACCGTGAATGATCCCAACAGCCCCATTCGCAGCAGCCAACATTGGACTTATGAAAAAATTGAATCCCAGATTTCTAATCTATGGGCTTTCAGCAAATCTTAAAAGAAGTAATTGAATTCCTCCACAATATGCTCAGGAACAAGCCATGACAAAGCACCCCTTAATGTAGGATCATAAAACTACATCAAGGGGTGTCCCTATGTTTAAAAACATATATGCAAAAATTGTTTCCTCCGTATTTGCCCGTTTCAGCATCTATAAATGATATGGCTTTTCTCAACCTGATATGATATACTTAAAATATGATATTATGCTATAAAAGCAAGGAGGCTTCTCATGGATTTGACGGAAAAAAGGCTTAGCAGCCACAGTGTTTACAAGGGACTTATTGTCGATGTACATATGGATGAAGTATCGCTGCCAAACGGAAAAACCTCCCACAGAGAAGTCGTTGAGCATCCCGGTGGTGTTGTCATTCTGCCTTTGGACAGTCAAATGCGTGTCATTACCGTTAAACAATACCGCTATGCCATGGGGCAAATGATGACGGAACTCCCTGCTGGAAAATTGGAAAAGGGTGAAAAGTCTGATCCTGCCGCAGCGGCCCTGCGTGAATTGCGCGAAGAAATCGGTGCTGTCCCCGCTTCATTTATTCCCTTGGGAATTTTGCACTCTTCTCCCGGTATTTTTACAGAAACATTATACCTTTATCTCGCCCGTGATCTCACCTTCGAAACTCCAAAACCTGATGAAGATGAATTCCTTGAAATCGAGCGTGTACCTTTCAATATTATGGTACAGCACATTATGGACGGTGAAATCACCGATGCAAAAACCGTTGCCACTGTTTTAAAAGCAAAGGTTCGTCTGCATTTATAAATAAAACTATTTGATAAGAGGGTTTCCCCAATGGAAGATAAAAAATGCGTTTTAATCGTTGACGATGAAAAAAATATCGTTAATATTCGCTTGTCCCTCTTGCAATCCGAATTCTGCTGT
>JAHHSM010000095.1 GCA_020025175.1 Oscillospiraceae bacterium | reverse complement strand
CAGAAGAGCGTGCTGCATCTGCAGCAAAGCGTCTGGAAGAACTTCGTCATCAGTGCGAGGACTCTCTGGAAAATCTCGGACAGGAAAAGCTGTTCGTTCTGTCCAATAGCATGAAGTCTTTCCTGGATACCTTCACTCGAATCAAAAATGTTGATTTTACGGAATCCGCCGGTTTGATGGAACTCAGCAAATTCCATGTAGACCAAACATCCTTCGAGGAAATCGGAGAACTGAAACACTTCGTGAGTTCGCTTGCAGCAGGATCCATCGCAGGTGTGACCGGCGGTGCTCTAGCGGCTTTCGGTGCTTACAGTGCCGCAACAACTTTTGCTACGGCGTCCACAGGCACTGCAATCAGCACTTTAAGCGGAGCTGCGGCATCTAATGCTACATTGGCCTTTTTCGGTGGAGGATCGCTGTCAGCCGGTGGTCTTGGAATGGCTGGAGGTATGGCAGTACTTGGTGGTTTGGTAGCCGGCCCTGCGCTGCTGGTTATGGGCCTTCTGACCGGAGCAAAAGCCGGAAAAGGTCTGGAGGAGGCCAAAGCGAACGCTGCCGAAACAGATGTAATCTGTGAGCAACTGGAAACCGGAGCCATGCAGTGTGTGGCAATCCGGAGAAGAACATATATGTTCCATAATCTTCTTGCAAGGCTGGATGCTTATTTTCTACCGTTGATTCACCGCATGGAATCAGTAGTGGCAGATGAGGGTACTGACTATTCTGTATATTCATCAGAAAGCAAAAAGATTATTGCAATGACCGTTTCAACGGCATTGTCTGTTAAATCGGTACTTGACACCCCGATACTGACAGAGGATGGCAGTCTAACAGAAGAAGCTGAAACACTGGCCGGACAATTGCAGCTACAACTGGATGCACACGAAGCTGTTTGATATTGCCTCAGGAAAGCCCATTTTACGACTTACTCAAGTTACTAAAACTGCGATTTTCAAAATCGCACAATCGCAAAAGTTAAGCCTCCTTTGTACAATGGTAGCACAAAGGAGGCTTTTGCTACGAAAACATTATTTAAAGAACTCGGAGGCACATACACACAGCAGGGCGATTACTACCTGCCGGAGCAGCCGGAATACAAGATCGGCGTATGGGGCCAGCGCCGCAGATTGTACCTCAAACAACACCACCGAATCAAGTACTAAAATATGATGACTAAATGCACCCTCTATCCGCACCTTGCCGAAGTGGATCAGCAGGCCCAGGAGATGTTCTTTCGGTTAGTAGATGAAATAGCCATGCAGGAAGGTGTCACGGAACAACTGAAAGCCACAGACCAGATGGAATGGGTCAGAAGGATGAACAATATCCAGAATCGTGCAACAGAAATCGTGAACTCCAAACTGATTTATGCGGGACAGTACAAAAGATCCGTTTCTGAGGAGATTTAGTAGTGATTATTCGCAGTGCTCTATAAATGTAATCACTTTATTTTCCAACGAATGCTCTAAGCAACTCGATTTTCCTCTCGGGACGAAATTGATAACTCGAATAAAGCACAGGCAATTAACCAGCTAGAAACCCTTGCAAGGCTAGACTATTTTTCAATTCCCACTTACAACTTCAAGCAAAAATATGATGAGGATGGCAATCCAATCTGGTATTGTGAGTGCCACATTGAATAGTACGAGGACTATTATTGGGCTGAAGCTTCTTCCAAAAAGGAAGTAAAAAAATCTGCAGCATTCGGAATGCTGCAGGCGGTACTTGAATAAAGAGGTTCTACCATGCCTAAATATTGTTTGAATTATGACTCCGGTGATTACGAGTGGATTGACGAAAATGGCTACAACATTGACCGGGGAGAATATGTTTACAACCGGGATGACAGTGAGTACCATCTGGAAGAAGATGAGCAATCTTTCTGGGGAAACGATGACGATGATGATTGGTAAATAGTCCAGATTTCAAAGTAAACAGAAATGCCGCTGCACCGAATGAATCTCGATGCAGCGGCTCTGTTTATATCAATGTTAAAGTCGTAGTCGTAGATTGTTTCCTGACGGATATGCATATGAACTTCTCCCTTTAAAGCCTCAAATCTCTGTTTTATCCCAAAAGCAAATACTCATATTTTTCAATTTGATTCAGCACCTGCTCCAGACTGAAATAACCGCTTTGCTGAATCGTCAGTTTTCCTTCTACATATACGAAAATGGTGGGCACCGTGAATACCCCCATCTGGGCGCTAAGCTCTGGCATCTGGGAAACGGTCACATAAGCGTAGCAAACCGCAGGATGCGCCTGATTCCAAGTCTTGATTCTATTCTGAAGGGCTTTGCAGGGAGCACAGCTCTCAAAACCGAACTGCAAAATCAAGATCTAATTCTGCTCAATAGAAGCCTGCAAAGCTTCCTGATTGTTCAATATTTCCATAGGATTTCCTCATAAAAAATGATGCAAGCACGGTATCTGTCCCTTGCTTGCATCTTATTATAACCTTATTTGATTTCCTGTTCAAGTCCGTCAAAGAGATCACTGTCAAAAAACTCCCGAATGGAAATGTCCAGCCCGTCACACAGCTTCTTGATGGACACCACACCGGGATTCTGGCTCTTTTCGTTGAGCATACTGTAAATTGTAGACGGCGAGACGCCGGAAACAGTGCCCAGAGCATTGACAGCCATGTGGTGCTGCTCACACAGTTCCAGAATGCGTTTTGCAACGGCTTCTTTGGTATTCACTTGGCATTCCTCCCTGCGATATATCGTGATTTAAGTTTACCCAAATCTGTGACATACCGTGTGGGATATATCGTAATTTTCAAAAAATTATGCTATACTTACGATATATAGTAAACAAGGAGGAAGAAATATGGCTGCTTGTACCTTTTTCGGACACCGGGATTGTATCGGCCTCAGTAAGCAAAAGCTGGAGGAAGCCATTGAGGATCTGATCCAAAACCACGATGTTGACCTGTTCTATGTGGAAAATGAGGGCCAGTTTGATGCGCTGGTGCACTGGGTCCTATTTGATATGAAGAAGAAGTACCCACACATCCGCTATGCTGTCGTACTGGCTTACCCTCCGAAAAATATCCCCGGTGAAGATTACTCCGACACCATGCTGCCGGAGGGAATTGAAGAAATTCACCCAAAGTATGCGATTGTTTGGCGTAACCACTGGATGATACGGAGGACGGACTATGTAATTACTTATGTAAACCGCTTCTGTGGCAGTGCGGCAAGATTTGCAGAGGTAGCTATGCAGCAAGGCAAAGAAATAATAAATATTGGCATTGATGAACGTATCTGATATGTGTAAGGAGAAATTTCCATATTGCTTTTCTTATGACATTATCACTATCGCATTAAAGCATTATTCTACAATAAACATCAAAATCACCTCATATATGCTATTAAATCGTTGAAAGAAACTACCATGTATGATATAATGAACTAAAATGTGATTTGCACTATCGAGGCAACTACGGCGGGTATCTGTCCAAAGTTTAGGCCCTGCTAATTTAAGCAGGGCCTTTGGTCTTCTGCTGGATAGATAAGGCGTGATTATGGGCTAAAAAATCCGAGCAGTGATTAATCAGCTGGAATATGAAAAGCGGCAATTGATTCTGATTTAATTAAATCAGCGGAAGTTGTATATCTGAAATAAAAAATTACTGTATAACCAAAGAATATGATCAACAAGGAGGTTTACTATGTCTAAATATGATAGCCCAATGTACGATGATTGCAGGATATGGATACAGAAAAAACACGAAAAAGGTCATACATGGGACGAACTAAAATATGCCTGTAAGACAGATGATTCAAAACTGCTCTCTTTCTTACTGACAAGAGAGGTAGAGGACGACTGGCCTCCTCTTTCAACTGAAGAATGGAAATCCCTTGTTGGAGAACTGGAAGAATATGAAGGTCAGCAGAAAGATCTAATTTTCCGTGGCAATGATGGCGCTTTGTATGATGTCAAACAGGACAACGGATTGCGGATTCCAGAAAATGAAAGATCGTGCTGGCAATTATACAAAAAGAGTCTTGGTTGGAAAGAAGAATCTATCAGAAATCTGGAAGATGCTACAATAGGCATATTAAGGCGCCTAAGTATAGACACTCAGGCAACTGGACCTATAAAAGGCCTGGTGATTGGCCATGTACAATCCGGTAAAACGGCGAATATGGAAGCACTTATGGCAATGGCCGCAGACCATGGCTGGAATCTGTTTATTGTTCTTTCTGGCACCATAGAAAACCTGAGACTACAGACTTTGAAAAGAATGCAGAAAGACCTGAATCAGGAAGGTAACCTGATATGGCGAGGAATTGAGCATCCGTCTAAAAAATCTCAGTATGGCGAGCGTGCCCAGGATTGCCATTTCGGTCTGACAGCACAGACCCGTTATTTTACTGTATGTCTGAAAAATTCCGGGAGGCTAAAAAAGCTGATTGATTGGATACATTCGGATAAGAATTCGCATGATCAGATGAAAATTCTGGTTATTGACGACGAGGCTGACCAAGCCAGCATCAGCAATACGGCAGTAGAATACAAAAAAGAGCAGCGTGAACGTAAGGGAATCAACAAGCTGATTGTCCACCTCGTTAATGACACCCATTACAAGGAATGCCAGACGAATGGTCACGCACAGGCTATGGACTACGTAATGTACACTGCAACTCCTTATGCCAATTTTCTGAACGAAAGTACAGAAGATTCACTGTATCCACAGCACTTCATCTGGACTTTGAAGACATCAGACGAATATATCGGACCTAACCAGATTTATGGATTTAATGATCCTGAAAAATCTGATGGACTGGATATAAAGCGCATCGTAACCGACGATGATCTTGATTGCATTGCAAAATTGTATGATGGTAGCGGGAGTGAACTGCCTGAAAGTATGAAAAATGCCATCTGCTGGTTTGCCTGCGCTGTTTCCACTATGCGTAGCTGGAATTACAAAAAGCCGATCAGCATGCTGGTACATACCAGCCAAAAGCAGGTAAACCATGATGCTATAGCGAGCGCTATATCCAGTTGGATCAACAAATCGTGTAAAGATGGCAGCTTCCTAGAGCGTTGTAAATCCGTTTACGAATATGAGACACAGCGAATTCCAAAAGAAGAATGGCTTGAACAGTTTTCTGAGTATGGAATTCCTCCAAACGAAGTCAGGGATTATCTTGGCTTTGAGGAAATTCTTCCCGGAATTAGACTCTTGGTACATGAAAAAATCAAACACATTAAGATGTCAGAATCCGGGGATCTTGAATACTGTCGAGGGTGCCACCTGGTTATAGATAACTGTTCCAAAAATGGAATAACCAAAGAAAATGACTATGTGAGACTAGCTTATCCCGATCCGGATATGGATCCATATCCTACTCCTGCGCCCGCATTTATAATAGTAGGTGGCAGTACTCTGTCAAGAGGCCTGACAATCGAGGGACTCGTCAGCACATATTTTCTGAGAGCCTCCTGCCAGGCTGATACCCTGATGCAGATGGGACGATGGTTTGGCTATCGGCGAGGCTATGAGTTAATGCCTAGAATTTGGATGACAGCAGATACAATCGACAAATTTAGATTCCTGTCTGAATTGGAAGTTGATCTGCGTGACGATCTGAAAAAATATATGATTACAGATGTTACCCCAATGGAATATGGGCCCAGAATTCTGAGATCACCAAAGGTTTCCTGGTTGAAACTCACATCTAATCATCACATGACGAATGCCAAACCAGCTGAAATGGATTTTTCGGGGGCCAAGCCGCAGACTGTAGTATTTGAAAAAGATCCGGAAATACAGGAAAAGAATATTCAGCTGACTGAGCAGTTTATTCATAGCCTTGGAACCCCTTCTGTATCTGCAGATGGAACCGGCTTGTTCTGGAAAAACGTTCCTCTGAAGAACATCATGGATAATCTCCTGATAAATAAATTTTCTTTCTGTAATCGTTCCAGAGTGTTTAACGAGATCGGCACATTCTGTGACTGGATTAAGCAATTATCAAGGGAGCATTCCCTTGGCAACTGGAGCGTCGTTGTTGCCGGAAACGGACAGGTTAAGTCCGGAATGCAGATTCCTGAAAATTCACATTACTGGGTCGTCGATGGATATCAGCTTAAAAAGGTTAATCGTAGCCGACGTAAGCCCGATAGTGATATCGATACAACCATTGATATCGGTGCCCTGCGTGCCCTGAAAGATCTTGTGGCTGATGTTGATGCACAGTTTATGGGAGAAAACCCTATTACGAAACAGGAAGATGTTGATGCGATTCGCAAAAATGCAAATATGGATCACATTCCAATGCTGCTTATATACCGGATCGATAAGGATTCAAAAAAGCATGGGTCTAATGACGAACGCATAGATTTGAATTTTGACTGCGACATCATAGGCTTACAGATCTGTATCCCCGGTGATCAGATTAACAAAGATTTCTGCAAAAAAATGACAATACAATTGCCGCTGAAAGATAAAGAAGATGAGGTGGAAGAGGTAAATGCAGATTGAAATTGCTCCACACGGCCGTATGACGGAGAGTGGAAGTTCCTTACTACGACTGATACAGAATCAAGA
>JAHHSM010000011.1 GCA_020025175.1 Oscillospiraceae bacterium | reverse complement strand
ACTCAGTGCAGCCGAAAAGGAAGCTTTGCGGCAGGAAAAAGCTGAAGCTACCGCAAAACAAAACCGTCGTGCACTCCTGATCGTAGGCGGTTTAATCGTTTTGGCCGTTCTTCTGGTTGCCCTTATCATGGCACCGCTGAACGTGGGAACGCCTGATGGATATGTGTTGAGTCAGTATCAACGTTTGGAATCCGGCATGACCTATGATCGTGTCACTAAAATCCTCGGTACAGACGGCAAAGACGTCAGTACCAAGGATGAAGAACGCGTTTACATTTGGGAAAACGAAGACGGCAGCTATATCACGGTTACTTTCATAGATGACACAGTTTCTTCCTTCAATCAAAAGGGTTTGAACGATTAATTGCTAATATAATGCCCCGCCACAAAGGCGGGGCGTTTTATCGTTCACTGATTTCCCAATCATTTCCATAGATCAGGTCATCTAAATCATTTTTATCACCAAAGTAAAATTGCAACATTCTTTTGCCTCCATTTTCAAAAAATACATACACCAGTATATGCAAAAGGAGACGCAAAATGTGTCACAATGAAAAGCTTGCACAAAATTTTTCTGTGCGAACAAAGTTACCAGCTTCTAAACTTTCTTTCTGCGCTTTCTTTCAATATCACGATCACCTTCAAATCCATACCAGCCTCTTCTCTTGCCTCAATCATTGACAGCATACTTCTCAATCGCTTTGGCACATCCATCTTCATCATTGGATGCCGTTATTGCATCAGCATTCTTTTTAATAATGTCCTCACCGTTTACCATCGCAACACCAAGTCCCGCTTTGCAAATCATATCCAGATCATTTTCGCTGTCACCGATCGCCATGATCTCTTCTCTTGAAATGCCAAGCAGATTCCCCAATTCCAGCAGCGCTGTTCCTTTTCCCGCATGCCGATCTATAATCTCAATATTTCCAACACCGCCGGACATAAAGGCAAATTTCTCATATTGTGCCACAAGTTCTTCTGCTTCAGTCTGATCTGCCGGGTTTCCATTTTCATCCTGTAAAAACATGAGCACCAGCTTTTGTGGTGCATCCTCACTATTGCGGATCAATTCAGGCAGACTCTCCACCACATGCCGCGACGTACGCAAATACGCTTTCATCTCCTCAACAAGCGGGAGTTGGCCAAGCCGTACACTGTCCACCGCTTCCATATAACCCCACTCACCCAGAAATGCCCCCTGCACTGTATGCTCAAGATGGCGTGTGCACCGCATCAACTCTGCCGCATCTTCCCGATCCATACAATTTTGATAAATGCTCCGATCCTCTTTCAAATCGTATATGGCACTGCCGTTTGCCACGATCGCATAGCGAATTCCCGAAATCTCGAGCAGGCTTTTCGGCAAACCGATTCTGGGTCGTCCTGTTGCTGGCACAACCATAATCCCTTTTGCAATGGCCTTTTCCAACACTTGTTTTGTATACTCCGTCAAACGTTTTTGGCTGTCAAACAGCGTACCGTCCAAATCCAGCCCAATCATACGGATTGCCATATTCCGTGCTCCTCCTTGAAAAAGTAATTGCTTTCTATTGTTCCGTGCAGTATGATATAATCCATAATCGCATTGATTGTATCAGGTTTTAATTTGATATGCAACACAGGAGGGAGCACCGCGTCATGAAAAAAGAACTGCATCACAGTGGAAGTGAAGCTTTTTACGAAACTGTTTTAAAGCTGAAGGACGTTGATGAATGCCGCTGCTTTTTTGAAGACATTTGCTCTGCTCATGAACTGCGTACAATTGAACAGCGTTTTCAGCTGCTGTATCTTTTGACTATCGGCAGCAGCTATTCTGAAATCGAATCAGAAACCGGTGCATCCAGTGCTACAATCAGCCGTGCCAGCCGTCAACTAAGCAACAGTCATTGTGGTATTGGTGAAATTGTTCAACGCCATACCCAAATTCTAACAAATAAATAATAAATGAGGTATCTATTTATGAAAACTCCTTCCGTACAAAAACTCGTCACCGCCGCACTATTTACTGCACTTGCCTGCATTGCCACTCTGGTGATTCAAATCCGCATTGCCCCCACCGGAGGGTATATCAACCTGGGTGATTGTATTGTTTTAATTGCCGCATGGATCCTTTCCCCTTTTTATGGCGCGGCTGCTGCAGGCATTGGCTCCATGCTTGCCGACTTGATCTCCGGCTATGCGCTTTTTGCACCTGCAACTTTTGTAATCAAAGCATGCATGGCATTGTTCGGCGGTATGGTATTTCGTGCAATATCCAAGCATTCCAGCCAAAAAATCGTTTTGAGCTGTATTTGCAGTGCTCTTGTGGCGGAAGCAATTATGGTTTTTGGCTACTGTGGATTTGAATGGTTTATTCTCGGTCTTGGTCCTGCCGCTGCCGCCGGCATACCGGGCAATGTGATCCAAGCCGTTGGCGGCTGTGTGTCTGCTGTAGCAGTCTATCTTTTAATGCGGAGCAACAAAACACTTCGCAATACCCTCGATCATCTCCACTGATTTTCAATGCTGCCCACGAATGGCTAAATGACTATAAGTATACACATAAAAGCAGCAGAGGCAATGCCTCTGCTGCTTTTCTTTTATACTAATTTCTCTGTGCCATTAAGGACTGCTTCCTTCAGTGTATCCCCCTCATAGCGCAGTTTCAAGGAAAAGAAAGGTCCGCCCTCATCCATAAGGCGCAGGAAAATCCGGTCACCTTCCCATGTAGGCAGTGTCAGCACTTTTTCTTTATCGATCCATTCCAGCACACCTTCATCGCACTGGGTAATGGTTCCCACATAATCCGTTGCATGGAAAAGATACATATATTCTCCTTCCCATTGATCCGCCAAAAAAGTAATCACGCCGCAAAGCCGAAACCTTTTCAGCACCAGCCCCGTTTCTTCCCACACTTCACGCAGCAGGCACTCCTCCGGACTTTCGTTTTGCTCAAACTTTCCGCCCACACCAATCCATTTATCGTGATTCAAATCATTTTCTTTTTTTATGCGGTGCAGCATCAAATACTTTCCGTCTTTTTCAATATAGCAAAGTGTTGTATTCTTCATAAGATCTCCTCCGTTTTCATTGTAGCGGAGTTTTTTCTTGGATACAAGAAACTTTTTCCTTGTTCACAATTTATTCATATAACATTCAAAGTTTTGTAACCACTTTCTTTTCATCAACTGGTATTATACAATTACAGCAAAGAAGTACATTCCTATTATATTTACTCTCTCTAACACAAGCTATGTTTTACTCCCCCCCTTTTGAAAACGTAGCACGTTCGATTCTCCGTATCTCCCCTAACGGCAGGATCCAAGGATCATCCGGACCCCCCTCCGGATGGTCTTTTTTGTTTTCTATACTTTATTCTGCACGTTTTCATTGCATAACGCAAAACGCACAAACGGTATTTCGGTTGTTTTTGCAGATCCAATATTGTAAAAAGATATGAAATCAGTTATAGTATTGTTGTATTGTTTTGCACTATTTTATATATACCTTTTTATAAGGAGATTTCGCAATGAGTTTTAGCCTTTCCAAGGTTATCCACCTTTATATAGATCGCTGGCCATGGTTTTTGGAAATGCTTGGTGAGCAAATCTGCATTTCTCTTATTGCCATTGCAATCGCCGGTTCTCTTGGCCTCTTACTCGGTATTTTTATCTCCGAGCATCGCCGCTTTGCCGAACCCGTTATGGCTGTGTGCAATTTATTTTATACGATTCCTGCCATTGCACTGATCGCTCTGCTCATCCCATTTATCGGCATTGGTGAGAAAAACGCAATTGCTGCCATTATTTTGTACGGCTTAATGCCTATGGTACGAAATACCTATACAGGTATCACCAATATCGATTCAGACACCATTGATGCCGCCGTCGGTATGGGCAGCACCAAATGGCAGCTGCTGCTGCGCATCAAGCTCCCCATGGCTATGAGCGTGATTATTGCCGGCCTGCGCACTTTGACCGTTATGTCCATTGCTACCGGCAGCATCGCGGCCTTCATTGGCGGCGGTGGTTTGGGCGAAGCCATTTTCCGTGGTATTACCATGTACAATATGGAAATGACTTTTGCCGGAGCCCTTCTTCTTGTCCTATTAGCCCTCGCCTGTGATTATGGTCTGGGCTTTTTGGAAAAATCAATTAAAAAGAAATGGAGAATGAACGAATGAAACTTTATAAACGTCTTTTGGCTGCATCTGCAGCATTATGCATGGTTCTTTCTTTTGCGGCTTGCGGCAGCACAAATGCCCCCGATTCCAGCAGCGAGAACCCCACCAACACCGATCCCATTCAAATTGCAACCAAACCCATGACTGAACAGTTTATCCTCGGTGAAATGCTCAAGCAAATCATCGAAGATAGAACCGACTATACCTGCGAAATCACTGAAGGCATTGCAGGTGGCACCAACAACATTATGCCCGCTATGGAAAAGGGTGAATTTGACCTTTATCCCGAATATACCTCCAGTGGCTATGTTATGGTTCTCAAGCATGATGCAACCGGCGTATCCGACAAAGAGATCTGGGATACCATTGTGAAGGAATACCACGATAACTATGGTATGACATGGTTGGGTCAATATGGATTTAACAATACTTACTGCATGACTGTAAGCGGTGATGTTGCAAAGAAATACAACTTGAAAACCTGCTCCGATCTCACTGCTGTTGCCGATCAGCTGGTTTTCGGCGGCAACCCCGACTATATTGAGCGTGCCGACGGTTTCAATCAGGTTTGCGATGCCTACGGCTACAAGTTCAAAGATGTTAAGGGCATTGATATCGGCGTGAAGTACGCAGCACTGGAAAACGGTGATGTGGACGTCATCAACGGCTTCACCACCGATGCACAGCTGGGTGTGCAGGACATCGTCGCTCTGGAAGATGACAAGCACGTTCAGGTTAACTATTTCTGCTCCACTGTTGTCCGTGAGGATACTCTGGCAGCTTATCCCGGTCTGGAAGATGCTTTGATGCTGATGGACGGCATCCTGTCCGACACCGAAATGGCAAAGCTGAACTATCAGGTAGAAGTGGAAGAACAGGACGAAGCCGACGTTGCGCACAAGTATCTGGTGGAGAAGGGTATTCTGAAAGCCTGATCCACGCGAAAGGATTTTCCATGGAAGAATGTATCCGATTTGAACATGTATCAAAAAGCTACGGTGATCACACAGTCTTAAAGGATTTTAATTTGTCTGTCCAATCCGGTGAATTTTTGACGATCATCGGTCGCTCCGGCTGCGGAAAAACCACCGCCCTGCGTCTGATCAATGGTCTGCTCGCCCCTGAGGAGGGCACTGTTTATGTCAACGGGAGAGATGTATCCAAAACCGACCTGATCGAACTGCGCCGTGGGATCGGCTATGCCATTCAGGGCGTGGGACTTTTCCCCCATATGACCATTGCCAAAAATATAGCTTATGTCCCCTCTCTTTCGAAACAATGGAGCAAACGCGACACCCAGATTCAGGTTGCGCGTCTGCTGGAAATCGTGGGACTGGACGCCTCCTTTGCAGGCAGATATCCTCGGGAGCTTTCCGGCGGTCAGCGCCAGCGTGTCGGCATCGCCCGTGCACTGGCGGCAAATCCGCCCATCCTGCTCATGGATGAGCCTTTCGGCGCTGTGGATGAAATTACCCGCCGTTCCCTGCAAAAAGAAATTCTGCGGTTGCAGCAGGAACTGGGCATTACCATCGTATTCATTACCCATGATATTAAAGAGGCTCTGGCACTTGGCACCCGTGTCCTCGTTATGGAGGCAGGGAATATCGCCCAGCTGGATACCCCTGAGGAAATCCGGAAACATCCGAAGGATGAATTCGTTCGCACACTGATTTACGGGCAGGATGCTTAACAGATTCATCAGCGCACAGTGGATGACAGTGCCATATTTTCTCTGATTATATGGATGCAATGCCATTGCTGTATGCCTATCAATTGCTTTTTATAAGGATGACGGCAGGATTTTCGGTTCTGTGCGCGGCAGGCGATGAAACGTCTGATATTACCTTATAATCTGAAACAGGAACTGCCCTTTGGTGTAAAAAATCGAGGTTTGACAGGATTTTTGAAAAAGCACTGTGCGGATAAATCCGCACAGTGCTTTTTTCAACTTCATGATTCTTTTCTTTCTTCCTTACCGCACAAATAACACAGCCAGTAAACAATACCCACCAGCAAGCCGCCGATGACATTGCCCAGCGTGACCGGCAAAAGATTGCCCGCAAGAAAATTTCCCCAGGTCAGCACGGAAAGGTCCACTCCGGCATCTGCCGCCAACTGTGCATATTCCGGCACCCCCTTTGCCAAAATTCCAACAGGACCATAAAACATATTGGCAACGCTGTGCTCAAAACCAGAAAGCACAAACAGAAAAATCGGAAAATACAGACCCACGATTTTACCGACCACATCCCTTGCAGCAAAAGAAACCCACACGGCAATGCAGACCAGGAAATTACAGGCAATTCCGCGCAGAAACGCATCTCCGAAGGTCAGGCTGCATTTTGCCACCGATGTACTAAGGGCGGATATTGCCATCGCACCTGAAAAAATACTCAGTTGATGGCTAAATACAGCGATTGCTGCCACGAGGATTGCGCCGATAAAATTACCGATATAAACAACCACCCAGCTGCGCAGCATTTGCATCATTCGAATCTTTCTGGACAGCAACGGAATCACCAACAAACAGTTTCCCGTAAACAACTCCGAGCCTGCCAAAATAACCATCATCAGTCCGCTGGGAAAAACACAGGCTGTGATCAGCTTTGCAGTGGACGGCACATCCATCTGGCAAGATGCCGCAGCCGATCCCAGGCCTGCCAATGCAATAAATGTACCTGCCATCACAGCAAGCAAGAACATTTTCCATACACATAAGTTTACTTTTCCAATCCCCATACCAATATAGTTTTCAGCTACTACAGCGGGTGTATTCATCTCTCTTTATCTCCTTATTGTATATTAATAATATAAAACTACGATTCGTATTTTCTTTTATCCATAAAGCAATGCATCCACGCGGTATAATCCGCAATTGTATTCACATTGCGCACTATGTCGCTGTCATATCCAAGCATTTCCGGCATGACACGGCGCATTTGCACCACTGAAAATAATGTACTTATCCGGTGTTCTCCCTCTAGACGCATCTTTTTTAGAAAAGGCAGTACATCCCTATGATAAACACAGCACAGCGGCTGCACCCTTCCATCTGCATAAGCACACACACAGAGTTCTCCCTTTTGCACCTGTGCTGCAAAGCAGGTCAGAAAGTCTGCCGTCAAGTTCGGCATATCTGCTGCAATCACCAAAACATATGGATTTTTTGCATACAGCAGCAACTGATAAATCCCTTCTACCGGTCCAAAATTTTCCAGTTCATCAGCCACCAGATAATAGGGCAGATCTACCCAGCGATCAACTGCATCTACTGATATAAGCACCTCATCAAAATCTGCCGTTTGTGCTGCCAAATGATCTATAAACGTTTTCTTGCCGTGTGGCAGCCGCGCCTTATCATACCCCATGCGCCGACTTTTTCCACCGGCAAGAATCCCGACTGTCATCCCAATCACAATTTGCCCCTCCATGAAGAAGGGCGCACGCAGGAGCGTGCGCCCTTCACCGCTATTTCAGTTTACTCGTACAAGGGGAAATGCTTATTCAGCGTTGCCACACGATGCAGCACTTCCTCTTTCTTTGCATCAAAATCAAACAGACAATCTGCAATACAGGAAGCAATTTCTTCCATTTCACCGGGACCAAAACCGCGGGTTGTTACTGCCGGTGTCCCCAAGCGCACACCCGATGTCACGAAGGGGCTCCGCTTTTCACCGGGAACTGTATTTTTGTTCACCGTGATATGCACTTCATCCAATCGGCGCTCCAGTTCTTTACCGGTCACTTCGCTGTCGCTCAAATCCAGCAGCATCAGGTGATTATCGGTTCCATCAGAAACCAGCTTGATGCCATGGGCCATCAATGCATCGGCCAGTACATTCGCATTTTCCACAATGCACTGTGCATATTCTTTAAATTCCGGCTTCAAAGCCTCAGCAAAGCATACCGCCTTTGCCGCAATCACATGCTCCAGTGGTCCGCCCTGCGTACCGGGAAAAATCGCCTTATTGACCTTCTTTGCAATCTCCTCATCATTGGTCAAAATCAAACCGCCGCGAGGACCGCGCAGTGTCTTATGCGTTGTGGAAGTGACCACATCGGCATACGGCAGCGGATTCTGATGCACACCGCCGGCCACCAAGCCTGCAATATGTGCCATATCCACCATCAGATATGCGCCGATGCTGTGCGCAATATCTTCCAGAATATCAAACTTGATTGTGCGGGGATAGGCAGATGCACCGGCAACAATCATTTTAGGCCGCGCTTCCTCCGCCTGCCTGCGCACTGCCTCATAGTCAATATAGCCATCTTCATTGACACCATAAGAAATAAAACGAAAATACTTACCGGACATATTTACAGGACTCCCATGGGTCAAATGTCCGCCCTGTGACAAATCCATGCCCATTACAGTATCGCCCAGCTCCAGCAGCGCAAAATATACCGCAAGGTTTGCCTGCGCACCGGAGTGGGGCTGCACATTGGCATACTTTGCCCCAAACAGTTTGCACGCGCGATCAATGGCCAGCTGTTCCACTTCATCTACATACATGCAGCCGCCATAATAGCGATGACCCGGATAACCCTCTGCATACTTATTAGTCAGCATACTGCCCATAGCCGCCATGACCGCAGGACTGACAATATTTTCGCTGGCAATCAATTCAATATTCTGCCGCTGACGGATCAATTCCCGTTCCATGGCAGCAGCCAATTCCACATCGGTCTGAGAAACCAAACCGATAGAATCCATCATTGTTGCATACATAATATAATCTCCTTTATGCTACTAAATTAGCAGGTTAAACTTTTTGATTAGTTAGATATAGCTTATCCGACTTTCAGAAAAAGCGCAAGTCTTTTCCACAAAAGTTGATGAAATTTCCGCCTGCTTATGATATGATAAACTTAGTTTTATAGCAAGGGGGCGTTTTCATGTATACCGCAAAACAAATGATTGTCGTTCGCCGCGATTTACATATGAGAAAAGGAAAAATTGCAGCACAGGCAGGCCATGCCTGTGTGGAAGCTGTTTTAATGGCATTGGCTCATGAAGACCGTCTGAACGATGTGGTCATCGAACACGAGTATGTCACGCTGCAAGAAAGCGGCAAGGGTGAAAGCGCACTGAGCAGCTGGTTTGAAAAGGGTGTTGCTAAAATTTGCGTTTATGTCGATTCAGAAGAGGCACTTCTCGAAATTGACCGTAAAGCCAAAGAAGCCGGCATTATTTCAGCGCTGATTTGCGATGCCGGTATGACCGAATTCCACGGCGAACCAACCTACACCTGCCTTGCCTTTGAGCCAAGGCTGCCCGAGGATGTGGACCCTATCACAGGCGATCTCCCACTTTTTTAAATCAACCTGTGCCCTGTATGCAGCCTTGCAGCCAGGGCCTGTTCATTCAAACTGTCCCATATGCTCCAAAACCAAGGTTGGCATGCAGTTCTGTGCATGCCAACCTTTTTGCGTCCTTCTATTTTATTTGCCGCACTTGCTCTTTTTATACCTTATGCCTCAGGAAACAGCTTTGTGGATAGATAACGCTCACCGGTATCCGGCAGCAATACAACGATCGTCTTTCCTTCATTTTCCGGACGCTTTGCAAGCTCTGTCGCCGCCCACAATGCCGCACCGGACGAAATACCTACAAGATACCCTTCCTGCTTTGCCAATGCCTGCGCCGTGGGATAGGTGACTTCGTTCGGCACGGAGATGATCTCATCATAAACCGAACGATCCAGCGTGTCGGGGATAAAATTGGCACCAATGCCCTGAATCTCATGTCCTCCGGCACGCCCCTCCGTTAAAAGCGGCGATGCTGCCGGCTGAACACCAACAACCCGGATCTGGGGATTTTTCTCCTTCAAATAGTTTCCTGCACCGGAAATCGTACCGCCGGTACCGATTCCTGCAACAAAAATATCCACATGTCCTTCCGTATCTTCCCAAATTTCAGGGCCGGTAGTTTTATAGTGGGCCTGCGGATTGGCAGGATTGACAAACTGTCCTAAAATTACTGCATCAGGCATTTCCTGCTGCAATTCTGTCGCACGGTCAACCGCACCCTGCATCCCCTTTGAACCGGGTGTGAGTACGATCTGCGCACCAAAACCCAAAAGCAGCTTGCGCCGCTCAACACTCATCGTTTCCGGCATCGTAAGAATTGCCTGATATCCGCGTGCCGCCGCCACTGCCGCAAGACCAATACCCGTATTGCCCGATGTAGGCTCGATAATGGTTCCACCCGGTTTTAAAATTCCCTTTTCTTCTGCATCTAAAACCATGTTCAGCGCAATGCGGTCCTTTGCACTGCCTGCCGGATTAAACAGCTCCAGCTTGGCTAGGATCTTTGCTTTCAAATCATATTGCTTCCCATATTTTTGCAGTTCCACCAACGGTGTTCTGCCAATGAGCTGGGTCATATTCTCATATATCATACAATTCTTCCTCACTTTCCGAGTTTCTTTTTCACGAAATGCTTTTTCGCCAATACAATCAGCACCACCAAAAACAGTGCAACAGCAGTGACAGCGACTGCCACACCAATCGAGCCTGCCAAATCATGGGTTGTTTTCCAGTGCAGACCTGCCAGCAAAATGCCAATACCGTTTCCGCCGCACATCACAGCTACAATCGCCATAACATATGCAATGCGCGCCTTGGGCAATTCCACATCTGCCGATTCTCCTATGCCGGAAAAATCCATTTGCTCAATATCCAAATCTTCCAACTCTTCTTCATATACTTCGTTATGTTCGTTCATAATATTCTCCTTTTATCTTTCCAATTCCATCATGCCCAGCCTCAGGCATCCTAAAATTCCCTGATCGCCATTTAAAGATTCGGGCACAATATATGCATCCAGATGATGCATCTGCTCTACTTCCAAATACGAATTCATCAGCCTGTCCACTTCGCTTCGAATCAGCGGAAACAGCTGCTGCTGCTTCATCACGCCGCCGCCTAAAATAACCTTCTCCGGCGACAGGATGCATATATAGTCCATCAATGCCTGGGCAATGTAATACGCTTCCATTTGCCAAACCTTCGGATGATCCCGCAGTTCCTCAGCACGTTTGCCCCAGCGTTCTTCAATGGCAGGTCCGCAGGCAAGTCCTTCAAAACAGTTTGGATGATAGGGACATCGACACTTCCAGTGATCTTCCGGATGCACATTCAGCAGTACATGACCTGCCTCCGGATGCAAAATACCGTGATGCAGCATCCCGTTGACATAAATACCAAGCCCTATACCGGTGCCCACCGTGACATACAACACCGTTTGCATACCCTTTGCCTGACCGAACGTCACCTCGCCCAAAACCGATGCATTCACATCTGTATCAAATCCAACCGGAACCTTCAGCTCGCGCTCAAATGTTCCAGCCATATCGCACCATGCCCAGCCGGGTTTCGGTGTTGTTGTGATATAACCATACGTGTCAGAAGTCCGGCGCAGATCAATGGGGCCAAAGCACCCGATACCCAACGCATCAATGTTTTGATTGCGAAACCACGCAGTCATTGCGCCAATGGTTTCTTCCGGTGTCGTGGTTGGAATTTGTATGCGCTCCGTAATCGTTCCCCATTCATCGCCAACTGCACATACCATTTTGGTACCGCCGGCCTCCAATGCTCCGATTCTCATGGCAGGAACCTCCGTTCAAAAAAAGATACATCACGGCATCGCCTCAAACTGCATCAAATCAAAATCTGACAATTGGCTCTCCCAAATCGCGAGCAATGTTCCATGTTTCACAGAAACTTCTGCTGTGTGCCCAATAAACTCATTGCTCACGCCTATGGGGTAAGCAGGTGAAAGCAGCGCATCTTCAATACAATACTTTAAATTTTTGATTGTGACACCTTCTGCAGTACCGTGTTGGGCAAACAATGAAATCATTCCTTCACAAGGCTGCGCAAATGTGAGCGATTCATTACGAATCATTGTGACAATACTGTTTGTATCAATCAATATACCATGACAACCCTGTACATACAAGTCGTACAGAACCTGCAAATTTGCCATTGTATGGGACAATCGACCGCCAAGACTTCCATATATCAAAAAGGTTTTGCACCCATGCTCCAAACCGTATTTCACAGCCAAAAGCATGTCTGTATCATCCTTTTCCGAAGGATATGACGCCACAGCATTTCCTTGTGGGCGATAGCCCAATGAATCAAAATCACCGACAATATAGTCCGGCACAACGGAAAGCTGATTCAAAAAAACGAGTCCGCCATCCGCAGCGACAATCAGATCACCGGACTTTGGAGAGAATAATCTGCCGGTAAACTCTCCTGCGCCGCAGATCCAACATCTTTTTTGATGCATCTGCTTTGCCTCCTTACGCAATAAATATCAATTAAAATAATATTTTAGTATTATTATAATGCAAAATTTTTTTCATGCATAGATGAAAATGAAAGGATTTTTTTAAACCAATAAAGTCAAAACTTGCTTTTTGTATTTTTTCTTCTTTGACAAATACTATCGAATGAAGCGCTTCAACTGTATTGAGTGAGAGGAGAAAAGATGATGAAATTTTCCACAAAATTAACTGTAACCGCTATGGCAGGTATCATGGCATTATCTATGGCCGCATGCGGCAATGCTTCTGTTGACAACATGCCCAAATCTGACACCAACCGACCCAGCGGACGAAACAACACCGAAGTCTACGACAGCAACCGCGCATATCGCTACACCGGTCCCGCTGACAACAAGGGCAATGTGCGACGCGATATGAAAAATGCTGTGGATAACATGGGCCGCGCCGCAGGTGACTTTGGCAGAGACTTAAAACGCGATGCAAAGGATGCCTCCGACGATATCAAAAAAGATATGAACCGTGCCATGGACAACGGCCGGACAAGAGCAGATACCAAAAACAGTATGATGAATCATGAGAATCAAAATACAACCTTGAAGGGTATTAACTGAAGTTAAAAAATCCCATATAATCCACTAAAAGTCCCGTCTGAATTTTAACATAAATTCAGACGGGACTTTCCCCATAGTCCACACGATTCATTTCAAATCATCAAAATATGACACACATTCATTGTTTTTAAGGCGCAGCTCTCAAACATTAAATTCAACCTTACGAAACAGCAATCCAAAGCGCTCGCTGAGTGCGTTCGTCGCTTTCTCCTCCACTTCGGCTTTTGGATTGCGGATGGTAAACAGCATGGTTGCAAAGCCGCAGGGTGCATCATAGCGCAGATTGTTAAAGCTCACTGTTTTTCCGCAGCAGGGCATTTCCTGCTCAAGGACAAAAAAGTGATCCTGCTTGCACATTTCCTCCATTTTTTGCTTCCACCAAGTCTGATCCACTTCCGCACCGCAGCGAGGACAGCAGATCTTTTTGAGATTGCTGCCGCAACCCACGAACTCAGGATGGTCAGGCTGCTCAAAGGTAATTTCATCCGCTTCCACAATTTTTTCCAATGCTGCCGCAGCCGCCTGACCGGCGTTCACGTTGGTACGGTAGGTGTGCATGCACGGAATCAATTTCACAATATGATCAGACATCTTTAGCCTCTCCTTTTCTTGCCGCCGTTGTTTTTTCCGCTGCGTTTCTGGGATGGGCGTACCATTTGCTTGGCAGGCGTCCTCTTTTCCGACACAGCTTTTGCAGCGCGGCTATCATTTCCTTTACCCGAAGTTTTTCCACCTTTTTCCTGCTTTGCATGCAGCATACTTTTTCCACTGCGTCTGTTTTCCGGACGCTGCCCCTTTTTTCCGCCGCGTGCAGGCTGCCCGTCGTCCTTCTTTTTGTAGCTGTTCAACGGGCGAATCAGACAATGCTTATCATAGCCGATCAAATCCTCACGGTGCGCTTTATGAAGCGCTTCAATGACCAAACGGCGCATTTCCGGCTTTCTCCATTGAAGAAGCGCGCGCTGCAACGCCTTATCGTGGGGATCTTTCGCCACATACACCTCCTGCATAGTGCGCGGATCAATGCCTGTATAATACATGCAGGTAGACAGCGTGCCGGGAGTGGGGTAAAAATCCTGCACCTGCTCCGGCTGATGCCCCGTACTGTGCAAAAATTCCGCCAGTTCCACCGCATCATTCAGCGTGCATCCGGGATGCGAGGACATCAGATAAGGCACCAGATACTGCTCTTTTCCCTGACGTTCATTGAGCTTTTGATACTTTGCCCAAAATTTTTCAAACACATCAAAGTGGGGTTTTCCCATATAATCCAGCACGGATGCCACACAATGCTCCGGCGCTACCTTCAGCTGACCGCTAATATGATATTTTACCAATTCACGGAAAAAGTTATCATTTTTATCCTGCAGCATATAGTCATACCGCACACCGGAACGGACAAATATTTTCTTAATACCGGGAATGGCGCGCAGCTCCTGCAAAAGCTTTGTATAATCCGAATGATCGGCATTCAGATTTTTACAGGGCGTCGGTGCCAAGCAGTTTTTATGGCGGCATAAACCGTGTTTTTTCTGCATCTCGCAGGATGTATGGCGAAAGTTTGCGGACGGGCCGCCCACATCCGAAACATAGCCCTTGAAGTCCGGATCGCTGACAAAACTTTCCACCTCACGAATGACGCTCTCATGGCTGCGGGAAGTAATCATGCGTCCCTGATGGAATGCAAGAGAGCAGAAGTTGCAGTTGCCAAAACAGCCGCGGTTATGCGTAACCGAGAATTTCACTTCCTCAATCGCCTTGACGCCGCCCATAGCATCATACATTGGATGAACCGCACGCATATAAGGAAGCTCTGCCACTTCATCCAGTTCTTTGGAAGATAAGGGCATTGCCGGCGGATTCACGATCAGCACCTGCTCGCCGTGACGCTGAAGGACTGCTTTCCCACGGATGGGATCATGCTCCTCATACTGCAGCATGGTTGCCGACGCATAATCGCGCTTATCGCGGCACACTTCTTCAAAGGAAGCGCAATTCACCTTTGGATATGCGCAGACCTCACCGGAAGCGGCTGCAAAGGCAGTGCCCCGCACATCCGTAATCTCAGAAACAGGAACGCCTTTGGACAGCCGTTTGGCGATTTCACGGGTCGCGCGCTCCCCCATGCCGTAAACCAGCAAATCCGCCTGCGCATCAAATAAAATGGAGCGGCGCACCTTGTCGTCCCAATAATCATAATGTGCAAAGCGGCGCAGGCTCGCTTCCAATCCGCCAATGATCAGCGGCACACCGGGAAACGCCTCTTTTGCACGATTGGTATACACAATCGTCGGGCGATCCGGACGCAGACCCATTTTATTACCGGGGCTGTACAAATCCACACTGCGGCGTTTTTTTGCAGCAGTGTAATGGGCAACCATGGAATCAATATTGCCACCGCCGATAAAAACACCGTATCGCGGCTTTCCCATGGCGCGAAATGCATCCGCACTGCGCCAATCGGGCTGTGCCAGCACCGCAACGCGGTATCCTTCCGCCTCTAAAATACGGGCGATGATGGATGTGCCGAAGCTGGGATGATCCACATACGCATCTGCACCGACTACGAGGAAATCATAGTAATACCATCCACGCTCAATCATCTCCTCTTTGTTCACCGGCAGAAACTGCCGCAGTGTTTCCCGTTTCACTCCATCACCTGACCTTTTACAAAATAATACGTATTAAAATCCAATATACAGCTCCAAAATATCCATATCAACCGCGTCTTCCATAGTCTCTCCAATTTTTCGAAATCCGCTGCGTACAAAAAAATTCAGAGCATTTTGGTTATTCTTTGCACACTGCAACCGAATATACTTACGCTTCAAGCTGCGATAGCGACTGACCATCTCACCGACAAGCTGGATGGCCACACCGCGGCTGCGATACTCCGGTGTCAGATAGACAAAGCATACCTGTCCGATGCCATCAGCACTTCCTGCCTCTATGTCCAGCTGCAAAAGGCCCGCAAATTGATCTTCATGATAGGCTGCCAGCACTGCGCCGGGATATGTGTTTTGACTGTATCTTGCTCTCTCCAAGAAAACAGCACTGTCATAACGCTCCATGCTGTCATGGCAGCTTTGCCATGCCTCTGCACCGCAAAGCTGATACAGCGCAGCATTGGTATCCTGCTGCAGATTCAGGCTCGCAAAGCGAAGCCCCACTTCCTCCCAGCCGCGCCCTTTCCACCAGGTTTGATTTGCAAAGGTGGAAGTCGTCTGATCCAGATGGGATGCATCATTGGCAAAAACAACATGGTATTTACCATTTTCATATTCGATCAGAGAAACAGCGGTATTGTCTCCGTGGGGAAAGTTTTCGCTGATTTCCTTTAGGCTCATTCCCATCAGTGTACCCAGTAAAATGCGCGATGACATTCCATGGCTCACCGCAGCCACCGTCATATCCGGGCATTCATGGACGATCGTATTCATTACCCGGAGCATACGCTCACGCACCTGCTCTGCTGTTTCCGCTCCATCCACATGCCACTGATCAAAATGATAGTTAAAGTTATCCAGCTGTTCTCCTTCGTAATAGCGGATATCACCCCATGGGCGATCTTCCCAGGGACCGCAGTCCACTTCACGCAGATCATCCATCACATACATAGGGATATCTTTCGGGCCATAGATTGCCGATGCTGTAACACGGGTGCGAAAGCGCGGACTGGAATAGACCACGTCTACCGCAATATCCGCAAAACGCTTTTTCAGGGCATTGATCTGCGCATAGCCCTGAGGCGTAATTAAACTGTTATAAGCACCATGGGCACGGCGGTAGAGATTTCCTTCCGCCTGTGCATGGCGCACCAGATAAATTCGGGTCATAGCCATTTTTCCTTTTGACAAAGTTTTATAAAGCAGCAGTTACCAGGGCTTCACGGTATTCGTCAAATCTCTGGCGTTCAGGCCGTTTTCTTCAAGGTACTTCTCTAATCCCTCACGCACATGAACAGGCGCAAACGCATCCGCAAAGCAAGCCGTGCCGACTGCAACCGCATCCGCACCGGCCATCATCAGCTCCACCGCATCACTGCCCTTGGCAACGCCGCCCATACCCAGAATAGGCAGCTTGGTTGCCTGTCGCACCTGATAGACCATACGCACAGCAACAGGGAATACCGCAGGGCCGGACAAACCGCCCATGTTGTTCTTCAAAATGGGGCGGCGGTTGTGGATATCAATACGCATACCCAGCAGTGTGTTGATCAGTGACAGTGCATCCGCACCGGTGCCCTCCACCGCCTTGGCAATCTCCACAATATCCGTCACATTGGGAGAGAGCTTGACCATCACAGGAACGGTAGAATGCTTTTTTGCGATCTCCGTCACTTCCGCCGCCATTTCAGGCTTTGTGCCATATGCCAAACCACCTGCCTTGACATTGGGGCAGGAAATATTCACCTCGATCATATCCACACCCGCATCGGACAGCTTTTCGCACATCTCGCCGTATTGCTCAGGGGTATTGCCGGAAATATTGGCAATAATCTTCACATCATGCTGACGTAAAAAGGGCATTTCTTCTGCAATAAATGCATCCACGCCCGGGTTTTGCAGCCCAACACTATTCAGGATACCCGCAGGCGTTTCGGCAATACGCGGAGGGGGATTTCCATCGCGGCGCACAGGTGTCAAACCCTTCACACAAATAGCGCCCAGCTCCGAAAGATCGTAAAACCGGCCATATTCATGACCAAATCCATATGTACCGGATGCCACAACAATCGGATTCTTCAGCTCAACACCGGCAAGGTTTACACGCAAATCAGTCATCGAACACAACCTCCTTAGAAGAAAACACAGGACCATTCTTGCAGACATGGCCATAGTAGGGTTCTCCCTTTTCATCCAGCAGTTTGACTGCGCATACAAGGCAGGCACCCACGCCGCAGCCCATACGCTCTTCCATGGATACCTGACAGGGAATCCCCGCCTTTTCAGCAGCCTCTGCCGCTACTTTCAGCAAAATCTTGGGACCGCATACGCAAACGGCATCATACGTATTCTTTTCCATCAACAGCTTTGCTGCATCCATTGCATTACCGTGGAGTCCCAGCGTTCCGTCATCGGTAGCCACAGCAGCTTCACCGCAGACAGCAGAAAAGTCCTGTGCAAGGATAGAGCGCTCCTTCGTTGCAAATCCCAGCGCAGCGTCAGCCTTCGCTGCACGCTTTGCCGCCCATAGCAGTGGCGGCACACCGATACCGCCGCCGACGAAGAGCACCCTCTTGCCCTCCACATCAAAACCGCGGCCCAGAGGACCCAGCACACTGACCACATCCTCCGCCTTGCGCTCAGCCAGCCACTGTGTACCCTCACCGCGCACCTCAAAGACCAGGCGCAGTTCTTTTCCCTTTGCCTCACAAATACTGATAGGGCGGCGCAGCAAGTGTCCCTCACCGCAGCTCACATTTACAAACTGACCGGGCTGTGCTTGCTCAGCAATCACACCTGCATCCAAAATCATTTCATATGCTTTGGCATTCAATGCCCGCAGGGATAAAATTTTACAATCCTGCTGATACGGCATAATTTTCAACTCCTCAAAAATAAGATTTCAAAGTCTAACCATACTCTGCATGCATCCAACTCTTATTGACGCATGACAGTCTAAAAGGGGGAACCATGTCCCCCTTTTTCATTGATTACACAACGGTGATAAACTGCTTCAAATCATCTCTCATGGCAATGGCAGCTGCACGCGCAGCATCGGCAAAGTCCTTGCCGTCCTTGCCGGTTTTCTGCCATGCACAGATGATACCACGGGAAGAGTTTACCACTGCGCCATGACCGTACTCATCAAATGCGTGCTGCACATCTTCAGCCTTGCCGCCCTGAGCACCATAGCCGGGCACCAGGAAGAATGTCTTTTGCAGGCGGCGCCGCAGATCGCGGATATCTACAGGATAGGTCGCACCGGTTACAGCACCCACGCAGGTGTAGCCGTATTTATCCACGGTGTCCTTACCCAGACGCTCCAACAAATCACCCACCACATTGTAGACCTTGCGGTCACCTGCGACGATGTTCTGCAGCTCGCCGGAAGACGGGTTGGAGGTTTTGACCAGTGCAAACACAGCACGGTCATGTGCTACACAGTCCTTAATGAAGGGGGTAATGCCATCACTGCCGAGGTACGCATTGATGGTCAGGCAGTCACAGCCAAAGGGCTCAACTTCTGTATCACCGATCTTCACACTACCCAAATACGCATCGCTGTAGCCTTCGGCAGTGGAGCCGATATCACCGCGCTTTGCATCCATAATCACATACATGCCCTTGCTCTTTGCATAATCAACAGTGCGCTTAAGCACTTCCACACCCTCATAGCCAAAACGCTCATAAAATGCGCTCTGTGGCTTTACGGCAGGAACGATGTCGCACAGGGCATCGATCAAACCTGCATTATATTCATAAATAGCCTCCACAGCACCGCGCATGGTCTGACCATACTCTTTCATTTTTTCTTCAACGATAAAAGAAGGAACATACTCCAATTTGGGGTCCAACCCTGCCACCGTGGGATTTTTCATTTCGCGGATCTGATCCTGCAAGCGTTCAAAAGACATTTTCTGCAACTCCTTTATTCTTCTTTTTATCTATTAAAATCTTTGATTACTGCTCTGCTGCCGCATCGTAAACCGTTTCACCGCTTACAATCGTACAGCGCACACGGCCTGTCAGCTCCCAGCCGGCAAAAGGTGTATTGCGTCCCTTTGACGCAAACTTCTCCGGTTCCACCGTCCATGTTTCATTGGGGGCAAACAAGACCACATCTGCCGGTGCTCCCACTTGCAGCGTACCTGCATTCAGCTTTAGAATCTTTGCCGGTGCAGTGCTCATCTTTTCCACAACAAAGGAAAGCGGCAGACCAAGCTGATGATGCAGTACCGTCAGCGATAAGCCGAGAGACGTCTCAAGGCCCACCATACCACTGGGCGCTTTGGGCACTTCACGCTTCTTTTCCTCCACTGTATGAGGCGCATGATCGGTTATAATGCAATCCAGTGTACCATCTTTCAGACCCTCGATAATTGCTTCCACATCATCACGGGTTCTCAAGGGCGGATTCACTTTTGCCATGGCGCCCTGCTTTTCAATCTCTTCCTCGGTCATGGTAAAATACTGCGGACAGGTTTCTGCCGTAATATGGACGCCAGCGTCTTTCAGCATACGGATATATTTGACAGCGCCTTTTGTGCTGACATGGCAGATATGCACATAGCCATCCACATCGGCAGCCAGCATGCCGTCACGCACCAAAAGCAGCTCCTCTGCCACGGCAGGACGGCCCTTATACCCCAGCTTTCTGGACAGTTCGCCTTCGTTCATGACACCGGCACGCACCATATCGCCGTCCTCACTGTGGGAAAGGATCGGCAGCCCCGACGGCTTCATGCGAATCAATGCCTCACGCATGATTTCCGCATTCATCAGGGGCACACCGTCATCACTCAGTGCCGCAGCACCGGCTTGCAGCAGACCTTCCACATCGGAAATCTCTTTTCCCTGCATCCCCATAGACACAGCACCCACTGTATAAAGATGCACCACAGCATCTTTTTCGGCGCGCGCATACAAATCAGCAATACGCTCGGGTCGATCAATCACGGGCATCGTATTGGCCATAGCAAGAACACTCGTCACACCGCCGCGTGCAGCGGCAGCTGTGCCTGTTGCGATTGTTTCTTTCGCTTCAAATCCCGGCTCACGCATATGCGTATGCATATCCACAAGGCCGGGTGCAACAACAAGACCGTTTGCATCGATGATCTCGTCCACGCTCTCTTCGGGAAGGTTTGCACCCACAGCTGCGATCACATCTCCGTCAATTAAGAGGTCGCACACCTCATCTCGTCCGCAGGACGGGTCAATCACGTGACCCGCACGAATTAATTTTTTCATGTTGATCTCCTTCGGTCTTAAAAAAATACAATAATTTCCATCTTTTCGCTAAGATTCCACATTACTTTATAAATATTAATATTATACTATCTTTTCCTCTTTTTAGCAATAAAAAAGCTGTGAAAAGCACGTCTTTTTTTCACTTTTACGGTAATACTAATTCCATGTCCAACAAAGGAGTGATGAATCAAATGAATACCCAATTTATGCGTGGAATGTGTCTTGGAGCACTGGCCGGTGCTGCCGCCGAAATCCTCATGTTGACTGCCGACAGTCCTTCTGTGAAAAAGCGTGCACGCCACACCATTCATGCCGTGGGTGACGCTGTAGACGATGTGGTAGACAACATCTCCCATACCCTGCGCTAAAGAAAAGGCCCTTCGCATATTCCTGCTCAAAGAGTCCGGGTATCAAAACACACCCGGACTCTTTGATTTTTCAATATTATTTGAAATTTTTTCAAAAAAGATATTGACAAATTCTTATAATCTGATAAAATATGACGTGCTGTTACGAGCGCAAAGCTATGGAGAGATGGCTGAGCTGGTCGAAGGCGCACGATTGGAAATCGTGTATACCCCTTAAAGGTATCAAGGGTTCGAATCCCTTTCTCTCCGCCATAAAGAAGCACATGCCGTGGTTTATGCCCCAAAGGGCACGAACCACGGCATGCTGATATAAAAGGTAAAATGGGAAGATGTGATTTATGATCATCACATCTTCCCATTTTTTTACAACGAACTATAAAGAGGCATCAGCTCTCGCTTTCTCTCAACCGCTCTACGATGGTCTGCTTGGATACACTGCGATACACCAGCAGCGGAACGATGCAGCCCGCAAGGGCAAAGATGGGCGCCACCAGCAAAATGGGCACAAAAGTCGGTTTATAGGTAAAAAACCAGAACATTTTCTCCAATACCGAAGCAGCCAGCAGAGAAACCGCAAGAGAGAATACCAGCGCCAGCGCTACAGAACCCAACGCATACAATAATCCCTCTGTGACCAGCATCCTTTTCAGCTGCCCACCGGTCATACCGATGGACTGGAGCATGGCAAGCTCCCGTTTTCGGGTGAGGATACCAGTCAAAATAGCATTGACAAAATTGAGCACACCCACCATACCGACAATAAAAGAGAGCAGTCCGCCAACAATCCAGAACATAGACCGGAAGCTTTCAAATTCCTCCACATAGCTCTGCTTGCTCTCGTATCCATAGCGCGGATTGGTATTTTCCGTATAGTCATCGAGAAAAGTCTCCATAACCGCTTGCGCATTGGCTTCCGTATTGAAAGCGTAAAGCATTATATCAGATTTTTCCGTGATATTCTGAAAGGTTTCGGCATTTAAAACAAATTCATCCGAACCATAATAGCGATAGCTGAGAGTGTGAGGAACCAGCACCAGCGCTTCCACGGTAAACGTCTCATCGTGATACACGGAGGGACGCTCCACATAGGATCGATCTCCGAAAGCCTCTGGGTTATCATGGACTTCGCCCGTTTCAGGAGAGTAATATTCCCACGCCTCCGGTACACGCAAGGTCACCGTGTCGCCCACCTTTGCCCAGTGGGAATCGGGATAGAGCACCCCGTAATCGTCCGTGTTGTAAACAGCCGCCACCGCACGACTGCCTGGCTCATAGAGCCCAGAAAGATCACCCTCTACCACGGTGAGGGCATCCAGTACAAATGGCTCCATGCCATAGGTCTGAACATGGTTCATCACCCTGCCGTTGTCCATATGTGGGCGATTATCAAGATAGTAATTGATTGTTTCCTCTTCGTCTCCCCAGCCGAGCATCTCCTGGCGAATCCAATCTTCCGGGGCAAACTGCTGGATGCCGCCCAGATCGCCATAGATGCGTCCGCCGCCGACAATGCCGCCCTGTGCGTTTACATCAGCAATAACCTCCTCTGGCAGGATACCGCTGCCGATTCCCCAGTTTCGCACATTGTTGCTGAAATAGGCACCATCGGCCAGAATGAAATCACAAACTGCTTTATCCCGCAAATATTTATTCATATCAAAGCCATTTGTAAACAGCGTGGTCATTTGCAGCAGCACCACCGCCAGAGCGAGGCTCAGAACGGTCACAAAAGTCTTGCCTTTGCTGCGGCCGAGATTCGCCAAAGCCATGTGTGTAACCGAAACGTTATTCTTGCTTTTTTTCAGTTTCTTTTTATAGTCGCTGCCCTCAGTGTAGCGTACCGCCTCAATGGGAGAGATCTTTGCCGCCAACCGGCTCGGCCGAGCGCAGGAGAGCAGTACAGTGAACAGCGCAAACGCGGCAGAGCCTGCAAAAATTAAGGGAGACACAGACACGGTATCCACTGCAAAGCCATTGAGGCGGCTCATGATCACCGGACTGAGCCATGCACCAATGAACCAACCGCACAACCAACCCAGCGGAATACCAAATACACAGAGCATCAGTGCCTGAAGGCGCAGGATAGATTTGATCTGCTTTCCAGTTGTTCCGATGGTCTTGAGCAGACCATAGAAACGGATATCGTTCACCACGGAAATTCGGAACACATTATAGATGATAAGATATCCGGTAAAAATGATCAGCAGCAGCAAAGCCGCCACAGCTATGATGGTCATAGCGTCGGCATTTTGAGACATCTGCGCCCCGGTATAGCCCCAATTGACACCATAGCGGATATAATTCTCTTCGGTAGGCACATCGGATTGATACCCGTGCTTTTCCAAAATGGTACGGAGATTCTCCTCAATATGGTTGGCATTTTGGAACATGATACCCATATTCCAGCTGCCGGTCAAGCTGTCCTCGGTGGGCAGGGTAATTTTCATCTCGCTTAAAACAGAATTGACTCTGCTTTCGGGAATAAGGATATGATTTGCCACCACGATGGGGTCTTTTTCCCACCAGCCACAGAGCGTAAAGGTCTGTTGGGTAGGTTTTCCGCACACATCTACCAAAACGGTAAACTCTGTGCCGATTTTCGCCTCCACCCCCAAAAGGCGCAGCACCTCCAAATCTGTAGCCGCTTCGTTCGTGCCTTCTTTGGGGAGTCTGCCCTCGATGGGGTCTAAGAACATCCAGTGGGCTTCATTCGCATCGTTCCACCGCACCTCTACGTGGTTTTTTCGCAGCTCTTCGTCCCGCGAAAACCCAAGCACACGGCTCACACCCCATTCCTGAATGAGCGGATCTTCCCGAAGCTCCAAAAACTGCTCCTCCGTCAGATATTTAAACCCACCGTGGTCCCAGCCGCCCACCTGACGGAAATTGGACTGCTGAAAGGCTTCGTTCATGGAAAGCCCCACGGTAAAAAGCGCCGTAAACAGTATTGTTGTCAGGGTGATTGCCAAAATCGCAATCAGATTTCGGGTTTTGGCGGCGTCAAAACTCTTTTTGGACAACTCCCGGATGCAGGATTTATTGGAAACACGCAGCATGGTTTCACCCCCTTACCACAATGCGGCCATCTTCAATACGGATGATGCGGTCAGCAAGCTGGGCGATTTCTTCGTTGTGGGTGATCATTACGATGGTCTGAGCAAAACGCTGGCTTGTTACCTTTAAAAGGCTCAGCACATCCTGACTGGTTTTGCTGTCCAGGTTGCCCGTCGGTTCATCAGCAAGGATAATGGCAGGCTTCGCCGCCAATGCCCTCGCAATAGCCACACGCTGCTGCTGACCGCCGGAGAGGTGATTGGGAAGATTTTGCAGCTTCTTTTCCAGCCCCAACACCTGAATAATCTCCTGTACATAGGCTCCATCCACCTGCCGCCCATCCAGCCGAATGGGAAGAACAATGTTCTCCATGACATTCAGCACCGGCACCAGATTGTAGTTCTGGAATACAAAACCAATTTTGCGGCGGCGGAAAATCGTCAGCTCCTCATCCTTGAGAGTCCCAAGTTCCCGTCCATCCACTGAAACTGTGCCTTCTGTAGGCCGATCCAGTCCACCCAGCATATGGAGCAGGGTGGATTTTCCGGAACCGGAGGTGCCGACAATGGCCACAAATTCTCCCCTCTCCACGGACAAATCCACGCCGTCCAAGGCATGAACTTCCGTTTCTCTGCTTCCATAAATCTTTTTAAGGCCCTGCACCTCAAGAATACTGCTCATATCCATTCCTCCATGAAAAATCTGTGTGTAAGGGAGTGCTTCTTCTCCCTACACACAGATCATAGCAAACAATTCTTTCCAGAATCTTTCAAAGGGACATTCAATTCTTACAGTTTTGAAAGAATTGCGTTTATACCGGCAGGAACACAGAAAACACAGAGCCTTTTCCCACTTCCGACTTCACCTTGATATAGCCCCCCTCATTTCGAAGGATCTCCCGCACCAAATACAGACCGATCCCAACGCCCTCCTGCCGGGCATTTCCATCGGACCGGTAAAAGCGGGAAAATATCTGCGCCTGTTCTTCTTCCGGGATACCCATACCTGTATCTGTTACATCCACACGAACAAACATCTCATAAGGTGTCACAGAAATCGTTACGCTGCCGCTTTGCGTATACTTGATGGCATTATCCACCAAATTGCAAAGTGCCTCCGCCGTCCATTTGGGATCACAGTATGCGGCAGCGTTTGTGGGGTTTACCGTGAGCACTAGGCCTGCCTCTTCGGCCTTTGGTGCAAACTGTCGTTCCACCTGCTTCAAAATCAGAAAGAGCGGGCTATGCTCCGGATGCAGCGCAATGATTCCATTTTCCAGCCGGGACAGCTTCACCAAAGCATCAATCAGAAACCGCAGCTTCTCTGTCTGGGCATGGATGGCGGCTGCATATTCTTTTGCCTCAGCAGACAATCCCTCCTCCTGCAAAAGCTCTGTGTAGAGCAGGAGATTCGCAACGGGCGTTTTTGTCTGATGAGAGATATCCCCGATGAGTTCCTTGATGCGGTTTTTTTCTTCTGTAATATGATGAGTCGATACTGCCGACACCGAAAGATAGTGCGCAAAGCGCGCTTCCAATGCCGAAAGCATACTCTCATCAAACGTAGATTCCCTGAACTCTCCATTTACTGCGTCAGTGATCATGGCATCCAGTTTTTCCATGGTCCTGCGACTTTTCCTGTGTTCAAAAAATGCAAAAACCACGGCAAAGATCAGGCATACCGCCCCAAAAATCCAACCCAAACTATTCACACTCATTCACCCATACATACCCGATGCCATACACGGTCTTGATGTAGTTGTGCGCATTCAGCTTATCGCGCAAACGCTTGATGGTTACCGACAGAGCATTTTCGTCTACAAAGTCTGCCCCATCTGTCCAGATTCGGTCCATCAGCACAGTACGCTTCATTATACGACCCCGATTTTCTACCAGAAGACGAAGAAGCTTCTGCTCGGTTCTGCTCAGCTCCACAGAAATACCATCCACACAGAATCGCTGCGCCGAAAAATCAAAGGAATACGACCCTGTCTTCACAGCTGTTCCCGCTTCTGTCTGTTCTGCTTTACGCAGCTGCGTATTTACCCTCGCCCGCAGAATGGCCAGAGAAAACGGTTTTGTAATATAGTCATCTGCTCCCTGTTCCAGCCCTTTCACCACGTCTTCATCCGTATCATTTGCTGTCAGCAGGATCACAGGGGGCTTTCCAGACTGCCCCCGCAGTTCTCGCAGCAGGATCAATCCATTTCCGTCCGGAAGGTTCAAATCCAACACAATCAGATCCGGTCTTCCACAGAGGAGCTGTTCTCTTGCAGCATGAAGATCACTGCAGGAAAGGATCTGACGCCCATCGGTTTTCAATGCCTTACAAAGTCCCTGATTCAGCATGTTATCATCTTCTATAATCAGGATTTGTTCCATCCGCTGTTACCTCCAGTCATGATTGCTTCACCCATGCACACATGCCATGCAGGGCCTTATACAATATCTTTCTCATTGATCTATGAAAAAGATATCCGGCATTCAGTCGCCAAAATCGTTCAACTGATTGATTTTCGGGACCCCTCCCCCTTTTATATGTGTTATTGCACGGTCTTATTATATTCACATTTTATCAAGGTGCAACGAATAATCAAGTGAGAAGATAGAAATTCTCTTTTCGCTACTCTTTGGGAAGCGGCATTTCTAAAGCACAATGTAATCTATGAATCGGCGCAATACCTTGCATGAAACGCGCCCCAAATCCGATTTTTCCCCTTTTGATTCCCCGACATTATCCAAAGTTTTTTTCACTCTTTCCTAAGGCTGTCCCCATATATCTACACGGATTTTTCTTGCTTTTTTTGCCTTTATAAGATACACTGAAATCATGAAATAATCATGATAAGGAGTGTGTTTACTTTGGATATTAATGTATTCTTCCAGGAATTGGATAACCTGTTTGGCACCAATCAGATCGATCAGGTAGAACCCTATATTCTCAGTCAGATGGTTGTCGCCAATCAGCAGCATGATACCGATGCATCTCTTGCAATTGTGAATGAACTCATCGGCTTCTACCGCTCTCAAAACCGTTTTGAAGAAGCAATCCGCGTTTCAAATCAGGCCCTGGATCTCTGTAAGCACGAATATATTCTGGGCAGCATCGCCCATGCTACCACACTGCTCAATGCTGCAACCGCTTATCGTTTTGCAGGGCAGCCCGAAAAAGCAATGGAGCTGTATGACCAAACAGAGTCTATTTATCGCGAAAAACTCAATCCCTTTGATGAGCGTTATGCAAGCCTTTACAACAACAGCAGTGCTGCCTGTTTTGATCTTGGTCAGTATGACAGAGCCGTTGATTATCTTTTGCGCGCAACTGCCATTATGGATGCGATCCCGGATCGTGTGGTGCAATCTGCTGTTTCCCACGCAAATCTGGCGGCGCTTTATGCAAAATTGCAGAATTGGCACGGCGCAAAGTCCCATATCGCTACAGCCTGCGATTTTTTGCGTGACCGTCCTGAAGCTGCTGCGCAGTATGCACAGTTCAAAGAAATGCAGGATATGTTTGCATCCTATCCCGGTTGATTACTCTTTCCAATCGGCTCAGCACCGCAGTCAACACCGGATGATAACTATTAAAACCGACGATTCGATACAAAAATACCGAAGATTGCTGAAAGCAATCTTCGGTATTTTTTGTATTCAAAGGAGTGCCGCTTTATTCGTCATTTGCTTCTGCTTCACAATGTTGTCAAGGCACTGACCCGAACAGGAAAAACGCTTTCCCTTGCTACCTGCCTCAATCAATACCAAAAGCCTCCGCCGAAAACAGCGGAGGCTTTTGGATTGGGAAAGTTATGAACAGTAATTAAACTAGGGAATATAATGAAATTTGTCCCCGTGGCTTCTCTCGCTGCGCCTGACTGCAAAAGAAAATCGTCTGTGCCACAAGCAATACGAACCAATAAAACTTATTTACAATTAGAATTATAAATATTTCCGTGGCGGAAAAGTCAAGCATTTTTTTCGACAGAACTCTATCTATTTTCCGAAAATAACAGTTTTTTCCCTTGTATTCTCCATACTTTCATGGCCATTCCAATCTTTTTCCCACAAAAAACGGCATAGTAAGGAAAAACCTTAACGCAGCGTCAATCTTTTTCCACACTCTGGTGCATCAAAAAACCCGACACATCCTCCTCTACAGGCAGAATCAGTTCTGTGACATAATGCTCCTTTTCAGAAACAGAATAAGCGTCAATGATCCTGCGTTCATACGAATCGCCACGCAGCGCAAAGTGATGTTCCTCCGCCCAGGAAACCAGCATCTCATATGTTTTTTTCACAGTTTCCACGGCACCGATATGATAGCCGCTCACAGCCGTGAAGCCCCCCATTAAAACAGAATGCTCCATATAAGAGCTGCCCGGCTGCAGCCGTTCCATAAATGCAACAGACTTTGCCGTTCCCATCATTCTTTCACGAAAAGATACAAACTTTACATACACCGCACCGCCGACATCCACCATGGCATGACCGCCATGTTTGGAAAACGCCTTGTAAGACGCCTCAATATACGCATCATTTTCATCGGTCATATCTTTGCTGGATGGACTGTCGTAGCATAGATAGCGCTCCAACGGAACATATTTCGCCGTCGGCGTCATACTGCCGTGACGCTGCACCCACTCTCCTTCAACAAACAGCTCAAACCATGCACGCAGACTTTCTTCTCTGCGCTTAAAATAATCAATCGTCTGCCTGGTTTTTTGTATTTTCTCCGCAAAAATATCACGCAGCTTCAAAAGGTCGTCCTCTTCCAGAATCTGGCGAATTTCTTCCAGCTTAAACCCTTCATCGCTCAGGTATCGAATCACTTGAACGCGATACATGCTGTCGCTGTTGTAATAACGATAGCCATTGTGCGCATTGATGACATCCGGCTGAAGCAATCCCACCTCTTCGTAGTATCTCAAAGTACGAGAAGATACATCGCAGACTTTTCCCACTTGGCCAATCGAATAAAGTCCTTTTTCCGACATATGCACCATCCCATTCTGCCAAATTTGATAGGTTTATCATACCATGTTCCCATATGTTTTACTATCTATTTTTCATCCAGCAGGCAGCAAAGACAGATCCATCTTTAAGGGAGAGGCTGTTCTCCGCCGTCTTGATGCGCAGCTTTATTCAAGTGCTTATCTAAATGATTCAGCGCATCTTTACACGGACCATTGCATCCCTGCTCGATCAATCCCATCAGGCAGGCACGCACACCATAACAGATCAGCGTTTGTTCCTCCTTGCTGTGGTTGATTTCCCGCCACTGCCGCGCATTCTGCTCCTCCTGTTTTGAAAACCAGAGAAACATTTTCCGCAGTGCTGCACCAATCACCGTCAGAGCAGTGACCACTGCCGCCAGCTGAATAATGGTATCCACATCAATATACATGTTAATTCACCTCCCCAAACTAGGTGAAAAAAACAAAAAAGTTGCACCGGCCGATGCAACTTCCCTGCCCATATCATACCTGCTGTGATACATCTGCTACTGTGCACACAGTCAGGATATTTCCCTCCACAGTAAAGCGGATTTCCTGCTGTGCAAATGTAAATCCGTATACCCGTGCAGGATCACTTTGGTAAGATGGCCGCGGATCATTGGCCAAAACCGCCTGTAATGCCGCCCGTTTTTCTTCCGACACCTTGCAAAGCCATTCCTCCGGAAATACCACCTCCAACATACGGCGAGGTGTGTCAGCTGTAAAACCACCCAGCGCATCGGCATGGCAATCCGCATAGGGAATATACGGTTTGATATCGTAAATCGGCGTACCATCCATTAAATCAGCACCCAAAACATGCAGGATCGGTCCCCATTCTGAATGCAGCTCCACGCCCTCCAGCCGCACCGATGAAAGTCCGATGGGATTGGGGCGAAAGGGAGAACGTGTTGCAAATACGCCCACACGGGTATTCCCTCCCAGTCGCGGCGGACGCACCGTAGGCGACCACTCCTGCCGCACCGCCTTTGAAAACTGCCAAATAAGCCAGAGATAATTAAATCCCTCAATATCACGCAGCGCGTCGGCATTGCGATATTCCGGCTCAAATACGATGGTTGCCCGCAGTTCAGGAATGAGGCCGCTCTGGCGCGGAATTCCAAATTTAGTCGCAAAGTCACTGTGAATATGCGCAATGACTTTCATTGTATGAAGTTCATTCATGCCTCTTCCTCCTTTGCCGCACAGCGTCCCGCAATGATACCGGAGCACCATGCCCAATGCAAATTATAGCCACCGCAAATACCGGTGACATCTAATAGCTCACCTGCCAGATACAATCCCTTTTGATAGCACGATTCAAAGGTATCTTCCACTTCCTTCAACGGAATTCCTCCGCCGGTAACCTGTGCCTGATCCCACGCAAGTGTTCCTTCCACAGGCAGACACCAGCCCTTCAAAATCGCTGCCAACCGTTTCAGCTCTTTTTCTTTGATGGAATCTGCTGTGCGTGAAAGCGGTTCCATGCCAATTTCTTTCATCAGAGCATACAAAATACGCTTATGCACCAACCCCAAAAACACCGTTTCCAGCGACTCATACGGATACTGCGCCGCACGCTGCTGCAAAAGCGCCAGCAATGCTTCCTCCGACTGCTTCGGGAAAAAGTCAATGGATACTTCCAGCTCTCTGCCGCGCAGCTGACCCAAATAGCAGGACAGCTGCAAGGCAGGTATACCGGAAACGCCATACTCCGTCAGCTGCAATTCGCCCAATTCTGACGCAATCTGCTCACCGTCGGCGCAAAGCGCCGTTTCACATTGCACACGAATGCCCTTCAAGCCGCGCAGCGCATTATGCCTGCATTGTATCGGCACCAAACAAGGATAAAGGGCTGTGCGGTGATGCCCAAACTGCGCTGCCAGCTCATACCCTGCTCCCGTGATTCCCTGCTTGGGTGCAGCTTTTCCGCCCGTAGTCAAAATTACCGCATCGCCCTCAAATCGCTCTCCATGCTCCGCCTTGATCATAAACTGTCCTTTTTTATAGGAAATGCTCTCCACTTTGCAGCCACATACAATATGGATCTTTTTTCGCTTTAAGGCCAGCAGCAGCACATCCAGCACCATGGATGCCTGCTTACAATAAGGATACAGTCTGCCTGCCTCATCCGATGTGCAGAGAAGTCCGTTGCGTTCAAAAAAATCAACGGTCACTTTGCTTGGCATCTGCGCCAAAAAACCTTGCAGCCGATCAGCTCTCTGCGTATGGTAGCAGCTTGGCGCAATGATTTCATTTCCCAGATTGCAATGGCCGTTTCCTGTTGCCAAAATCTTTTTTCCGATGCGGTCCAAACCTTCTAATATTGTAATTTCAGCTTCCGGTGCCGTCTCTGCCGCACTCAATGCCGCAGCAATACCGGACGCACCGCCGCCGATAATAAAAATCCGTTTCATATTTACACCTCAATCCCGCAATCCAATTTGTCCAGTACAGAAAATTGATTCCATGGAAACTCTTTTGGCGGCAATGCGGAAAATGCCACACGTTTTTCCGTTTGCGGATGGAAAAACGCCAGATGATAGGACCATAAAGCAATATGCTCCGCCTGTAGTTCAGGAAGGCCATATTTTTGATCGCCCACCAGCGGCCAGCCACGGGAAGAAAACTGTGTGCGAATCTGGTGTGTCCGTCCTGTTTTCAAGCGAATGCGGACAAGTGCACAGTCACCGCTTTTTTCCAGAAGATCATAGTCCAAAATCGCCTCCTGCACGTCTTTCCCCGGCTCTTTCACCACATAGGTTTTTTTCTCTTTCTTATTGCGCAGCAAAAAATCCTTCAGCTCGCCGTGCTCCGGCACTGTATTGCCATGCACCACGGCTAAATACTCTTTTTCAAATGTGTGCTCCCGCATCTGTGCGGAGAGAATACGGCTCGCTTCTCTGGAGCGTGCAAAAACCATAACGCCCGACACAACACGATCCAAGCGATGCACCGTGCGAACACAGGCCTTTTCGTCCCCCAGTTCTTCACGAATCAAATCCGGCAAACCGCCCTCTTCATCTGTAGAAAGAACGCCTGCCGGCTTAACACAGACAAAGATGCGATTGTCCTGATAAAGAATATCCATATCTGTTCCACCTTACACTGATTTCAACCTCAAACCGGAATGATCCATATGATTCGTTTCATCATACTATTTTTCCTGCATTTTGTACAGGCATCTGCCTTTCTTTTTTCAATTTGCACCTTTTAAAATCCTTTGATACGCCAAAGGCATCCGCCAAAACACAGCGGATGCCCCTTTTAACACATACTATAAATTTTGCTCTTCCACTTTTTCCGGCTGATCCAAGCAGCACAGCAGTTTTTCTTTCGGCAAAGGACTCATGCTTCTCAGGCTCACACAAAGCGTGGAAAGATTGTGTAGCGTTGCCGATGCCGCAGGTGTCAGAAGCCCTGCCACACCCAAAGCAATCAGGCTCCCGTTAAAGCCAATGACAAAGCGGTAGTTAAAATGGATACGGCGCATCAGTCCCATCGCAATCCGGCGCAGCTCTACCAGTTCCCACAAACTTTCTGCTGAAATGGTGATATCCGCAATTTCCCGTGCGATTGCCGCTCCGTCGCTGATGGCAATACCGACATCCGCCTCCGAAAGCGCCGGAGAATCGTTAATGCCGTCACCTATCATCAGAACTGTATGTCCCTCTTTGCGCAAATCAGCAACATACTGCGCCTTATCCGCAGGCAAAACCTCAGCGCGGAAATCATCTATGCCAACCTGCGCAGCAATGGCTTCAGCTGTACGGTAACTGTCTCCTGTGAGCATAACTGTACGCTTAATTCCCAGCGAACGCAATACAGTGAGCACATCGCGCGCCTCTTGGCGCAGAGGATCTGAAATGCAGATAACCGCCGCAAGCTGACCGGCAATCGCCAAATAAAGATGGGAATACTCCAACGGCAGATGTTCAAACCGCTCCTCTTCTCCCGCCGGAATCGTGCAGCCTTCATCCTCAAAGATGAAGTGTGCACTGCCAATAACCACGCGTTTGTGGTCCACCATGCTTGCAATGCCGTGAGCCACCAAATACTCCACCTTGGAATGAAATTCTTCGTGGGTCAATCCCCTCTGCCTTGCTTCATCCACAACGGCATTTGCCATAGAATGGGGGAAATGCTCCTCCAGACAGGCAGCAAGTCTCAACATCTCAGATTCTTCGTTTCCACCAAAGAGCACGATCTGAGCCACTTGAGGAGACGCATAAGTCAGCGTTCCTGTTTTATCAAACACGATGGTATCGGCCTGTGCCACCGCTTCCAGAAATTTTCCGCCCTTCACAGTGATATGTTCTTTGCCGGCCTCACGCATGGCGGAAAGCACCGCCAAGGGCATCGCCAGCTTCAGTGCGCAAGAGAAATCAACCATCAAAACAGACAAGGCCCTCAACGCATTTCTGGTGAAAACAAAACCCAGCAGACTGCCTAAAAATGTATAGGGCACAAGCTTATCCGCCAAATTTGCCGCCTTGCTTTCGGCAACTGATTTCATCTGTTCAGACTGTTCAATCATAGATACGATCTGGTCATAGCGGCTATTTCCGGAGGCCTGCCTGACCTCCAGCACACACTCGCCTTCCTCTACTACAGTACCGGCATATACCGCACCGCCAATACGCTTGGGCACAGGAACGGACTCGCCGGTGAGGGAAGCCTGATTGACTGTAACCTCACCATCCAATACAACGCCATCCACCGGAATCACACCACCGGAACGAACGACCACCGCATCACCGGGGCGCACCTGAGAAATGGGTGTAAGCACTTCGCCCTGTGCTGTTTTCAGCCACACTCGATCTACATTTAAGGACATGCATCGCGCCAAATCTTCTACAGACTTTTTCCGTGTCCATTCCTCAAGCAGTTCGCCCAACTCCAATAAAAACATAACCGTCCCTGCCGTTGTAAAATCTCGGCGGCAGACAGAAACAGAAATCGACAGAGCATCCAGCAATTCCACTTTCAGCTCTCTGCGCAGCAGGCACCCAAGTCCCCGGCGGACAAAGGGAATCATATGCCGCAGAACACGCACAATGCGCAGCGGCATCGGTAAAAATAGGGCAGAAAGAACTTTCACAGCAACCTTGCCTATCAGTTTTTCTTCAAATTCCCGATTCAGCGCGCGGCTGCTTTGCATCGGTAAGTTCACAGATTCCTCCGCCGCATCCCAGGAAAAACGGCAAATATCTGCCAGCATCTGCTCACGTGATCCTTTATAATATAAAATAACGCAGCATGTACGCTCATGTACAATGACCTGTTTTGCCCAGGGTCTGCTTTGCAGCCATGCTTCCAGCAAATCAGCCTGAGAGAGCGTCATGCGCTTTTGATTGAACCTGAGCCGGATACGCTCATGGCTCTCATGCAAAATAGTTGCCTTCATACGGTTTCTCCTTTATAAAAAAAGGGAGCCGATGACGCGGCTCCCAGAATGGTTCAGGCTTCTTCCTTCTCGCCGTTCAACTCGGCGTCAGCAGCTTCTGCTGCCTCTTTTGCAGCGCGCGCCTCGTTCAAATCCTTAGCCGAGGCCAGAATATCCGCTGTGTTCTCCTGCACGGTAGTTACGGTTTCCATTACGGAATCCTTCATCCGCAAACCTGCGGCTGCGGCGCAAACATATGCCTTTTTGGCATCCTTGCAGGTCAAAAGCTTGATACCAAAAGAGCCAAACAGTGCGCCCCCTGCAAAGCAGGCCAGCTTCGTATATACATTCATACTGATAACTTCCTTTCCGTTATTTCCGCTTATAGCCAGTGAGCATTACCATAATCATGCAAATTATGGCACCCCAGGCCCAAAAACGATGTTGTTTCAAAGTTACCCCTCCTTAAAAGGCTGTTCTTCGACGTGACTATTATATCAAGCTCACACTTTTCCGTCTTGCGGAATCGGTTGTAAATCGACGGATTTAGACGCGTTTCGATATTGTTTTGGTGTACAGCCATAGA
>JAHHSM010000094.1 GCA_020025175.1 Oscillospiraceae bacterium | reverse complement strand
ATACAATTCATAATTGGAATTTTTATAGATCCGTACCACATACTGCCGAAACTATTTCCCTGCACTACTGCTATAGCGGCGGCGGGATTTTATCCGGCGATGAAATGCAGAAAAACGCTATCTCCAACGGTGGTTATATCCTTGACTGCAACAATCACGGCTATCGAAGAATCACCTCCACCAACGGCACATATATAGGGGTTACGGTGATTTGTGATATCAATAAGCTGAATCAGTATTTTTCCGAATTTTTTGCAGATCAGGAATTTGACTGCTATATCCGGGAGCCGTATATCTCCAAGGATGGTAAATTCACTTCCAAAAAAGTGGAGAGCTTGGTCGTAAATACTCTGGCAATGTTTTGCCGCAGCTGCAGCAGCATTGATTACAAGCTGATAAAGCTCAAAACCGCAGAGGTTTTCTGCAAAATGTATGATATACAAAAAGCCGCCATAGAGCAGGGCACACAGTATATGCCCAAACAAAAAATCAATCAAATGGCTGCTGTCAAAGAATATCTGGAACATCATTTTGACGCACAAGTCACGCTCACAGATATCGCAAACCAGCATCAAATATCTGTTTCCACTTTGAAAACTTCGTTCAAAGCGGTCTATGGTATGCCGGTATACACGTATTTACGAAAAATTCGTCTGAAAGAGGCGGAAAAAATGCTTTTGCAAACCAGCCACAGTATTACCGACATTGCAAACAAAGTAGGATATTCCAACACCAGCAAATTTTCCGTTGCATTTAAGGACTATTTTGGAACTTCTCCCAGTGATATCCGAAAGCTTTTGTCCGATTAGAGTATCATTGTCCGTTTGGAGTTGTAAAAACAGCGTAAAAACAGTATAATGCAATAAAATTATTTATTACTATTCATTTATTTGTACATTCTGCATAATATGTAAGCCGTTTTGGTATGAGGCAATGCGCTTAACAGGGTGAGGTGCTGCGCAGACTTTCACCTTTTAAGAACATTGCATTATATAACCCGAAATCTGAATATGAGGTAAAAAACATAAGAAGGAAGGAAGATTTGACGATGAAACATTATAGTTGGAAAAGCAAAGTGTTTGCACTGTCCCTTTCTGCAGCGATGGCTGTTTCTATGGTAGGTTGCGGCAATCAAACTACAACCCCCAATGACGGTGGTTCCGATACAGGCGGCGCAGACGGCACACCTAAATACGTCTTTTTATTTATTGGCGATGGTATGGGGCTGCCTCAGGCAACTTCCCTGTCCATGTACAATGGTACCGTGGAGAACGACTTTGTCGGCACAAGAGAGTCCCCGACTCCCGACAACAAGCCCACCATGGCACCTCCCTCCTTTTTGAATTTCCCGGTCATTGGTCTGGCAACCACGATGGATGCATCTAAATTTGTCACCGACTCCGCTGCCGCTGCAACCGCTCTGGCATGTGGCGTCAAAACACTGGATGGCATGGTCGGCGTAACACCCGACGGTAAGCGCGTTGACTCTGTGGCTGAGGTCCTGAGAGATCGCGGCTACAAGATTGGTATTGTTACCAGCGCATTTATGAACGACGCTACCCCCGCCGGCTTCTATGGTCATGTGCCCAGCCGTAAAGATCGCTATGATCTGTGCATGCAGCTGCTTGAGTCTAAGTTTGACTACTTCGGCGGCGGCGGTCTGAAGAAGAACAACGGCGACGGCACCCAGCCTGACGTTTACGATCTGGCAGTGGAGCAGGGTTACACCGTTGTCAACACCCGCGAAGATTTCGAAGCTCTGAACGCCGATTCCGGCAAAGTCATCGCCTATGATCCCAATTTGGATATGGATAAAGGCATCCAGTACGCAATTGACGCAAATGAAGATGACCTGATGCTGACCGACTATGTTGCCAAGGGCGTTGAGCTGCTGGGCGACGAAGATCCCTTCTTCATGATGGTCGAAGGCGGCAAGATCGACTGGGCCGCCCATGCAAACGATCCTCTGACCCTGATCGAAGAAGTCAGCGAGCTGGATCGCGCCATCAAGGTTGCAACTGATTTTGCACAGGCACATCCCGACGAAACTCTGATCCTCGTGACCGGCGACCATGAAACCGGCGGTTTCTCCATGGGCTTTAACGGTACTGAGTACGACACCTTCCTGAAGGTTCTGTCCAACCAGAAAATTTCTTATGTGAACTTCCAGTATGACTACATTGCTAAATATCGTGAGAACAAGACCCCCTTTGAAGAAGCTATGAAAGATGTCCAGAAGTTGTATGGTCTGGTGATGCCCAATGCTCCCGAGGCCTCCACTGTTGATCCCCGCCTGGTGCTGAATGAAGAAGAGATCAAGTTTATCAAGGAAGGTTACGATGCAAGTATGGTCGCATACGAAGATCGTGATCCTGACTCCTCCGAGTATCATGCAAAGTGGAGTCTATATGACTACGAGCCGTTCCAGCTGCGTGTTACCCAGACTTTGAGTAATAAGGCCGGCCTCGGCTGGACCTCCACTGCTCATACCGCTCTGCCTGCACCTGTCTATGCATACGGCGTTGGTCAGAGCAACTTTGAGAACCTGATTGATAACACCGATATTTCCAAGACCTTGCAGGAGATTTGCACCTACAGCGCAAAGTAATTCTATACATACATAAAGACTTATACGATCTGAGCTGTTCTGTGAGCCGGCGACAAAAGTCGTCGGCTTACAGTTTCCCAGGGGAGGAATTGTTTTGAAGAAACTCAATCGACGTACGCTGCTTTCGCCAAAAGTTCTGCCAACAGTCATCGTTCTTGTGGCTGTCATTATTTTGTCATTTGTCCCAAACTTTTACGAAAACGATGTCTACGGATATTATGACCGATGTAAGGCAGAGGTCCTGTCTGTAGATAACGAGGCATTGACTCAGGCAGGATTGATTGTCTATGGTCTTCAGTCCTGCGAGGTCAAACTGCTTGATGGTGACTTTAAGGGGGAAGTTTATCAGGCAACGAATCTGTTGGAAGGAAAGATGGAATCAGACAAGCTGTTTGAGCCTGGTGATAAAGCACTGGTTTTGATTGGTGGTACCTCAGACGGAACCGTCATCACGGAGGGCGGAAAACCTATTGTAAGCATGATCGACCATTATCGATTTAACTATGAACTGATTATGGTCATCGGTTTTGCATTGCTATTGATTATTATGGCACGCGGCATTGGCGCCCGCGCCATTTTGTCTTTTGCCTTTACGATCCTCTGCATTTGGAAAATTATGATTCCTTTATATCTTTCTGGCTACAACGCAATTGCAGTGGGCTTCCTGATTACGGCAGCTACGTCTTCAGCAATCATTGCGCTGGTGTATGGCTTCAACCGAAGGTTTGTTGCCGCCATTGCCGGTAACCTTTTGGGCACCGGTATTACAGCGGTTCTGGCCATCATTTTTGTCCAGTTGATGAACATTCACGGCGCAGTCATCCCCTATGCAGAATCGCTGCTTTATGCAGGGTATACCAATGTAAATCTAACCGAAATATTTATTGCAAGTATCTTCGTAGCCTCTTCCGGTGCACTGACCGACGTTGCTGTGGATATTACATCCGCAATCAATGAAGTCGTCACCGTCCATCCTAAAATCGGACGCAAGCGTGCAATCCATTCCGGTTTAAATGTCGGACGTGCCGTTCTCGGTACCATGGCAACAACCCTTTTGCTTGCTTATTCGGGTGGATACATCGGCCTGCTGATGGTATTCGTTGCGCAAGGCACACCTGTTGAATGCATACTGAATTACAGATTTGTTTCTGCGGAAATCCTCCACACCATGGTGGGCAGTTTTGGTTTGATCACTGTCGTTCCTTTCACCGCCTTCACCGCAGGTATGCTGCTTCATAATCACCCCGAACCCGTTGACGATGCCGACACGGAGTTTTCGGAAGAAGACATGTACAATCCGGAACCTGAGCAGTAAAATAAAAAAGCATTGTTTTATATTCAGATAATTACGAATGCAGAATAGAAAGGATGAGAATCATGGATAGACTCCAAAGAAAAGTAGCATTGATTACAGGCGCGACAAAAGGTATCGGTGAAACCGCTGCCAGATTATTCGCCCAAGAAGGCGCCTTTGTGACAATTTGTGGTCGTGATTCTGTCTCCGGTGAAAAAATTGCAGCAGAACTTAATGCACAACGTGAAGATACAGCCATATTCTGCAAGCTTGATGTTACAAATTATGAAAATTGGAAAGAAACCATTGCATTCACTCAAAAAAAATTCGGAAAGCTCAACATCCTGATCAATAATGCAGGCATAAGTTTCCGTGAAACAGTTGCCGAAACTACTCCTGACACCTGGCAGAAAACTTTAAACACCAATCAAACCGGTGTATTTTACGGCATAAAGCTCGGTATCGAAGCAATGGCAAAAACGGGTGAGCCCTGCGCAATCGTCAATACAGCATCGATTGACGGACGTGTCGGTGATGCGGATTTCTTCTCTTACTGCGCAACAAAAGCTGCGGTAGAGGCCATGACAAAATGCGCTGCTCTTTATTGTGGCGCGCAGAAATTACCAATTCGCGTCAACGCCGTAGCACCGGGCTATATTTTGACACCTATGGCCCAGGAAGATGCACGCCAGAACGGACAGACTTTGGAGGAATATTGTGCTGAATTTATTGCACTGCATCCCATTGGACGTATTGGTACACCGGATGACGTGGCAAAGGCATACCTATATCTCGCAAGCGAAGAGTCCTCTTTTGTCACCGGCACAACGCTGATGGTAGACGGTGGTTATACCGCACAATAAGCGTAAATACAAATATACAGTTTCCCTTCAATTTCCTTTTATTGATACATATTTTACGAAAAAGGGCAGCAGTTTAAAAAACTGCTGCCCTTTTCACATGTTCAATTTATACGCCGCGGCTCCACTCAGGACGTATCTTTACATTACCAGATAATGCTTCATTCAGCGCATGCAGGAACGTTTCCCGCTCATCCGGCAAAGTGCCCTTCAGAGGAAGATAATTGGATGCATGGTCACAGGTAAAATGCAGTGGATCTACGGTCAGATTTTCTACCATCGCACGCACCTCGCCCAGAATTTCTTCCGGTGCTGCACACACAAATTCTCCGGACTGACACTGGCGCCAAAGTACAGTGCCCTCTTCCACGACCAACGAAAGCAATGACAGGTGTCTTGGCTGCATCTTGTTTATGATTTCAGCAGATGCCAGCGCATGCTTTTCGCCTGCCTCGCCTGTACCGGCTAAACCAAGCAAAATCATCGCCCACAAATCAAACCCTGCTGTGCGCAGGCGAATGCCCGCCTCCAACATTTCCTCAGCATTCACACCTTTATGCACTGCCTTCAGCACTTCATCGCTGCCAGACTCCACACCGATGTAGACGCGGGTAATGCCCGCCTCTCTCAGCTTGCGCAGCTCGTCCGGTGTTTTATTCAGTGCACTTCCGGGACTTGCGTAGATTCCCACCTTGTGCAAAGAGGGGAATGCAGCATACAGTGTATTCAGAATCGTCAACAAATCCTCTGTCGGAATATCCATCGCATCACCATCGCAGATAAACACGCGGGGAATATCCCCGTAATAGATGCTTGCCAGCTTGATATCTTCCAGTATATCCGCCAAAGGACGCACATGATAGCGCTTGTCTTTATACATGTGGCAGAATGTGCATCCATTATGAGAGCATCCCACTGTCGCCTGCAGCAAATAGCTGTGCCGTTCACCCGGTGGGCGATAAATAGTGCCTTCGTACCTCATAGCTTCTCCTTATCACTCAACGCTTATTGGATCTGCGCCAAATCTTCATAGCTTCTGCATTTGCAATCAGCTCTTCTCTGAAATCGGGATGCGCAATGGAGATGATGCGCTCGGCCCTCTGCCAGGTAGGAATGCCCTTCAAGTCGACCATACCATACTCAGTGACTATATACTGTACACAGGAGCGGGGGTCTGTAGCGATGCTGCCCTCAGTCAGTGTGGGACGAATACGGCTCTTCAGCTTACCATCCTTGCCCATCACAGTGGAAGACATGCAGATGAAGCTCTTACCGCCTTTGGACAGGTATGCGCCCATCACGAAGTCCAGCTGACCGCCGGTACCGGAAATATGCTTTGTGCCGGCAGACTCAGCGTTTACCTGACCGAACAGGTCCATATCGATTGCATTATTGATGGAAATAAAGTTATCCAGCTGTGCGATCACACGAACGTCGTTGGTATAATCTACAGGTACACCCATCACATCGGGATTGCGATCCAGATAATCATACAATTTTTTTGTTCCTGCCGCAAACGCAAATACCTGACGGCCCTTGTCAAAATTCTTGCTGCGGCCGGTAATCTTACCAGCCATAGCAATGTCTACAAAACCGTCTACATACATTTCAGTATGTACACCCAGATTTTTCAAATCAGACTGCGCAATCATGGAACCGACGGCATTGGGCATTCCGCCAATGCCCAGCTGCAAACATGCGCCATTGGGTATCTGCGGAACAATCAGCTCTGCCACTGCCTTGTCCACATCTGAAGGCTCACCTGCCGCACCCAGCTGTGCAATTTCAGGATTGTCTCCCTCAACGATCATAT
>JAHHSM010000093.1 GCA_020025175.1 Oscillospiraceae bacterium | reverse complement strand
TTACAAAACCAGCAGCAAAACTCCCGAATATTCTTCATATTTCCTTATATTTTTAAAATTTTACATAGATTTGACAATACTCTTCTTTTGCATTTTACATTCGTTCGATATCCTAATAACTGTAAGAATTAGATTTTCAAAACGCAATGAAATGAAAAGGAGACTATTTTTATGAAAAAGATTATTCCTCTTATTGCAGTCGCAGCCCTCTCTGTTACCGCTCTTGCTGGATGTGGCAGTCAATCAAGCGGTGTCACCACCGACGGCTCCACCTCAATGGAAAAGGTTATCGGTAGTTTGGGCGAAGCATTTGAAGAAAACAATTCCGGTATCAAGTTTACATACAATCCCACCGGTTCCGGCTCCGGTATTACCGCAGTGAGCGAAGCTCCTTGTGATATCGGTCTTTCCAGCCGCAACTTAAAGGATGAGGAAAAAGCCAAAGGTCTGACAGAAACCGTCCTTGCTTACGACGGAATCGCAGTGATTGTTAATCCCGAAAACTCTGTATCCGATTTGAAGCTGGAAGATATCTCCAAAATTTATACCGGAGAAATCACAAATTGGAGCGAAGTTGGCGGCAGCGACAGCGAAATCGTATTGATTGGCCGCGAAGCAGGCAGCGGTACCAGAGATGGCTTTGAATCCATCACCGATACAAAGGACGCCTGCAAATATCGTCAGGAACTGACCTCCACCGGCGATGTCATCACAACTGTTGCAAGCAATCCCAACGCAATTGGATACGCCTCTCTCGCTTCTATCAAGGATACTGTGAAAGCAATCTCCGTTGATGGTGTCGCTCCCACCGAAGAAACTGTAAAAGACGGCAGCTATGCTGTGCAGCGTCCCTTCGTTCTGGTCACAAAATCCGACACCGCACTATCTGATTCCGCACAAAAGTTCTTTGATTTTGCAACCTCTGCCGATGCAAATGAGATCATTTCCGCCGCAGGTGTTGTTCCTGCAAATTAAACCGCAAAACGGCAGGCTTGAAAATTAACAAGCCTGCCGTTTTCCTTCCTGAAAGGCGAAATAAAAATGAAAAATAAAAAGCAACTATTGGAACATGTAATCCATGGCATTTTTTTGATTCTCGGCTTAATCACTGTAGGCTGCGTACTGGTGATTACTGTTTATCTAATTATTTCCGGTATCCCCGCCATCCGCGAAATCGGTTTAACCGATTTTCTTTTCGGAAAAGTATGGGCATCTACCGCAGCAGAACCTTACTACGGAATTTTACCGTTTATTCTGACTAGTATTTACGGAACTGCAGGTGCAATTCTCATCGGCGTTCCAATCGGATTTCTGAATGCCGTATATCTTGCAAAACTGGCACATCCAAAAGTAAAAAGCGTCATACACGGAGCGGTCAGCCTGCTTGCAGGTATTCCCTCCGTGGTTTACGGTCTTGTGGGTATGATGGTACTTGTTCCCGCAATTCGAATCCTGTTTGATGTCCCGGACGGTGCCAGTCTTTTGGCTGCAATCATTGTCCTTGCAGTGATGATTCTCCCCTCTATAATTAATGTTTCTCTGACAGCATTGGAATCTGTTCCCAAGGAATACGAAGATGCATCTCTGGCACTGGGCGCAACACCGATTGAAACCTATTTTCGTGTATCTGTTCCGGCTGCCAAAAGCGGTATCGCAGCATCCGTTGTACTTGGTGTAGGCAGAGCTATCGGCGAAGCAATGGCAGTTATGATGGTAGCAGGAAACGCAGCCAATATGCCCTCCCTTTTTGAAAGCGTCCGCTTTCTGACGACAGCTGTATCCAGCGAAATGTCTTATGCGGCAGATGGCAGCTTGCAAATGCAGGCTTTGTTCTCCATTGCTTTAGTACTGTTTCTCTTTATTATGCTCATCAATGCCACATTAAACTTCTTTTTGAAACGCGATCAGGAGAAATAACCATGCAGAATAAAACAATTTCTAAAAAGAGAAAATCCTACATTGCAGGGATGCGCCTGCTGATGGGCATTGCGGTTAGCATCACCTGTGCGTTAGTACTGTTTATCATCGGCTATGTGATGTTCAAGGGCCTTCCCAATATCACTTGGGAGCTGCTGACCACAAAGCCCGGTTATCTATCGGGTCAAATCGGTATTTTACCGGATATTTTAAATACACTGTATATTGTGATTGCCGCTCTTTTGATCGTTCTTCCCCTTGGTGTGGGCGCTGCCATCTATCTGACAGAGTACGCACAAAATAAAAAGCTGGTGGCCATCATTGAATACGCTTCCGAAACGCTGTCCGGAATTCCCTCCATCATCTACGGACTTGTAGGTATGATGATATTTTTTCAATTCTTCGGAATGGAAACCTCGCTTCTGGCAGGCGCTCTCACACTGGTGATTATGAATCTTCCCACTGTAATGCGCACCACACAGGAAAGTTTGAAAACAGTGCCGCAGAGCTATCGGGAAGGTGCATTTGGCTTAGGTGCCGGAAAATGGCGCGTCGTACGCACTGTGGTGCTGCCCGGGTGTGTAGATGGCATCATCACAGGGTGCATCCTATCTGTCGGACGTATTTTAGGCGAATCGGCCGCACTACTTTATACCGCCGGTTTCGCCCACTCCTTAAATAACTTTTGGGAGGGACTGAGCAGTCCCGGTGCAACCCTAACCGTTGCCCTGTATGTATATGCAAAAGATAACGGCGAATTTCAAGTGGCATTTGCCATCGCCGCTATTTTGATGATACTTACAGTGCTGATCAATTTAACCGTTACCTTTGTCGGAAATTACTTTAAGAAACGGAGAAACATATGAGCAGTATCATTACGGTAAACGATCTGTGCCTGTGGTACGGAAATACACAAGCACTGAAAAACGTCAATATATCCATTGAGGATCACAACATAACAGCTCTGATCGGTCCATCGGGCTGCGGAAAATCCACATTCCTTAAAACTTTGAATCGTATGAACGATTTGATTCCAGGTGTAAAAATTACAGGTTCTATAGAATATCAGGGAAACGATATTTATAGTTCATCAACTGATGTCAACGAGCTGCGTCGGGAAATCGGTATGGTATTTCAAAAGCCAAACCCCTTCCCTATGAGTATTTACGACAATATTGCCTACGGTCCCCGTACCCACGGCATCAAAAATAAGGCACAGCTGGATGAAATTGTGGAGCGTTCCCTCAAAGGCGCTGCCATCTGGGACGAAGTGAAGGATCGCCTAAAAAAATCTGCCCTTGGCCTTTCCGGTGGTCAGCAGCAGCGACTGTGCATTGCCCGTGCACTGGCTGTTGAACCAAACGTACTGTTGATGGATGAGCCAACCTCTGCCCTCGATCCCATCTCTACATCAAAAATTGAAGAACTTGCAATGGAGTTGAAAAACAAGTACACTATTATTATCGTCACACACAATATGCAGCAGGCTGTCAGAATTTCTGATTATACTGCATTCTTCCTATTGGGCGATTTAATTGAATATGGCAACACGGAAAAAATGTTTGAACAACCCCAAGACAAACGAACAGAGGACTATATTACCGGGAGGTTCGGATAATGCGAAATAGATTTGATGAGCAGCTCGCTGTTTTAAACAAAGAATTGATTCAAATGGGGGCAATGTGCGAGGAGATTATTGCACTTGCGGCAAAGGCGTTGGCCAACGGTGATCGCGACTTGGCTGCAAAAACCGCTCCCTTGGATACCGAAATCGATGAAATGGAGCGTACCATAGAATCGTTGTGTTTAAAGTTGCTGCTCCAGCAGCAGCCGGTCGCAAAGGATTTGCGTCAAATTTCTGCCGCGCTGAAAATGATCACCGATATGGAACGAATCGGCGATCAGGCAGCAGATATTGCGGAAATCATTACCTTCCTGCACGGAAGGACCGCAGCAGAATGCAATTCCATTCTGCTCATGGCACAGGCAAGCATTAAGATGGTTACAGAAAGCATTGATGCCTTTGTGCAGCGAGATGTCGCTTTAGCACAAACTGCCATTGCTCACGACGATCTGGTCGACGAATATTTTATAAAGGTGAAATCCTCTCTGATTCAAATGATTGCGGAAAAGCCGGAAGACGGTGAATACGCACTTGATTTGCTGATGATTGCCAAATACTTTGAACGTATCGGCGACCATGCAACCAATATTGCCGAGTGGGTTGTATTCTCTGTTACAGGCACACACAAGGGAGAATCATTATGAAAATATGGTGCGTTGAAGATGACGCAAGCATTCGGGATATTGAGGTGTATACACTGAATTCTACCGGATATGACGCACAGGGATTTTCCGACGGAGCCACTTTTTTTGAAGCATTAAAAAAAGAAACACCGGCGCTTGTGCTGTTGGATGTGATGCTCCCCGGAGAAGACGGTGTTGAAATCCTAAAGAGACTAAGACATACTCCCGAAACCTATGAATTACCTGTCATCATGGCAACCGCAAAGGGCACTGAATATGATAAAATTCAAAGCCTTGATTTCGGTGCTGACGATTATCTCGTAAAGCCCTTCGGCATGATGGAGATGGTATCGCGCGTAAAAGCAGTTCTTCGCCGCTGCAAAACCGGTACAGTAACGCATCTTTTGCAGTCAGGCGGTCTTGTTTTAAATCTGGATGAGCGCATTGTAACGGCGGATGGTAACCGGGTGCAGCTGACCTTCAAAGAGTTTGAAATTTTAAGGCTGTTCCTTTCCCATCCCGGTCTTGTTTTTACAAGAAACCAGTTATTCAGTGAAGTCTGGGGCACTGATTATGTCGGTGAAACCAGAACTGTAGATGCACACATTAGAACCCTGCGGCAAAAGCTGGGCAAATACGGTGAACTGATTGAAACTGTGCGCCATGTCGGATACCGAATGGAGGTGGCTTCGGCATGACTAAAAAAATATTTCATTCTATTTTCATCGCTGCACTGGCAGTTCTGCTCGCCTGCTTTACCCTTATCATAGGTGTACTGTTCCATTATTTCCGCGGTGTACAAAAAGATCAGCTTAAAATAGAACTGAACCTAGCGTCAGTGGCTGTTGAAATGGGTGGAATAGACTATCTCGAAAAAGCGGACAACGATGCGTGCAGAATTACTTGGGTCGATGCAAACGGCGTTGTTTTGTACGACTCCCAAAGTAATCCTGAAACCATGGAAAATCATGCTCAGCGCGAAGAAATCGCCGAGGCTCTTACAACCGGAAAAGGTGAAAGCACACGCTATTCCACCACAGCAACAGAAGAAACCCTTTATTGTGCAAAACAGCTATCTGATGGCACAGTGCTTCGTGTTTCTGTCAGCTATGCCTCCATTCCTTTGCTTCTCTTAGGAATGCTTCAGCCTGTTTTGATTATTTTTCTCCTTGCATTGATCCTATCAGGTATTTTGGCAAACCGCCTTTCTAAAAAAATTGTTCATCCCCTAAATTCCCTTGATTTGGATGAACCACTCGAAAACAATGCCTATGATGAGCTTTCGCCTCTGCTTACCCATATTGATAAACAACAGAAAAAGATTGCAGCGCAAAAGAAAGAGCTCAATGATCGGCAAAACGAGTTTTATACAGTCATCGAAAATATGAACGAAGGTCTGGTGCTTCTCAATGAAAAGCGCGCGATTTTAAGCATCAATCCCGCTGCGACCGCCTTTTTCAATACCCAAAATGCCGTTGGCAAAGATCTGATTGAAGTGGAACGCAGCCAAGAAATGGAAAAAATGCTGCAAGCCGCAGAGCAGAATGGAAGCAGTGCTCTAAAAGTCAGCAGAAACGGTCATGAATATCAGCTGCATGCAAATCGCATTCAATCGAACGGAAAACAATCCGGCATCGTGATTCTCATTTTTGACATTACAGAAAAAGTTTTTGCAGAGCGTAACCGTCAGGAATTCACAGCCAATGTATCCCACGAATTGAAAACACCCCTCCATTCCATTATGGGTAGTGCAGAACTGTTGGAAAACGGCTTGGTAAAGGTCGAGGATGTCCCCCGTTTTATCGGCCATATTCGTTCAGAGGCTTCTCGTCTGGTCACATTAATTGAAGACATTATTCGGCTGTCACAGCTCGATGAGGGGGCAGAGCCGGAACCAGAGGAGGTCGATCTATTTGCCCTCTCCGTAGATGAAGTAAACGCACTCAAACAAACAGCACAAGAAAAAAATGTCTCCATTTGTGTAGAGGGTGAACACACAGTCATCACAGGTGTGCGCCAGCTTCTGCACGAAATCGTTTATAACTTATGCGACAATGCCATTAAATACAATGTTCCCGGAGGGTCTGTGAAAGTACAGGTATCCTCAACGAAGGACGGTGCTGTCCTATCTGTTGCTGATTCCGGTATTGGCATACCCCGCGAGCACCAGGATCGCATTTTCGAACGGTTCTACCGAGTAGACAAGAGTCACTCCAAAGAAACCGGAGGTACAGGCCTGGGGCTTTCCATTGTCAAGCACGCAGTACAATATATGGGTGGCAGCATCCATGTAGAAAGTGCCCCAGACTCCGGCACAAATATCACAATTACATTTTGAATATCCACAACGGGCAATGATACGACAGTACATTGCCCGTTGTGGATATTTAGCTTATAAAAGCAGCTGCAGGATCTTTCCTCATCCGTTTCGCATGAATATTAATCCATATAAATAAATTTATATATAAATTTTTATTCATCATTTATGAAATATATGAATAGAAATTAAT
>JAHHSM010000092.1 GCA_020025175.1 Oscillospiraceae bacterium | reverse complement strand
TTAAAAAATTGTGCCATAGATATGGTCTATTTCACGGCTATTCTGTGGCTGTGAAGGTCCATGAAAAAGAGATAATGACAAAATACCCTCTGATGTAGGATAAAACTTACATCAGAGGGTATCACTGTATCAGAAAACTCATATTCATGCGCAGAGGGAAATGAACAGTGGGTTCCTCTTAAGATTGAATAAGCTCCGAAAAGTCAAAGATATAATGATCGCAAAAGGTACGCATTTCGTTCTCATTTGCAGCAAAAAACTTATCATGTACGCCGACTACTTTTGCGCCTGCTGCTTTTGCGCTGCGGCAGGAGATGGGAGAATCATCATAAAGCAGGCAGGTTTCAATAGGAACAGACAGATGCTGGGCAACTGTATGGAAGAGGGCAGGATCCTTTTTCTCAATACCGAATTCCTGCGCAAAAAGCAGCTGATCAAAGTATTGCATTAGTCCGTTATGCTCTAATGCTGCACGGCATAACTCAGGGATACTGGATGTAAGGATGACCATGCGTTCTCCGTTGTTTTGACATTGGTCGAGATAGGTGCGCACATGAGGCTTGAGCTGGATTGTGTTAGCATAAGCATAAAGAGCCTGATCACTCCATTCCTGCATGATCGCGTCGATACCCATATCAAGCTGGTAATACTCTTTCGTGAAGGCTGCTGATGCAGGCGCTGTTGCATGGGCAACGAAATCATGATATTCCTTTGTGAGCGGAAGATTGTGGCGCGTGGTAAAATCAATATCAATTTGCACCCAGATATCAGAGGAATCGATTAAGGTGCCATCTAAATCAAATAAAAGCATAAATATACCTCGGGTTATGTGTAAGATACTGTCATTGTACATGATAGTAAGAGGATTGGCAAATGGACAAATAGAAAAATACGCAGCAGAGGGCTTGTCCTATTACGCATGGAATCGTTTCAGTGAGTTGGGGTTAACTTTTCTGGACAGAATAAGAAATATGTGGTACTATACAGTGAACTATAAAATGGCTTTGATATGTTCATTTTTTAGCACATACGAGAGGAACTTGGGTGAAATAAATGCGAATCAATGTACTAGGTGTTGGATTTGATAATTATACAATGGAGGAAGCGATAGCAGAGGGAATGCGGCTGATCAATGAGCCGGGAGCACACTATGTTGCAACACCGAATCCTGAGATCGTGGAAGTTTGTCGTGAGAATGAGGCGGCCAATATTGCTGTTAATGATGCCGATATTGTTATTCCGGATGGAATTGGCGTGATTTATGGTGCAAAGATTCTAGGTACACCATTGAAACAGAAAATTCCGGGCATTGAATTTGCTGAGAATCTGATGGTCAAAATGGCTGAGGAAAAAAAGAGCCTTTATTTGCTGGGCGCAAAGCCCGGTGTTGCAGAGCAGGCTGCGGAAAAACTGAAAGAAAAATATCCGGGTTTGATTATCACTGGGACACACGATGGCTATTTTCAGGATAATGAGAAGATTGCGGCAGATATTCGTGCAAGTATGGCGGATGTGGTCTTTGTTTGCCTAGGCGCACCAAAGCAGGAATTGTGGATGAAGCAATATGGTGAGGCAACGGGAGCGCACCTGCTGCTGGGACTGGGCGGCTCTCTGGATGTGTTCGCGGGTATTGTCCAGCGTGCTCCGAAAATGTTTCAAAAAACTGGTATGGAATGGTTTTATCGCCTGATGAAACAACCGAGTCGTGTCGGACGCATGATGCGCCTGCCGCTGTTTTTGGTGCACGCAGTGCGTGAAAAGGGAGGCAATGCCTGATGGGACGTTTAATCGTTTTTGAAGGAACGGATGGATCTGGGAAAGCAACGCAGACAAAGCTTTTAGTTGATCGTTTGACAAATGAAGGTGTAGATTTGCGCAAATTAGATTTTCCGCGTTATGGTGAGCCGTCCTGCAAATTAGTTGAAATGTATTTGCGTGGTGAATTTGGAAACAAGCCGGATGATGTAAATGCCTATGCAGCATCTACATTTTATGCTGTAGATCGGTATGCTTCCTATAGGCAAGAGTGGAGCGAGTATTATGCACAGGGTGGATTGCTTCTGGCAGATCGCTATACCACATCCAATGCGGTACATCAGACGGCAAAAATGCCCGAAGAAGCGCGCGGAGCTTTTTTGGAATGGCTGTTTGATTTCGAGTATCATCTTTTAGGACTGCCGAAGCCTGATCTGGTGTTTTATTTGGATTTGCCGACAGATCTTTCTGAGCAAATGCTGCGTGAGCGTGAAAATACGACCGGAACAACTGCGGATATTCATGAGGCGGACAGGCAGTATTTGACGGAATCGCGTAAAGCCGGGCATCAGGCTGCTGAAAAGTGCGGATGGAAAGTCATTGACTGTGCAAAAGACGGTGTGGTGCGTGCGATAGAAGATATTCACGAAGAGATCTATCGGATTGTCCAGGATTTGCTGTAAAAAGGGAAAAGGGCGCTTTCGCGCCCTATGTTGCTTTTGATATGTAAGGATATTTGTCTTTAGCAGCATGTGCAGTTGCATGGATCATGGGTGCATCCGCCGCAGTTGCGAGTGCACTGATAACCCCCATTGTTGCCGCATCCGCAGCCGCAACAGCAAATTAAAACAAGTACAATGATGAGCCACAAGCAGGAATTGTTTTCAAAATTCATAAGAAATGTTCACTCCTTTTTTTGATTCTGAACTATCTTATGCAGCGGTATGACGATTCGAAACTTGACCATAAATATTTTTGTATTTTCCAAATTGGCATGAAAGGTGATGAATAGTTTGGTACAAGGAGAAAAGAATAGAAGGTTCGTTGATGACAGTACCATGAGCTGGGATGCAAAGCAGGTGAAGAGCAGGAGTGAGTCCACTCAGCCTCGCCAGAGAAAGCATCCGAAGAAGCCCAAGAAACGCGGACCCGGAGCGGTATATTATTTGGCAATTCTCGTGATTTCTGCAATTCTGGCGGGGCTTGCTTGGCTGATGTGCAATGATTTGCTGGCATTGAACAAGGGAGAACATTCCGCTGAGATCGTAGTTTCAGAGGGCGATAAATTAAATAAAGTGGCATCTGAGCTGAAAAAGGCAGATCTCATCGAATTTAAGGGGCTGTTTCTGCTGTATGGCGCAATTTCTGATACAGAGGTGGTTCCGGGAAACTACACATTGAATACAGAAATGGATTACAATGCGCTGCTCACAGCAATGAGTAAGCGCAGTGGCGTGCGCGCTACAGTAGATGTAACGATTCCGGAAGGCTATTCGATGAAACAGATTTTTAAGCTGCTGGAGGAAAAGAATGTAAATACAGCGGCGGATTTGACAAAGGCTGCCGCAACGATCAATTTTGATTATGATTTTCTGGCAGAAAAAGAGTTGGGCGATGCCTCCAGACTGGAAGGCTATCTGTTCCCGGACACCTATCAGTTCTATTGCGGCGGTGATCCGAAGGACGTTCTGAATAAAATGCTGAAAAACTTTGCAACGAAGATGGATGACCACTTGATGGCAGCTGTAAAGAGTTCTCCTTATACGTTGGATGAAATCATTACAATTGCTTCTTTGATCGAAAAAGAGACTGATGGCAGTGATGACGGCAAAATTTCTTCTGTCATCCGTAACCGCTTGAGGAATTCCGGTGAGACAGCTGGATATCTGCAGGTTGATGCAGCGCTGCTGTATGCAATGCCTGAGCACAAGGAAGTGCTGACAGAGGCAGATAAGGAAATTGAAAGCCCCTATAACCTTTATAAGCACAAAGGATTGCCACCTACGCCTATTGCGAACCCGGGTACTTCATCTATTCGCGCGGCACTGTATCCTGATAATACAAATTACTATTTCTATGCTCTAGGCAATGATGGTGTGCATCACTTCTTCAGAACCTATCGCGAGCATGTGAATTTCCTGAATTCTCTAAAGGGTTGATTATGATAGAAAATACGAAGCATTCGAAAACGGGAGCGGCTGCTATGCCGCTTCCGATTCCTGCGCCAGAATTGCTTGCGCCTGCCGGTGATATGGAACGTTTGCGTCTGGCGGTGCTGTATGGTGCTGATGCGGTTTACCTTGCAGGAACAACATTTGGCATGCGCTCTTTTGCGGGGAACTTTAATGAAGAGGGCGAGTTGGAAGAAGCGGTGCGGTTTGCCCATGCGCACGGTGTGCGTGTGCATGTCACCATCAATACTATGCCGCGTAATGATGAAATTGCGCGTTTACCGGGATATTTGGAAAAATTGGATAGTTATGGTGTTGATGCGCTGATTGTTGCAGATGTAGGTGTGCTGTCGATGGCAAAGCAGTATGCGCCGCATACAGAAAAGCATATCAGTACACAGGCGAGTATTGTGAATTATCAGTCTGCAAATGCCTGGCATGATTTGGGAGCAAAGCGTGTGATTCTCGCACGGGAGCTGACGTTAAATGAAATCGCAGAAATTCGTGCAAAAACACCAAGATCTTTGGAAATTGAGACGTTTGTGCATGGTGCTATGTGCGTATCCTATTCAGGACGCTGCCTGCTGAGCAATTACATGACTGGTCGTGACTCAAACCGTGGTGCCTGTGCACAGCCTTGCCGCTATGAGTATACATTAATGGAAGAAAAGCGCCCCGGTGAATATTTTCCTGTATATGAAGATGAAAAGGGAACGTACATTATGAATTCCCGGGATATGTGTATGATTGATCATATTCCAGAATTGATTTCAGCAGGCATCAATAGCCTGAAGATTGAGGGACGTGCAAAGTCCGCCTATTATGCAGCGATTGTGACCGGGGCTTATCGTCACTGCATTGATGCAGCTGTGCGCGGAGAAGAGATTGATCCTGTGTGGCGTGATGAGGTAGAACATGTCAGTCATCGCCACTATGCAACTGGATTTTTCTTTGGAGAGCCGGGACAGTATACGGAAAGTTCCCGTTATATTCGAGATTGGCAAGTATGTGCGATTGTGCTTTCCTGTGATGAAAATGGAGTGGCAACGCTTACTTTGCGCAACAAATTTGCGCAGGGTGATGAGATTGAGATTGTGGGCCCTGACCTGCGGCCTTTTTCTATGACGGCACCTTTGATGGAAGATGCAGATGGGGCACCTTTGGCAGAGCCGCGTAATCCGCAGATGATTTTCAAAATGCAGATGCCAAAGCAGATTCCGGCATACAGTATTGTACGTCACGCTGTGGAGCTATCTGGAAAATAAGGGATAAAAGGCATCGATTCCATATGGAATCGATGCCTTTTTACAAATAGTATCTGAGATCTGCTGCTTGAAACAGATTTGATTGTGCGGCGTATTCTTTTTCGAAAGGAATCCAGCGTTCACAAAAGCATTTGAAACTTTCCGGATCTTCGCGCCGCTGGAGTCGCTGCAGCTGCTGTGCATCAGAAATATGTAATACGATTTTAAGATCATAGAATTGACGAAGCTCCGGATGAAGTGAATAAGAGCCTTCGATAAGATTCAATCTATGAAAAGGAATCTCTATTCCATCTGAAATCGTTTGAGTTTTGCAGGAGTATGCGCGATATAGTACAGAGGTGTTCTTTCTGAGGGGCATTAATATTTCTTTACATAGGCGCTCGCGATCGATATTCCCACCGACTTCGCGCAGCCGTTCGGGAGTTTTTTGCTCAGGACGCAGGAAAAAGTCATCTGTATGGAATACATTGCATGCATAGCGTGCGGCAATTAACTCTGCAAGGGTGGATTTTCCGGAAGCACAGGGGCCATCAATGGCGATGAGAATGGAGCTTTTTTCAGTGGACAGAATATCATCTATTTGCCGGAAGACTTCGGCAAAGGGTTTTTCATCTTCTGAAAATGTAGAATAAAAGGAGCAATGCACTTTTTTTGTATGTAATAAAGATTCCTGCAATGTATTCATTCAATCAACTTCGCTTTCTGCAATGTAACCAAAACAAAGGGGATTAAGATCATTTGTAAAATAATTCCAGGGATGGCACCGGTAAACCCACCTTCAATAAAGAGTGCGATGCTGAATTGGGTTCCGGCTGCCATCATGGTCCAGCGTGTAATTCCCCACACAATACGCCCCAAAAGCATAGCAGAAAGGAGTGAGCCATAAATGCCTATCGTACCAAACTGCATTAGCTTTTGATAAAAAATACTGCTGAAGAAGCCATAAGCTGCCAATTCAAGCGCCATGGAAAGGGCTGCAGGATAGAATGGCGGCATGGAAAACAGGAGAGAACGTAAAAGTGGGCAGATCAATCCGACTGCAGCACCCCACGGACCGCCTACGATCATACCGCACAACAGCACTGGAATATGCATAGGTAAAAGCATAGACCCGACCTCTGGAATTTGCCCGGTCAAAAAGGGCAGTACAAGCCCCAATGCCAAAAACATAGCGCTGAGAGTCAATTTTTTTATTGGCGTAAGTTTTTTGCTTTTTTTCATAAAAATCCCTTCCGGTATTAGGCTGAAAAGGCATGCAACTGCTATGAAAGTTATGGCAAACAGCAGGTTTTGGGATGCATTTTCAGTATTATTGTAGAAATACTATAATAAACCATGCTTTTTTTGTCAATCATGATTGACAAATGATATTGTTGTGATAAAATATCAAAAGCTATATTTGGATACGGCGATGACGAAACGAGCTTGGTAAAGCACGTACAGTGAGCAGGGGAGAGTGCGAACCCTGCCGATTGATTTTACCAGGCAGCCACTTCTGAGCCTTGCCGGGATGACCGGCGCGCTTCATTCCCGATAAAGAATGACTAAGATACTTTGCAGTGCAAGGTGAATTAGGGTGGTACCGCGAAGCACGCTTCGCCCCTATGGATAGGGGTGGCGTGTTTTTTTGTTTTACAGCCCAACCTATCAAATTATAAAAATAAAAATATATTGGAGGAAGAAATCATG
>JAHHSM010000091.1 GCA_020025175.1 Oscillospiraceae bacterium | reverse complement strand
TATCTTTTCGACTATCCCCGAGCCGCAGCTCGCAGACAGCTTTGATAGAATACCATACTACATATTGTTTGTCAATGCTTTTCTACATTTTTCTTCCGATATTTTTTATCTCTCCAGATTACATCCATCTTCCCTATTATAGAAGTTTATTTACAGCACAAATGTATCGGATTCCCTCCCATCAGAATGAAGTATGTGCGAATAGAAAATTGACAGCATCTGATTTTATCAGATGCTGTCAATACCGTTTTACAAACACTTACCGAAAGCTTTTTTAACCTTCAGGAGTGCTTTTCGTTTAATAATCAATACCCGTAATGCGCACCGGCCTTTTTAGCTACTTTCAGCTTCGCCATTGCGCGCGCCAATTCAGCCTGTGAATGGGCAAACTCGATCTGGCTTCTCTTTTCACGTATACGCTCTTCAGCACGCACTTTGGCACGTTCAGCGTGTTCAACATCGATATCCTCCGGCAACATAGCAAAGTCGGTAATAACAATGACTTTTTCACCTGTAATCTCGACAAAGCCACAGCCAACAGCAGCAGTCTGCTGCTGTCCGTTCACTGTAAAGCGCATTTCGCCTGCGGTAATTGCCATAACCATAGGTTCATGACCTGCCAAAATTCCTTTTTCACCATCCAACGCAGGGATAGTCAAAGCATCACACGGGCCATCATAGAACACTTTATCCAGCGATACGACATTCAAATTAAATGTACTCATCTGCGCACCTCTATTCTTTCAGACGTGCGATTAAGCATCGGCCTTCAGAGACTCAGCCTTCTTCTTGACATCTTCAATCGTGCCGACGTTGAAGAATGCGATCTCAGGATATTCATCCATATCACCATCAATGATAGCCTTAAAGCCACGTACAGTCTCCTCTACAGGCACATAAATACCAGGAACACCGGTAAAGTTTTCTGCCACGTGGAAGGGCTGGGACAAGAACTTCTGGATCTTACGCGCACGCGCAACCGTCAGCTTATCCTCTTCATCCAATTCATCCATACCCAAAATTGCAATGATATCCTGCAATTCATTATAATGCTGCAAAATCTCCTGAACCTTACGCGCAACCTCGTAGTGTTCTTCACCAACAACATCAGCCTCAAGGATACGAGAACTGGAATCCAGCGGATCAACAGCGGGATAAATACCCATTTCTGCAATCTTTCTGGACAAAACAGTCTGCGCATCCAAATGAGCAAATGTAGTAGCAGGTGCAGGGTCGGTCAGGTCATCCGCAGGGACATAAACTGCCTGAACAGAAGTAATAGAACCCTCACGGGTAGACGTAATACGCTCCTGCAAAGAACCCATTTCATTTGCCAATGTAGGCTGGTAACCAACCGCAGAAGGTGTACGTCCCAAAAGTGCAGAAACCTCAGAACCAGCCTGAACAAAACGGAAAATGTTGTCGATGAACAACAGCACGTCCTGATGGTTTCTATCGCGGAAATACTCCGCCATGGTCAAGCCGGTGTAAGCCACACGCATACGAGCTCCTGGCGGCTCATTCATCTGACCGAATACCAATGCGGTTTTCTTAATAACACCGGATTCAGTCATTTCGTTCCACAGGTCATTACCCTCACGGGTACGCTCACCAACACCGGTAAAGATGGAATAACCACCGTGCTCCTGTGCAATATTTGTAATCAGTTCCTGAATCAAAACGGTCTTACCAACACCGGCACCACCGAACAAACCAATTTTACCGCCCTTTGCATAGGGGGTCAGCAGGTCAATGACCTTAATACCGGTTTCCAGAATTTCAACTGCGGGACTCTGCTCCTCAAAGGTGGGAGCTTCGCGATGGATTTCCCAACGCTCCTTATCCCCCGCAATGGGTTCTCCGCCATCAATGACATCACCCAACACATCAAACATACGGCCCAGCGTCTGTTCGCCGACGGGCACTTTAATATTGCCGCCGGTGGCCTCGACCTCCATGCCTCTCGAAAGTCCTTCACTTGCGTCCAGCAGGATGCAGCGAACAATCTTGTTGCCCATGTGCTTGGAAACTTCCATCACACGGTCTTCACCATTCACTTTGACTTTCAAGGCCTCATTGATCAAGGGAAGATAATTGTCAAACGCTACGTCGACAACAGGTCCCATGACCTGTGCGATTTTTCCCTTTTCCATTCGTACCTCCAATTATTCCTGCGCAGCGGCACCACTGACAACCTCGTTCAACTCAGTCGTAATAGCTGCCTGTCTGACACGGTTATACAGGAGAGTCAGATCTTTAATGATCTCCTCTGCATTCGTTGTTGCATTATCCATAGCAGTCATACGGGCATTCTGCTCAGAAGCAAACGCTTCGATCATCGCACCGTACAGCAGACCTTTCGCATAATTCGGAACAACCTGCTTCAAAACTGCTGCGGGCGAAGGTGCATAAGTGTGCATAAAGCTATCTACATCACCTTCATAATCAAACATACGCTTTGTCAGCGGCAGAACACGAAGCATCTCCGCATCCATGCTGATTGCATTGCGCATTTTGGTATAAATAATATACACTTCATCCAACTGACCATCATGATAAAGCTGCAGCACATGCTCCATCAAATCGCGTGCACGCCAAATGGTAGGTTCCACAGCAGCATAGGAAAACTCCTCATCAATTTCACCAGCAGGATGCTTCTGAAAATAGTGTTTTCCGCTGATACCGATAGAGAAGATCGTGCTGTCATCACTCTTCCCCATTTCGGTTTCAGCCATCTTGATGACATTATGGTTATAGGCGCCTGCCAAGCCCTTATCGGACGTGATGACGATATAACCGCGCTTCTTGCCGTCACCCTTTGCAGGCTCGCTGACCTCCTCGTTGAAATAGATACTATCCAGTTCAGGAGAGTGGGCCAGGATATCCGCAATAGTGTCCTGAAGCTTCAAAAAGTACGGTGCCGTCGCATCCAGTCTGGCTCTCGCCTTCTTTAGCTTTGCAGACGACATGAGATACATCGCCTTGGTGATCTTCATAGTCTTCTGCACGCTGGTTTTCCGCGTACGGATATCTCTCATGCTTTCCATGAAATCACCTACTCTTGTATTCTTTTACTGCTGCCAGAATCTTCTCTCTCAGCTCATCAGTCATTTTTTTCTCAGTGTCGATTTGGCTGATAATCTCAGGATATGTGTTTGCAATGTATTCAATCACACCGTTCTTGAACGCTTCCATATGCTTTGCATCCACATCCACCATCAGCTTGTTAGATGCAGCACACAGCAGAATGACCTGCTTATGCAGCGGCATGGGGTTATACAGGGGCTGCTTCAACATATCTACCAGAGAGCGACCATAATCCAGCATATTCTTGGTTGCATCATCCAGATCAGAAGAGAACTGAGAGAATGCTTCCATTTCACGATACTGTGCCATATCCACACGCAGCGTACCTGACACGGTCTTCATAGCCTTTGTCTGTGCCTTGCCGCCAACACGGGAAACGGACAGACCGACGTTCACCGCAGGACGGATACCAGAGTGGAACAAGTCGGTTTCCAAGAAGATCTGACCATCGGTAATAGAAATAACGTTGGTGGGAATATAAGCGGAAACGTCACCAGCCTGAGTTTCGATGATGGGCAGGGCAGTCATGGAACCGCCGCCAAATGCTTCATCACGGCGGCATGCGCGCTCCAACAGTCTGGAGTGCAGATAGAAAACGTCACCGGGATATGCTTCACGTCCGGGCGGACGATGCAGCAGCAAAGAAATTGCACGATAAGCCTGTGCCTGCTTGGACAGATCATCGTAAACAATCAAAACATCCTTGCCCTGATCCATAAAATACTCACCGATAGCAGCACCCGTATAAGGGGCAATGTACTGCAAAGGCGCAGAGTCAGAAGCTGTTGCGGAAACGACAATAGAGTAATCCATTGCACCGTACTTGGTCAGTGTATTCACGATCTTTGCGATTGTGGACGCTTTCTGACCGATCGCAACATAAATGCAAATCACATCCTGCCCCTTTTGGTTCAGGATCGTATCTATTGCCAAAGCGGTTTTACCGGTCTGGCGGTCACCAATAATCAGCTCACGCTGACCACGACCAATAGGGAACATGGAGTCGATAGCCAGAACACCAGTCATCAAAGGAACATTAACTTCCTTTCTGGTGATAACACCGGGAGCAATACGCTCAACGGGACGATAGTCAGTTGTTTCGATAGCACCCTTGCCATCAATGGGCAGACCCAGTGCATCCACAACACGGCCGATCATCTTATCGCCCACAGCGACACCGGCCTCTCTGCCGGTACACTTCACGCTGGAACCTTCAACCAGACCATTCTGCGTACCAAACAGAACGCAGCCAACAGTCTTCTGCTCCAAACTCAGGACCATACCTTCGGTGCCGTTTTCAAACTCGAGAAGTTCGCCATACTTTGCATGCTGCAGGCCGTAGATGGTAGCAATACCATCACCAATGGACAGAATTCTGCCCACCTCTTCGGTCTTTGCAGTGTTGTCGTAATTCTCGATTTCACTTTTCAATACAGAAATAATCTTCTGCGAATCGACGTTGCTCATTTTTTCACCTCACTGCAAAATGACGCTGCATTTTGAGGATGGATGTTCTAAGACTCTTATCCAGCATGCTGTCGCCGACAGAAAGGATGAATCCCCCTACCAAGGAAGGATCCTCCTTCAGCGTCAATTCGACGCCGTCCTTGCCGTACTGCTTGCAGATCAGCTTCTTCAGTTTTTCCACCTGTGCGTCATCGGGTTTTGTCACATACGTAAAGGTGGCACGGACCATATTTTTGCGATCCAATACCAGCTGGTCGTATGCCTGGAACATATCATCCGCCAGGACGATATCTCCGTTGTCACTCATTACCTTGACAAAATTACAAACTGCTTTAGGGAACAGCTTTTCAATCACGCTGTGCTTATTCTGGCGGCTCACAAAAGGATTTCCAAGTGCCTCGAAAACCTCATGATTCGCCAAAAGCTCGCGCATCATTTCGATGCTCTCCTCCGCAATATCCATATCAATCAGGACTTTTGCATAGTTGTCCGCAACAACTGTCATTTAGCATCCCCCGCTTCCGCCAAAAACGCATCGAGCATATCCTTATTGGTTTTAGCATCGACAGTGGTTCCGAGAAGCTTGGATGCGGCAGCCAACGCCACCTCAGCAAGTTCTGCTCGTGCATCTTTGAGAATCTTGTCATGTTCAGCCTGTGCCGCAGCATTAGCCTGACCGACAATCTGAGACGCATCAGCATTTGCCTTTTCAATGATCTGGTTGTACTGTACCTGTGCGCGATCTTTTGCATCAGATACAATCCGGAAGGATTCCTGTTTTGCATCTTTCAAAGAATCCTCATATTGCTTCTTCAACTCATCTGCATCATTCTTCGTTTTATCCGCATTGCTCAGTGTATCCATGATCATCTTTTTGCGCTTTTCAATCATGCCCAAAACGGGCTTAAAAAGAAAAATGCGAAGGATAATGAACAGAATCAGCAGATTGACAACAGTCCAGAAAATATTTGCATCAATATGTAGCATACTGTTGCCTCCAATCAAAAGTTATGTAATTGATTCTCCTTTTAATGAGGCAATCACAACATGATGATGATCATCAGGCCGATAACCAGGCCGTAAATAGCGGTAGCTTCTGCCAGAGCGCAGCCCAGAATCAAAGCAGAAGTGATTTTACCTGCTGCCTCAGGCTGACGAGCGATACCCTCAACAGCTTTAGATGTTGCCATACCAATACCAATACCTGCACCAATACCAGTCAGAGCTGCCATACCTGCACCAATTGCGATCATAATAATATACCTCCTAATAATTTTTTCATTCAAAATAGAGTTTTTAATTTATCTTTTTATTCATTCAATAGCTTCCTGAATGTACAGTGACGTCAGGAATACAAAGACATATGCCTGCAGCAACGCATCGAACACATCGAAGTACATACTTGCAGCAAGCGGGAGCACTGCGGGAATCACCATTTTGATCAGTTCCATGATAATAAATGCACCCAGGATATTACCAAACAGTCGCATACACAGAGACAGTGGCTTGATGACCAGTTCCAACACATTCAGCGGTGTAACAACTGCAACAGGCTGTGTAAAACTCTTCATCCAGCCGCCGACACCCTTTTGATGAATACTGGCATACTGAACCACGATGATACTCATGATTGCAAGACCCAACGTTACATTTAAATCCTTTGTAGGCGGTGCCATGCCAAGTAAACCCATCATATTGGCCGTTCCAAGATAAATAATAACTGTCAGCAAATATGGAATATAGCGTTTGCCATGTTCACCTAAAAGTCCATAAATCATGTTGTATAACGTTTCAATAAAGCTTTCAATTACAATCTGGCGTTTTTTCGTTGGTGTGATTTCCATGTGGCGTGTGAACCAAATGGACAACAGCACCAGCACCACAATAATCCCCCACGAAATATACACGCCACGCGGAATCGTGAAGCCGCCAATCGTGATAGCATTTGTCATGTAATCAAGATGGTGACGCATTATTTCTGAGATATTCCCCACGCAATCTCACCTCCCTTTTTCTCATCGGAAATCCGATTTAATTCCCTGCGATACATTTTGCAGAACATGCCAAAAGTATACATTCGCTTTTAAAATAATACCACATTTGCTCGCACAAATATTGCATATTCTATATGAATTTCTACTTTCCACATTCAATTTTAACAAAAATTATGAAATTTCGGATGATATTTTCCAATCTTGCATTTTTCATACTTTTCATTTTTTATGTACCGCGTACGTTTCACTTGCATATTGTATCCTTTCTCACAATTCATAGTCAAGGCAGACAATCCTGTAAACCATATTTTTATGTATGTATCACTCTTTTTTTAATCAAACTTTGTTACTTATTTAACAATCTTCTTTTTTTACA
>JAHHSM010000090.1 GCA_020025175.1 Oscillospiraceae bacterium | reverse complement strand
AAAAAGACGAGTGTTCTTACAGCTTTTCAAATGCTATAAGAACACTCGCCATGGTTGCGGAGGCAGGACTCGAATTTTCCGCATGCCGTTTTATGGAGTGTTATTTTGTGTTTTTTACTGCCTTTTATCAGGATTTTCAGGATTTATTATCCCATGTTTTCACGCCTTGTACTGCCTCGTGTGAACGCCGTAAGGGAAAAAATAAGGGAAAACATTTCATTTTATAAGCTGTCAGGTCACATAGCAGATACACACAATTCCGATAAAAGCAGCTTCTGCATTCCATCCTTTCGGATGGCGGTATTTTATACTAGGATTACTTAGCTGGGTCAGTCTTAGATACACTCCCACATCCACTACATACCCATTCGTCGTAACCTGGCTTGTCTACAACCCAATCGACGTTTTCATCATATGAATGACGGACACCAGACTCAGCCAATTGTGGTTCTTGATGCATGGAATACCAGTATTTTGTTAATTCCATACCAGCTGCTGCTGCCTGAGATTCAGTGCAAGTCCAACCACAGTTGCATACAATCTTAACTTCGCCCCAGTGACCGACTTCGTCATGGTGGTTCTTTACCCAACTATGAACATGTACAGGAGGCTCAGTCACAGGAGGAGCAGGAGGAGTAGTAACCTCAGGCATAGTGGTATTATGATTAAAACCACCACTACCGCTATCAATAACAGGAGGTACATTACCGGGCTTGCTGGGCTGCGGAACTACAGGCTGGGGCTTGGGTTCAGCAATCTGAGGCTTCGCAGGTGCAGAGGTCTGACCGCTGGGCTTGCTGGGATTACTGGTAGGCTTGCTGGGCTTACTGGTGGAGTTGCTGGGTTTGCTAGTACCGCTACCACCGCTGGGCTTGCTTGCAGTACCACCGTCGCTACCAGAACCGCCAACCTCGTTGCCTACAGGCTCTGTAGCCTCAGGCATTTCCGTTGTTTCAGGTACTTCCGTTGTTTCGGGTACTTCCGTGGTTTCCTCTATCTCTGTAGTTTCCGGGATGCTGCTTTCAGAGGGATCTGTATCCACTTTTCCGCAGCAAACCATGCTTGCTGCCAAAATGGCAGCCAACAAAACGCCCATTGTGACGCCCATTGCGCGTCTCATTCTTTTCCTGTTCTCCATCGTATGCCATCCTCTCTATGTGTTTTTGTAAAAATAAAAAGTGCGTAGCCGAAGCTACGCACCGAAAAACGCACAGCTCAGCTTTGTTGCGACACAAAACCCAACCTACTCAGAAAGTATGCCGAAAGAGCTTGCGCTTTTACCAAGGTAAGAACGCAAACTTTCTAAGATTGGTGTATAGATTTCGTGTCGCACAGATATCGTATCACATAGCAAGAAGTAATTCAACTCTGTTTGTCCAAAAATGAGCCAAAATTGGTTCTATTTTTGAACGCTCACACAAGCTAACCTAACATTATCTTTATTAAAGGAGATTATTGACATGAAATACTTAAGGAAATTATTACGCTGGTCTGAAAAGATGATCGATGCCCTTGCGGACAAATTGGGCTTATGGTCACCAATTTGCATGGGCTTTGCCGGAATTGCTGTTTGCTTGGGGTACTGGGGCTTTGTCAGCGGAGACAACAGTATGACCGTCAACGGCGTTCTCAGTACCTTAGTTGGGTTGATCTGCTCCGTTGCGGTATGTCTTTTGGGATTCATTGTACTGTCGGCAGTCCTTCTGATGGCTGCTTATCTTTTATCAAGAGATTCTGTCTGTACATGGGTACACTTGCGGCTGAACAAGCTATCAGAACGGATTCAGAGCCGAAATATCGCCTGCATTTACCCCTTGTTGCAGGAATTTCTGTTTGAGGTCTTATCTCTTCACGAAGATACCCTCCACCTGCCCCTTGGGCAGGATGCCTCCTGCCTTGTTCCCCGTGGTACTGCAACCGCTTTCCGCAAAAACTGTCTGTTTTTCAGATTTGAATTGATCCTGCCCGAAGCCCCGGCAATGGACACCGAAACCCTCCGTTCCATTCTACAGCAATATATCTGGGCTGAACTGGGAGCACACGGTATCACCGGGCTTTCTGCCAGCTTTGATTCTGTCCCCACCGTTTATGTGGATCGGATGCGTTATTGTGAGAAATCACACATTTTGCAGTTTGCCGTACTCTACATTTCCACGCAGAATATGAAAAACTACGCCGTCAGAGCGGAACAAAACCGCAAGTCAAAAGTTACCCCGGAACGAGAGGTATATGACAATGAAGTATGACAACACTTTCTGCGTAGGCGTGGAACAGGCAGCCCTAACCCATGGGCTGCTGATTCCTCAGAAAATCGATTTTTCCAGAGTTCCCCATCTGCTGATCGCTGCCCCCTCCGGCAGCGGAAAGACCTACCTGCTTACCTATATTCTAAAGCAGCTTGCCCAGAAGCCCATTGTGCTTCTGCTTGCGGATTTTAAGGGGATAGATTTTATCGACATGGACGGCTGCAAGCACTACTACAAGCACACTGCCGTTGCCGATGCACTAAATTTCGTTTTCGATGAAATGCAGCACCGCATGGCAGAGCCTCAGCCGGACAATCAGCCGATTTATTTCTGCGTGGATGAATGGGCAGGATTCCTGTCTCTGTACGCCAAAAAGGAGCAGGAGGATTTCAAGCAGAAAATGGCATCCATCCTCATGCTTGGGCGTGGGGTTCAGGTGTTTGTAATCATGTCGCTGCAAAGAGCCGATGCTGCCTATATCTCCGGGCGTGACAACTTCGGCAACTGTATCGGGCTGGGACACCTGAGCAAAGAATCCGTGCGGATGCTGTTTGCAGACGATGCAGACCAAATCCAGCCCAAGCCACGGGGCAAGGGATATCTTCGCATAGACGGAAAGCCGCTGGCGGAGATCGTGGTGCCAAGGTTGAGAAATATGAAAGAGGCAATGTTTTTCATCATACAAAGATTATGTTAGCCATAAAAATAACCTAAAGGGTAGTTCGGATAATAGTCCCGAACTACCCTCTTTTTATATACTTTGCTTCTAAACTATATCATACGCACAAATTTTGTTGTCCTTTATTAATGCCGAGTCTAGGTTTGCACCCTGTACACGAGAATCCATAGAACAAATGTTTTGGTTTTGACTGTTTTATGACCCTGAGCCTTTTGGATTGAGAAATCACTATCTCATCAAGAAAACCTACTGCTTGCTTCTAGGAAATTGCTATTACCTCTAGTCCCTATGAACGGGACTGGAGGAAGTGCATCATAAACAATTTTTGTATAGCTAATATTGATTTGATGCCACTTCTTCCATTCAACATGGAAGGGGTTCGCATTATGAGCCGAACAAATCCGAAACTAGAGGAAACAAAAATGGTAGCCACGCAGGTTCACTCTCTGTTGTTGGAGATAAGCAAAGACGATGAGGCTTTTGCAAAAGCAACAGGTTTAAGCCAAAACTTCTTAAAAAACCTGAGATACGGTAAATACGATAATCGTTATCCGAACGGGAAGTATATCATTGATTACGGTGCTCCAAGGTATGATCGGATTTTGAAGATACTTGCCTATAACTATCTTCCCCACATTATACTTCTTAAAGATGGAAAAATAAACAATTGTGTGATGGATGATCTCATTGAGTTTTGTATATTGCCAGTCAGAGAAGCGGCAATGGTGAAGTCCACTGAGAAAAACCTCAGTACAGCAGAGAAGGTTGGTCTGCCCAGTATCAGAATACTCAAGAGAGTTGCTGCTCAGGAGATTCCACAGTTGGATGTAATTCTCCGTCTATTGAAGTATCATGCACTTTCCATAGAACAGCTTACGCCTTCAATGGGTGATAATGAGAATGCCGAGAAATTGATCGAGTACGGTTTCACTGAGGAGAATACGCAGTTGTTTTTCTCTGCTCTGAAAGCTCTTTTTGCTGCGGAATGACACTTTCTATTTTATGGCAACCCTATTATGTTAAACTTGCAGCAGGTGGAGCCCCACCAAGACTTTTGAAACGAGGTATACATATGAAGAAGTTGAACATGTTTTTGCAGTTTGATTGGGATGGATTTGCAAAGGACAAATCCTTTCAGGTCACCGATGTGAAGCCCCTGCGAGACCGTGAGCACAACGAAACCGTTTTGGGTACTGTCGTTGAGTTGGTCATTTTGAAAGATGACACAGACTATCAGACCAAGCCCGGAGAGGTTGTTTCCAATCTGTATGAAAAGCTGAGGGTCAAGATTCCCAGAAGTTCCGTTGATGTTCAAGTCGGTGACCCTGTGGCACTTATCAACCCCGTAGCCACCGTATTCGGGGACTATCGTAATCAGCTTTCCGTCAAGGCTGACGATATTCTGGTACTGGACGAGTAACGCTGCTTGCATGGTCGGGGGCAAAGCCCCCGGCAATTGCAAGCACCATTAACTTGATATTTTATGAAGATTAACAGAATTCCAGATATCCGACCCGATTCTCCCGGGGCACCCGTCACGCTTAAAAAAGCAGGAAATATTTTTGAAGTCCGATATATGAAAGCCATCCATGGTGCACCGATTCAGAAATTGAATAAGGATCACGGTGTTGATCTTCGCACAGGCGAACTCATCGAGTTTAAGCACAATCTAAACCGTTCAGAAGATACGGCTAGTGTTGCCCAAAGCTTAAAGCGGCTGCGTGATCTAATCAACGCAAATCTGACAGACCCACGAAAAGCACTCTGGGTAACGCTGACCTATGAAGATAACATGAAAGACCCCAAGCGTCTTTACCAAGATTACCGCCGCTTTTGGCAACGGTTATCCTACTATTTGGAAAAGCACTCCTTGCCATCAGCAGAATATATCATTGCAGCAGAACCACAAGGTCGGGGGGCTTGGCATTTACACTGTCTATTTATGTTCCCGGTTAAAGCACCATTTATCCCCAATTCCGAAATGGAAAGAATGTGGAAAAACCAGAGGAAAGACCACGGAAAAGGATTTACGAAAACAAAGGGGCTTACGGGTATTGACAACCCCGGTTTGTATCTCACGGCATATTTAGGAGATATGGAACTTAACGAGGCTATCGCAGCAGGGAACGCAAAAGGGCGTATCTCCGAAATAGATACCGAAGATGAACACGGAAACCACCAAAAGAAAGCCATAGTAAAAGGAGCAAGAATGCACCTATATCCATCAGGCTTTAATCTGTACCGATGCAGTCGAGGAATTAAGAAACCTGTATCTTATTCCGTTACCGAAGGTGAAGCAATGTCCATCATAGGCGATGCTCCACTAACCTACGAAAAAACTTTTGGCTTTTTCAACGAAGAAGGTCAAAATACAAATTTCATTAACTTTCGTCAATATAACAAATCAAGGAGGATATCAACAGATGGATAATGCTATTTTTTGGGAGAAGCTGCCCCTGGTGCTAAAGGTGGAGGATGTGTCCGAACTTCTTTCGATTGGTCGGAATACCGCCTATGAACTCGTCCGCTCTGGGCAAATTCGCAGCATCAGGATTGGGCGATGCTACCGCATCCCCCGGGATGCTTTATCCGATTATATTATGAAAAGTTTATAATATACTGGTTTTTGTTGTTTTATAGCCGCTATTATGATATAATATATTTGTATCTGCTATGTGGCTGAAAGGAGGACATTATGCCACATAGTCAATCAAAATCTAAAAAGTCTGCCGCAGGTGTGGGCAGTATCCGCAAGAAAACCGTCACCCGTAGAGGGAAAGAATACACCTATTGGGAAGCCCGCTATACTGCCGGATTTGACCCCAACACCGGGAAACAGGTTCAGCGTTCTATCTCCGGCAAGACCCAAAAGGAAGTTGCCCAAAAGCTGAAAGCTGTCACCGCTGCCATTGATGCCGGTACTTATACCGCACCCTGTAAAATGACTGTGGGGGAATGGCTGGATAGCTGGACTCAGGATTATCTTGGGAATATCAAGCCTAATACCGCAACTGTTTACTTATCCGTAATCAACACCCACATAAAACCGGGTATCGGGACGCTGAAACTGGATGCCCTCAGTCCCCATGCTGTACAGAACTTCTACAACAACCTAGGCAAGGGAACCGCTGAAAAAGAGGGGCTGTCTCCCAAGACCATCAAGAATGTTCATGGTATTTTCCATAAAGCATTGCAACAGGCAGTAGTAAACGGTTACATACGCACAAATCCAGCGGATAATTGCAGCTTGCCCCGGATTACAAAGCCTGAGTTGAAACCCTTGAATGAAAATCAAATTCGGGATTTCATGAATGCGATCCATGGACACAGGTTTGAAGCACTTTATCTGGTTACTCTGTTCACAGGGATGCGTGAGGGGGAGATACTGGGACTTACATGGGACTGTGTGAACTTTGATAAGGGCACCATTTTGATAAACAAGCAGCTTCAAAAGGTGCGTAACAAGCCAGAATATCGTATTGTTTCCACAAAAAACGGAAAGTCCCGCTGTCTTACTCCGGCATCCTTTGTAATGGAAACGCTAAAGCAGGTAAGGTATCAGCAGCAGGAAAATATGCGTCTGTGTGGTAAACAATGGAAGAATACAGAATTTGTGTTCACCGATGAACTGGGGCAGCACTTAAAGCACAGGACAGTGTACAATAACTTTAAGCTGTTGGCTGCTAAAATCGGATCGCCGGAAACACGTTTTCACGATTTGCGTCATTCCTATGCTGTTGTTTCCATTCAGTCCGGGGATGATATTAAAACAGTTCAGGAAAATCTTGGTCATGCTACCGCTGCCTTTACCCTTGATGTGTATGGTCATGTTACGGAACAGATGAAAAAAGAAAGTGCCGCCCGGATGGATCGCTTTATTCAAGCTGTCTATCCGTAAGGGAAAACGTAAGGGAAAACCGAAAATCCAGTTCCCCCTATCCCCTATTTTCGGAACATTTTGGATGCAAAATCCCCGCAAAAGCAAAAGAAAATCCAGTACTCAATAACGAATACTGGATTTCTGATCTGGTTGCGGAGGCAGGACTCGAACCTACGACCTCCGGGTTATGAGAGTGTATAAT
>JAHHSM010000089.1 GCA_020025175.1 Oscillospiraceae bacterium | reverse complement strand
TGAAAAGTATTTTTACTTTATATATATTGCAATTCAATTATTTATAAGAATTATTATACGCGAATAAGATGAATACCGCACTGTCTTCATGCAAAAGCATTTTCTGATGTGTTTGTGCATGGGTTATGGATTTGACTGCACAAGGCAAAATTGATACGGCACCTTTAATCACCCATATTTATGTATTAAAGGGGATGGAAAAAGCGTATGAGCTCCCCGAAAACCACGGGGATTATGTTCTTAAAGTCGCATTAAAATAAGTCTATACACAGTATTACGCAATTACGCACAAGAAACGGGAATATTTTATGACATACGAAACATTTAAAAAGCAATACCAAGTTCAACTCAATACACAGCAGGAAAAGGCTGTACAAGCGGTGAATGGCTGTACACTATTGCTCGCTGTTCCGGGAAGCGGAAAAACGACCGTATTGGTCACTCGTCTTGGTTATATGGTATTCGGATGTGGTGTACTGCCTGAATCAATTTTAACAATGACTTATACAGTAGCTGCGACAAGGGATATGCGCAGTCGCTTCACCACTCTTTTTGGTGAGAAAATGGGTAGACGTTTAGAGTTTCGAACGATCAATGGTGTATCTGCACGCATTATCCGCACCTATGAGCGTCATTTGAATCGTCAAGCATTTTCTTTAATCAGCGATGAAAAAGAATTATCTAATCTGATTGGTGAGATATACAGAAAAGTACTGCGAGAGTTTCCGACAGAGAGCGAAATTAAAGCAGTGCGAACGATGATCACTTACGCCAAAAATCAAATGTTGTCTTCTGATGAAATTGGGGCGCTTGCAGAGATGCTCCCTGGTTTTCCGGAAATTTACTGGGAGTACAACAAAATCTTAAAAGAGCAGTGCAGAATGGATTATGATGATCAAATGGTTTATGCATATCAAATCTTGCGCAAATTTCCACAAGTTTTAAAGTTGTTTCAAAGTCAGTACCAATATATCTGCGTAGACGAAGCACAGGATACCTCAAAAATCCAGCATAAAATTATCGAACTTCTTGTTGGCAGCAGGGGGAATCTTTTTATGGTTGGTGATGAAGATCAAAGCATTTATGGTTTCCGCGCTGCCTATCCTGAAGCACTATTAGAATTTGAACATGTTTATGATCATGCAAAGGTTTTGCTGATGGAGCAGAATTATCGCTCCACAAAACAGATTGTTGCAGCCTCAGATAAGTTTATTCAACAGAATGAGAGTCGCCATCCAAAGCACATGTATTCAGCAAAAGGATGTGGCAGGGAGGTGCAGGAACTTTCTGTATATGCTCGTAAAGGGCAATATGCCTATCTTTTATCGACTGCAAAAACCTGTGACCGCGAAACTGCTGTTCTCTATCGAGAAAACGATTGCGCCTTGCCGTTGATCGACCTTCTGGAACGGCAGGGTATTCCATACCGTTGTAGACAAATGGATGGCAGCTTTTTTACGCATCGTATCACACAAGATATTTCGGACATCATCCGTTTTTCTCAAGATCAAACAAATTGTGATATTTTTCTGCATATTTATTATAAATTCTGTGCCGGCATTACCAGAATTGCTGCTGAATCTGCTATCAAGAGAAGTGGTGGCACACGCTCTCTTTTTGATTTGCTGTGCAGTGACAGCACGCTTTCTGAATGGACTCGTTCCAAATGCAAAGCCTTAAAAACGCATTTAATAAATATGCAGAACGAAAGAGCGGATAAAGCGATTTATCGAATTTCACATTTTATGGGATACAATGAGTATTTGCAGACACGCAAAGCGGACACCGGCCGCTTACAGATTTTAGAAGCTTTGGGTGCACAAGAACCTAATCCAGTCCATCTTTTGATGCGGTTGGAAGAATTACGAACGATTATCACACAAAAAATTTCCCCACAAAACTGCAACTTTATTTTATCAACAATTCACTCAAGTAAAGGTCTTGAATATGACCGCGTTATTTTAATGGATATCATAGATGGCATTTCACCAAAAACAGGAGATGATGTAGATCTCGATGAAGAACGCAGAATATTTTATGTTGCTATGACACGTGCAAAAAAGGAGTTGTCTATATTTACTTTCAAAAACAACTCCTGCATATCCCAATTTTCTGATAGTGTTTTCGGAAAAAAAGATATAGATATAAGGGAACAGCAATCCATCCATACTTATTCTAAGCAGACACAGCTTAAAAGTTCTTCCAGTGTTTATCGCTCTCCAACGCAATCTGGAAAATCACACTGGGCAATCAAGGACTATATTCCGGGTCGGAAGGTAAGACATAAAGCTTACGGTCAGGGAACAGTAAAATATAGAGAGAATGATTTGATTATAATCCTCTTTGATGATGGATCAGAAAAACAATTTTTATTGTCCGCTGTACTGCAGGCAAAGGCGCTAAAATTACTTTAGTTGTTCTATTATTTACAATTTTAACAATGCTGGCACACTGTATAAAACTACAGTGTGCCATTTTTGCTTTTCTGTTCGACACACTTCTTTCCATTTTCGCATAGACTAATGTGAGCGCAAGATTGCGCGATGTAACTGTGAAGGAGGCATTTTAAAGTTGAATCAGAAACCTAACATGAATCCGCAGCCGACCTGTTCTGTCATGGAAGGAAGACTTCCCGGAACTTGTGCGTCTATGGTATTTCCATATATCCCAATGCAGGAATACAACTCAGAACGCTATGACAGTAATGAGGCTTTGAAAGCCGGAACACTTTTTCCAGGGTTAAATCTGCCGTTTCACGCAGAGATGAAGAGCAGATTTCCCTCGGAGCCTGCGGCATTGACTGAATTGATGGCACTGGATTTCGCAATTGATGAGCTGGCACTTTATTTGGATACACATCCAAATGATGAAGAGGCACTTGCACTTTTCCATTCCTATATCAGACTTTCTCAGCAGGGACGCAGCAAATTTGAAGCTTTATATGGTCCTTTGGACAAGAAATATATCTCAGAAGATGGCAAATATACTTGGATCAACAATCCTTGGCCTTGGGAAGTACGAGAAGTGCAGGAGGGACATGAGTAATGTTTGTTTATGAGAAAAAACTACAATATCCAATTCGCATTAAAAATACAAATCCTAAACTTGCTTCTTTGATCATCAGCCAGTATGGTGGTCCAGATGGCGAACTGGGGGCATCGCTTCGTTACCTGAGTCAGCGTTTTTCTATGCCCTATGCTGAATTAAAGGGATTATTAACAGACATCGGTACAGAGGAACTCGGTCACCTTGAAATGATTGGTACGATTGTATATCAGCTGACAAGGAACCTGACAGATGAGCAAATAAAAACCGCTGGATTCGACAGTTATTTTGTGGATCATACTACAGGTATCTATCCAACCTCCGCATCCGGATCTCCCTGGAATGCTGCAGGGATTGGCGTAAAAGGCGATGTAATCGCTGATCTAACTGAAAATCTTGCAGCAGAACAAAAGGCCCGAGTTACTTATGATAATATTCTTCGATTGAGCGATGACCCTGATGTAAACGATGCAATCAAATTCTTGCGTGAGCGTGAAATCGTTCACTTCCAGCGCTTTGGCGAAGGTCTGCGGTTAGCCAAAGATAAAATGAACGAAAAAAATGTATATTTTGTAAATCCTTCTTTTGATTGATTCATTAAAAAACGTGCTGCAACTTTTTGCAGCACGTTTTTTGTTTCATAATGTTTCCTGATGCTGCGTATATTTTACAGGAGGTGTGGTTTTTATGTTTATTGTATTTCGTGCAAAGAGGTTAATCTCCATACTTTGCTTGACTATTTTTGCAATCAGCGGTATTATCTTATCATGTAATCGAACTTTAGTTCCTGTTTTTTTGCCAAACAAAAATTGTGATACAATCTGCTATATTATTGATGCAGGACATGGTGGTGAAGATGGTGGTGCCGTTGCAAAGGACGGAACCATAGAGAGTGACTTAAATCTATCTATCGCAAAAAAAATAAACAGCACCTTGTTTTTTCTGGGTTTGAACTCAGAAATGACGCGTAAAAGCGAAAATGCAGTCTATAGTGATGATGCAGTCACTTTACGTGAAAAAAAACGTTCAGATTTAAAGAATCGTGTAGATATGATCAACGCACATGAGAATAAAGTTTTGATTAGCATCCATCAAAATAGTCTTCCATCTGCACCAAATGTTCATGGAGCACAGGTCTTCTATAATCATAATGATACCGCTGCGCTGCTTGCTGAACAAATACAATTGGCACTGAACAGCAGTATGAATGCAGCAAAGCCTAAAACAGCAAAACAAATTGATTCTTCCATCTATTTGATGCGGCAAGTAAACTGTCCTGCAGTATTGGTCGAATGCGGCTTCTTGTCCAACGCATCAGAAACACAACAATTAAAAGAAAATACCTATCAGACAAAACTTGCTGTAGCAGTTATCTCTGGCATTTTGAATGATATGAATGGAGCTATAACAAATGAAAGCAAATAAAACCCTATTTTACTGTACAGAATGCGGCAACGAATTCCCAAAATGGTCTGGAAAATGCACTGCTTGCGGTACATGGAATACAGTAGTGGAGCGTCCTGCAGAACCAAAGCGGCGCACACCTGCAGGCAGGAGCAGTCACATTGGTGCGATTGATGCTGGAAGAAAAGCACGTCCGATTACAGAACTGAAAGCTGCGGAGGAACTGCGCTTTGCTACAGGTATGGGGGAACTGGATCGTGTATTGGGCGGTGGTGCTGTAAAAGGCTCTCTGGTCTTGGTTGGTGGTGCACCCGGTATTGGTAAATCCACATTGATGCTGCAAATCTGCTCTCAGCTTTGCAGCACAGGTGACGTACTATATGTTTCCGGTGAAGAATCGGAGCATCAGTTGAAAATGCGGGCAGAACGGTTGGATGTATGCAACAGTAATCTGTATGTTTTGTCCGAAACAAATCTTTCTGATATCTTAGAATCTGTTCATGCGCTTAACCCCAATGTTCTCATTATTGACTCGATCCAAACCATGTTTAATGATGCGTTAGAGACGCCTCCCGGAAGTATTGGTCAGGTAAAAGACTGTACAATGACTTTGATGGAACTTGCAAAAAGGGAAGATGTCACTGTTTTTGTTATTGGGCATGTTAACAAAGAGGGATCAATTGCTGGTCCGAAAGTTTTAGAGCACATGGTAGACTGCGTTTTATACTTTGAAGGCGATCAACATATGAGCTATCGTATTTTGCGTGCAGCAAAGAATCGTTTCGGTGCAACAAATGAAATTGGTGTGTTTGAAATGGTTGATAGCGGTTTGGCAGAAGTCCCTAATCCATCTGAAACCTTACTTTCAGGACGGCCTGACGATGCTCCCGGAACGTGTGTCACATGTGTTATGGAGGGAGCACGTCCTATTTTAGCTGAAATTCAGGCGCTCGTTTCACCTACAGCCTATTCAAACCCACGCCGTACAAGTAATGGCCTTGACTATAATCGCGGATCCATGCTCATGGCCGTTCTCGAGAAAAGGGGGGGATTGAAACTCTCTAATTGTGATGCCTATTTAAATGTTATCGGTGGATTAAACTTGGACGAACCCTCGGCCGATCTTGCAATCCTAATCGCATTAGCATCAAGCTATCTTGATGTACCGGTTGACAATCATTTAGCAGCAATTGGAGAAGTCGGTTTGACCGGGGAACTGCGCAGTGTGCAAAATATTGGACAGAGGCTATCTGAAATCCAGCGCTTAGGCTTTAAAAAATGCGTTGTGCCATATCAAAAAACAGACAAGCTGGTCAACATGGAAGGGATTGAGTTGATCCGTGTAAAGAGTATTGCGCAAGCATTACAGGTAATCCTTGGAAGCAATTAATGAAAATATATAAGTATTACTGAAAAGCGGGGGGAGTGTCACCAACAAGAGCAGGTGCCATATGAAACATATAGCACCTGCTCTTTGATGTATTTATGTATTATTTTTTTTCTTATACTGTCCGATGGGATTTGCTCTGGCAGCTGTGCGAAGGCCGTCGTTGTCGATATGCGTATAGATTTGTGTTGTATTGAGGCTTTCGTGACCCAGAACCTCTTGCAAAGTGCGTACATCTACACCATTTTGAAGCATCAAGGTTGCCGCGGTATGGCGTAATTTATGAGGCGAGTAGCGTTTGGCATCCAATCCTGCTGCAGAAGCCGTTTTCTTGACCAATGCTTGAATACTGTCTACACTGATTCTCCGATGGTTTCTGGAAAGGAAGAGTGCTTCTTTATCCTCTGGATGAACATTTGTTCCATCTCTGACTGCAAGATAATCTTTCAATGCCTGCTGGCAAGCAGGGTTTAGATAAAGAATTCGTTCTTTATTGCCCTTACCAAGAATCCGTACTGTTTCACCGCCAGTAATATCTTTCATATTGATGCCAGCTAATTCAGACACACGCATACCGCAACTAAGCATAAACAGCAGCATACAAAAATCCCTTTCAGCGTAGGGGCCATGAACCGCATCTAACAATTTAACCGCATTCATTTCAGTTAAATAAACAGGCAGCGTTTTTCTAAGTCTTGGAGCATCAATATCAGCAGCAGGGCTTACTTCTAACAAATTTCGCTTTAAAACAAGATAATCAAAGAAGGAACGTACAGCTACTAACTTGCGTGCGCGCGCAGGAACACCCAAACCCATTTGTTGTTTGCCTTTGCGATCACGTGCCAGCCATGAAAGAAAATTATAGATGTCTGCTTTTTTTATTGCACGGATAAATGCAATATCGACATCACGGATTGAAATTTCTTCAAACGGCGTATCACGAGAAACTAATTCGTGATCCCATTTAATGTAACGAAAGAATAAACGCAAATCAACATAGTATCCGTCAACAGTACGAACTGAATGATTTCGAATTGTTTCGTGGTATTGCAGGAAGTCTCGAACTAGTTGGGGCGCTTCAGAGCGATAATCCATAGACATAGGGCATAAACACCTCGTTTATATTGTTTATATTTTCTTTTCTCTATTAACTCGGTTAAATATCAATTTAGCCGAATTCATTATACTATAATACATAAAGACTTGTCAAGCTCTATAGTCTCCCTCAGATTTGACTTAATGTAAAGCGCTGTAGATTTTAAGC
>JAHHSM010000088.1 GCA_020025175.1 Oscillospiraceae bacterium | reverse complement strand
CCATTACTACCGAGGCCTGCACCAAATATTACGATGACGGCAAAATGATCAACCCCGAAATCGAGGCTGAAATTATGGAATACGTCACCAAGCTGGAGCAGATCAGCGGCAAGAAGTTCGGTGATATCGAAAATCCGCTGCTGGTTTCTGTTCGCTCCGGTGCACGCGCATCCATGCCCGGCATGATGGACACCATTCTGAACCTCGGTCTGAACGAGACCGTTGTTGAGATCCTCGCCGCCAAGAGCGGCAACCCCCGCTGGGCATGGGACTGCTATCGCCGTTTCATCCAGATGTATTCCGACGTCGTTATGGAAGTCGGCAAGAAGTATTTCGAGCAGCTCATCGACCAGATGAAAGCGCGCAGAGGCGTCACACAGGATGTCGATCTGACCGCTGACGATCTGAAAGAGCTGGCCGGTCAGTTTAAGGCTGAATACAGAGCTAAAATCGGCGTGGACTTTCCCACCGACCCAAAAGAGCAGCTGATGGGTGCCATCAAGGCTGTGTTCCGCAGCTGGGATAACCCCCGTGCAAACGTCTATCGCCGTGATAACGATATCCCCTATTCCTGGGGTACCGCTGTCAACGTGCAGATGATGGCATTCGGCAACATGGGTGACGACTGCGGCACCGGTGTTGCCTTTACCCGCAACCCCGCCACCGGCGAGCGCAAGCTGTTTGGTGAATTCCTCACCAACGCCCAGGGTGAAGACGTCGTCGCCGGCGTCCGTACCCCCATGCCCATCAGCCAGATGGCAGAAAAATTCCCCGAGGCCTTTGCCCAGTTTGAAAACGTGTGCAGCACTCTGGAAAATCATTATCACGACATGCAGGACATGGAATTCACCGTGGAAAACGGCAAACTCTACATGCTGCAAACCCGTAACGGCAAGCGTACCCCTGCTGCCGCTTTGAAAATCGCATGCGATCTGGTGGATGAGGGTCAGATCTCCGAAAAGCAGGCTGTGGCTATGATCGATCCCAGATCTCTCGATACCATGCTGCATCCCCAGTTCGACAGCGATGTGCTGAAAAACACCCCTGTCATTGGTCAGGCTTTGGCAGCCTCTCCCGGCGCTGCCTCCGGCAAGATCGTTTTCTCTGCCGAGGATGCGAAGGCTTGGGCTGAGCGCGGCGAAAAGGTGGTTTTGGTTCGTCTGGAAACCTCTCCTGAGGATATCGAGGGCATGAAGGCTGCACAGGGCATCCTGACCGTCCGCGGCGGCATGACCTCCCACGCAGCGGTCGTTGCCCGCGGCATGGGTAAGTGCTGCGTTTCCGGCTGCTCCGAAATCAAAATGGATGAAGATGAGAAAAAATTTACACTGGCAGGCAAAACCTTTACCGAAGGCGACTGGCTGAGCCTCGACGGCTCCACCGGTAAGATCTACGGCGATGCCATCCCCACGGTAGATGCCTCCATCAGCGGTGAATTCGGCCGTGTCATGAGTTGGGCGGACAAATATCGCCGGCTGAAGGTCCGCACCAATGCCGATAACCCCCACGACACTGCACAGGCTGTGAAGTTCGGCGCAGAAGGCATTGGTTTGTGCCGCACCGAGCATATGTTCTTCGAGCCGGATCGCATTCCTGCTATCCGTCAGATGATCTGCTCTGATACCGTTGAGCAGCGCGAAGCGGCTTTGGCAAAGCTGGAGCCGATGCAGCAGAAGGACTTTGAGGGTATGTATGAAGCACTGGAAGGTCGTCCCATGACCGTCCGCTTCCTGGACCCCCCTCTGCATGAGTTTGTTCCCACTGAGGAAGCTGACATTCAGAAGCTGGCAGAGGATATGGGCAAGAGCGTTGCCGACATCAAGGCAATCATCGCTTCTCTGCACGAATTCAATCCCATGATGGGTCACCGCGGCTGCCGCCTGAGCGTTACATATCCCGAAATTGCTGTGATGCAGACCAAGGCTGTCATCAAGGCGGCTTTGCATGTGCAGAAGAATCACCCCGATTGGGAGATCGTACCTGAAATTATGATTCCTCTGGTTGGTGAAGTCAAGGAATTGAAATACGTCAAGGATGTGGTGGTTTCCACCGCTGACGCTGTCATCGCAGAGTCCGGCATGACTTTGCAGTATAAGGTCGGCACCATGATCGAAATTCCCCGTGCCGCTCTAACTGCGGATGAAATCGCTAAGGAAGCCGAGTTCTTCTCCTTCGGCACCAACGACCTGACTCAGATGACCTTCGGCTTCAGCCGCGACGATGCAGGCAAGTTCCTGGGTCACTACTATGACAAGAAGATTTATGAGAATGATCCCTTTGCCCGTCTGGATCAGATCGGTGTGGGCAAGCTGGTCAAGATGGCAGCCGATCTGGGCCGTCAGACCCGTCCCGACATCAAGCTGGGCATCTGCGGCGAGCATGGCGGCGATCCGTCCTCCATTGCATTCTGCCACAAGGTCGGCTTGAACTATGTATCCTGCTCTCCCTTCCGTGTACCCATTGCGCGTCTGGCTGCCGCTCAGGCTGCCATTGCCGAGGACTGAGCATTCACTAGAAAAAATATCCGCTCTGATTGTTCAGAGCGGATATTTTTATCCCAATGCTACATCTAAAATCATCATAATTAAAAATCCCACAGCAAAGGCTGCTATACCGCGCTCATGCTTCCAGCTTCCCACATCCGGCAGCAGTTGTTTTGCTACCACAAACATCATAGCGCCCGCCGCAAACGCAAGACACCACGGCAGCAACGGCTTAAGCCAAAACGTAAGCAGCAGCATCAGCACACCTGCCACCGGCTCTACCATACCCGATGCAACACCGCATCCAAACGCTTTTGAACGGCTCATTCCATAACCTGCCAACGGCATGGAAATGATGGCACCCTCCGGTACATTTTGAATGCCGATGCCCACTGCCAATGCCATAGCCGCGGCAGGGAGGACCTCGCCCGTTGCCACACCCGCAAAGGCTGCACCTACCGCCATGCCCTCGGGAATATTATGTAGCGTAATGGCCAGCGTCATGAGTCCGGTCTTTCCATTGCCGGGCAAAAACTCCGGCTCCGGCAAAACGCGGTTCAGCCACATCAGCACACCAAACCCAATGGCAAAACCGCCTGCCGCCGGTATAAAGGCAAGCCTTCCCCAGCTTTCCGCACCATCAATCGCCGGCAAAAGCAGCGACCAGATCGATGCCGCCGTCATAACCCCCGCCGCAAATCCCAAAAGAACCTTTTCCAGCTCTACACTGCGTTCACGCAGAAAAAATACACCTGCCGCACCTGCGCTCGTACCTAAAAAAATGATCAGCAATCCTATGATCCACTGCACAGCTGATTTCCCTCCATATTTCCAAAATGTAGGGCACTGCGTGTGCCCCCAATCCAAAGTATGCTCCATCGGAACGATCTGCTACCGAAGCCTCCCTTCATTTGACAACAATACCGATCCGGCGTATCATAAAAAAACAAAATGAAACGATAATGGAGCGCAAAAAATGAAACGTACAACTTTGATTTTTGATATGGACGGCACGCTGCTGGATTCCTTGGACGGCCTGCTCGCCAGCACCAACGCAGCATTGACTGCCTGCGGCTATCCCACACGCACCTATGAAGAAGTTCGCGCCTTTGTGGGAAACGGCATTGGAAAACTGATTGAGCGCGCTTTGCCTGAAGATGCTGACCAAACTGCCTATGAAAAATGTCTGGCTGCTTTTCAGGAGGATTACAAAACCGCTATGATGGAGGGCACACGCCCCTATCCCGGCATCCTTCAGCTTTTGCAAACCCTGAAGGCTGAAGGATACTCTGTGGCAGTGGTTTCCAACAAAATTGAACATGCCGTGAAAGAGCTGAGCGACCACTTTTTCGGCGACCTGATGCCCGTTGCCATCGGCGAACGGGACGGCGTTGCCAGAAAGCCTGCGCCCGACAGTGTGTATGCCGCATTGGCTAAGCTGGGTCGGGAAACGGAAACCGCCGTTTACATCGGCGACAGTGAAGTCGATCTGCAAACAGCTCGCAACTCCGGTCTGCCCTGTCTTTCGGTGGATTGGGGCAACCGCAGCGCAGAGCAGCTCCGCCAATTCGGTGCCACCTCCATTTCCCACACCGCTGAGGAACTTTTAGAGGCGATTCACAGCCTGCCGTAAAAAAAAGCCGCCCCATCCTTTTGGATGAGGCGGCTTTTCTGCGCCCACTCCGGCATTTCCGGCAGAGGGCAGGGGGCAAAAGAAGGGGAGATTTATTTTTTCAGCATACGCATGGCGTTGAGCACTGCCAGAACCATAACGCCCACATCGGCAAACACTGCCCACCACATATTGGTAATGCCAACGGCGGTCAGCAGCAGCACAAAAATTTTAATGCCAAGGGAAAAGACAATATTTTGATACACAATACCCAGCGTCTTTTTGGAAAGACGAATGGCATCCGCCAGCTTGGAGGGGGCATCGTCCATCAGCACGATATCCGCCGCTTCAATCGCGGCATCGCTGCCCATGGCACCCATGGCTGCGCCGATGTCCGCACGGGACAGTACCGGAGCGTCGTTGACGCCGTCGCCCACAAAGAGGAGGGTTTCGCCCGGTCGCTTCTGCGCCAGCAGACGCTCCACCTCTTCCACCTTCTGCGCCGGCAGCAGCTCTGCATGTACTTCGCTCAGTCCCAGCTTTTTGGCAACGGCAGTGCCCACGGCAGCCTGATCGCCGGTCAGCATAACGGTTTTATGCACACCCAAACGGTGCAGCGCTTCAATCGCCTGCGCGGAATCCTCCTTGATTTCGTCGGCAATGACAATGCAGCCTGCATAGGCGTTATCCACAGCCATGTGGATAACCGTGCCAACGGTATCGCAGGGCGTATAGGCGATTTGAAACCGCTTCATCAATTTTTCGTTGCCTGCCAGTACGGTTTTCCCATCCACGGTGGAAACCATGCCGTGGCCGGCGATTTCTTCGGCGGATGCAATGCGGCTCAAATCCAATTCTTTGCCGTAAGCTGCCTTGAGCGCCTTGGAAATCGGATGATCAGAATAGCTCTCCGCCAGTGCCGCCAGCTCCAGCAGCCTTTCTTTTTCCATAGAATCGGAAATGATCTCACTGACCACAAAATTACCGCGGGTGAGGGTTCCGGTTTTATCAAACACAACAATCCCTGTTTTGGCAAGCGCCTCCAGATAGTTGCCCCCCTTTACGAGAATCCCCTGTTTGGAGGCACCGCCGATGCCGCCGAAGAAGGTCAGCGGTACGGAAATGACCAGGGCGCAGGGGCAGGAAACAACCAGGAATGTCAGCCCTCGCTGCACCCAAACAAACCAGTCACCCGTAATCAAAGAGGGAATGATTGCCAGCGCCAGTGCGGAAAAGACCACAATGGGGGTATACACACGGGCAAACTTTGTGATAAAATGCTCGGCTTTTGCCTTTTTATTGCTGGCGTTTTCCACAAGATCCAGAATTTTCGATACAGTGGAATTTTCAAATTCCTGCGTCACTTCAATACGGAGTACACCGCTTAAATTCACACAGCCACTGATGACCGCAGTTCCCGGGGAAACATCACGGGGCATGGATTCACCGGTCAGTGCAGAACTGTCAACAGAACTGCTGCCTTCGCGAATGATACCGTCCAAAGGAATTTTTTCGCCGGGTTTTACCACAATGATATGCCCAATGTGGACAACTTCAGGGTCCACCTGCACCAACGCGCCGTCCTGTTCGATATTGGCATAGTCGGGACGAATGTCCATTAAATCCGATATAGACTTGCGGCTGCGTCCTACGGCAATATTTTCAAACAGCTCACCAACCTGATAAAAGAGCATAACAGCCACGGCTTCAGGGTATTCTCCGCAGGCAAAGGCACCAAGGGTCGCAACCGCCATGAGGAAGTTTTCATCGAATACCTGACCGGCACGGATATTGCGAAGCGCCGTCCAAAGAACGTGACGGCCAATGATCAGATACGGAATCAAATACAGCCCCAGACGCACCCAGAAGGGGGCGAGCCATTGCACCGTGCCATCCTCTGCCACGCGGCTGGACGCAAAGGGCAGCCAGTCAAGCCAGGCCGGGAGCGTGAATTGCTCCGGTACGAAAAAGAGTACCGCAAAAAGCAGTGCTGCAATACAAATGGTTCTCAGCAGTCTCTTTTGCTTTTTTGTCATGGGATCGCCTCTTTTCTCAGCGCTTGATTTCACAGTCCGGTTCAATCTTGCGGCACAGCTTCACAACCTCCGCGAAAACAGCATCAAATTGTGCATCATCCGCCTCAAGGGTCATCTTTTGCAGCATAAAATTCACAGAAGCATCCTGTACGCCATCCAGCTTTTTGATGCCGTCTTCCATTTTCGCAGCACAGTGTGCGCAGTCCAGATCGATCAGTTTAAATGTTTTTTTCATGATAGGTTCCTCCTCATTCTGAAATATGATCCATGCCCATTTCAATCATGCTGCGAACATGGTCATCTGCCAGTGAATAAAAAATCGTTTTTCCCTCTCTGCGGTACTTTACCAGTTTTCCGCCCTTAAGAATCCGCAGCTGATGGGATACAGCGCTTTGTGTCAAATTAAGCACTTTTGAAATATCACATACGCACAGCTCCGATTCCAGCAGCGCATAGAGAATTTTAATACGGGTGGAATCGGCGAACATTTTGAAAAGTTCTGCCAGATCATACAGCATTTCGTCACCCGGCAGATCTTTTTCCACCGTGGCAATGAGATCTTCGTGCAAAGACTCCTGCCCATCCGGACCGCAGCAAAGCAATTCTTCCTCTTCCATGAGATACTCTCCTTTCAACATATGAACATCTGCTCATATGTTATTATATTGAACTGAAAATGTCAATACAAAAAATAAAATTTTTTAAAATTACAGCGATAAAAAAGGCGCTCCGCCGAGGGCGAAGCGCTTTCCTTGTTTTATAAGATTCTTAGTCCTTCATGCCTGCCGTGATTATCGCCATCTGGTAGACTGCCCCACAGGTCACCGCCCTGTGGGGTACCCCATTTCAGTTTGCTTCGGGGAAACTGAATTTCCCCTCCGACAAGGTTTTCCCTTCGGCAAAACGCTTGTGCGGCTTCGCCGTTTTGCCGACGAGGTCTTTTTCTCCGCAAAAAAGGCGCTCCGCCGAGGGCGAAGCGCTTTCCTTGTTTTATAAGATTCTTAG
>JAHHSM010000087.1 GCA_020025175.1 Oscillospiraceae bacterium | reverse complement strand
TCATTCCACTGATGTTTTTATTATACCAATTAAATCTGCACTTTACTGTGATTATATCACATATTAGAGGCAATAAATCCTGTATTTTCATCCAAATTTTTACCAATCTTTTATTTACATTCTACAATACCATGGTTTGATCCGTTCAATCTCTGAAACTTCCATTTTCTCGCAGATTTAAAACATATCAAAAAGCATTGGTTTGCTTCATGAGTTTTTCCAAAAACCGCAGGCTTTCCTGACGCTTTTCCGTCCACCGCGATTCAAACGCTTCTGTAGCACAATCAATACGCCCCAAACATTCCTCCGAAAGATTATGTTGTCCAAAAGGATAAACTGCATTGTTTTCTTTTTCAATATGGCGCTTCAGCAAATTTGTATACCCGGTTAATTCTGTGAGAATCCGCAGCTTATCCAACGTATTCGGTTCTGCACAATAACGCTCCAACGCACCTTTCAATTCACTCAAATGCAGCCGTCCCAAATCATGTTCCACGAGCATACCATGCTGTATGAGTTTTTCAGCAAGTGGACCTAACTGCGTACTCATTTCGTGAAACAGAATTTGCTCTTCTTTTTGATGATGATAATGATCCGCATAATCCTGTCCGAATTGAATCATGTCCTGAAAAAGTTGTCCATCTACAGGATCTCCATCCAAAATACCACAGCAAATCTTCTCCGCAGCTGAAATGAACAGCTGAATATTTTCATGTTCCTTTAACAAAACTTCGATACCGTTCATATCATGTTCTCCTTTCCAAGAAAATAAATACTAAATTTGATATCTATTTCCATAAAATCACTTCAACGTTTGATTGATAACCTTTACAACCTCATCAACGTCCATGCCGTGAACCATGCAGGCATCTTTCAGGGATTCCATCTGTGCAGATGGGCAACCCAGACAATGCATACCGCAGTCCATCAAAACAGGTGCTGCCTCCGGATGATTGCGCAAAATATCACCAATCAACATATCACCTGTGATTCCCTCTCCGAAAAAGAGCTTCATGTCATCTTCCACTGTATCAATTCCTGCAATTCCAAAATTTTCTACCAGTACCTTTGCCACATTCGGGCTGAGAAATGCAGGTAATGTCGGTCCTAAATGAATATTTTTTACCCCAAGATGCAAAAGTGCCAGCAAAACAATAACAGCCTTCTGCTCGTACCACGCAATATTATAAATGATAGGCAAATCGTTGATATCCTCTAATCCGAACACTTCCTTGAGCTTTAATGCAATTACCGCCAGAGAGTAGGAGTCATTGCACTGACCGGCATCCAAAACACGGGGAATTCCGCCGATATCCCCCAAATCAAGCTTGTTGTATTTGTACTTAGCGCAGCCGGCAGTGAGGATCACCGTATCTTTGGGCAATGCTTTTGCAAAATCGGTATAGTAGCTGCGTTTCTTTGCCCTGCCGTCGCAGCCTGCCATAACTATAAATTTTTTAATGGCACCGCATTTCACCGCATCCACTACTTTGTCTGCCAGTGCCAGCACCTGATGATGCGCAAAACCGCCGACAATTTCTCCGCTTTCCAATTCGGTAGGCGGTGCACAATGTTTCGCATGTGCAATAAGCTCCGAAAAATCCTTTTCTACTCCATCGGGCGCAGAAATATGCTTGCAGCCGGGATATCCTGCAGCACCGGTCGTATACATACGGTTTTTATAACTATCTCTAGGCGGAACGATGCAGTTTGTTGTCATTAGAATAGGACCGTTAAAGGATTCAAATTCTTCCTTCTGTGCCCACCATGCATTGCCGTAATTGCCTACAAAATGCGCATATTTTTGAAAGGCAGGATAGTAATGTGCAGGCAGCATTTCACAGTGTGTATAAACATCCACACCCGTGCCCTCTGTCTGTTTGAGCAGCATTTCCAGATCGTGCAGGTCATGCCCGGACACCAGAATTCCGGGGCGCGTGCCAACGCCGATATTGACCTTCGTGATCGTGGGATCTCCATAAGCAGATGTATTTGCCTGATCCAGCATAGCCATTCCGTCAACGCCGTATTTTCCCACTTCCAGAGTCAGCGCAATCAGCTGCTCCACAGACAGGCTGTCATCCAGTGTTGCTGCCAATGCTTGCTGCAAAAATGCATCCAGGTCCGCATTTTCAGCCCCCAGCACATATGCATGTTTGCTGTAGGCAGATAAGCCCTTTAGTCCGTATGTAATCAACTCCCGCAAACTGCGGATATCCCCATCTTTTGTGGACAATACACCGACCTGCGCGGCTTTCTCATTCCAAAGCTGTTTGTTCAAATCAAACCACAATGCAGCCTCGGGCAGTGTCTGACTTCTCTCCACCTGTGTCAACAGCATCTGCTTCTGATGCATCGTCTCCCCGATGCGTGCATTGATTGCTTCTTCATCAAAATTGGCATTTGTAATTGTGACAAAAAGGTTGTGCATAATCATATGATTGACATGCGTCGGAATGGATTTTCCTTCTTTTCGCATCTGTGTTGTCACAGCAGCAAGTCCCTTTGTTACATACACCAGAAGATCCTGCATTCCTGCCACAGCAGGTGTTTTTCCGCAAACACCAATTTTCGTGCATCCGCTGCAATTTGCGGTTTCCTGACACTGAAAACAAAACATATTATGATCCATATCTAATCTCCTTCATAATCCTAATTATTAAAAAATAAAATCTTTTCTTGCTTTTCTGGTCATAGTTTACTACAATAATTCCAGCAAATATGTTGTTATAACAACAAAGGTGATGAAATGGACTTTATTTTTTTATCAAAAACTCCTCTATTTCGTGGAATGACTCCACAAGAAACCGAAACACTTCTCGGTTGTCTCAGCCCATCCAGCAAAACGTTCCAGCGCGGCAGCGTCATCTATCATGCCGGTGATATAATCAATACTATTGGAATTGTATTGTCCGGCAGCGTATCTATTGAAAACGATGATGTATGGGGAAATAAAAGTATTCTCGACCGAGTAGGGTCCGGTCAGGTATTTGCAGAAACATATGCCTGTACCCCCGGTGTTCCGCTAATGATTACCGTTGTAGCGGTAGAACCATCGGAAATTCTGCTTTTAGATATAGGGCATGTTCTTCATGTTTGCTCAAACGCCTGTGGCTTTCACAACAAGCTGATTCAAAATTTATTATCCATCGCTTCCCAAAAAAACCTGCATTTATCGCGGCGTATTTTTCATACAAGTTCAAAGTCTATCCGTGGCCGATTGCTCTCCTATCTTTCCTTTCAGGCTTCACAGCAAGGAAGCCTTTCTTTCGAAATTCCATTTAACCGCCAGCAATTAGCGGACTATCTCAGCGTTGACAGAAGCGCCATGTCTAATGAACTCAGCAAAATGCAAAAAGATGGATTGATCGAAGTCCGCCGCAATCATTTTACACTGATTAAAATCCATTCGGAAAAAACATCTCCAAGCAACCTTTAGTCAGCCTTTTATAGACACTTCCACATCATGAATCTTGCCTCTTTATCCCCTAAATTTGCAGCAATCTTCCATGATACGATCCCCTTTGTTTCATTTTTGTTCTGGATGATAGCTGCATTGTACGCAAGCAGATGGACATTCTCTGTCTATCTGGTAAAACTTTTCTCGTGGTATGCAGCCCTAAGAAAACCTTTCATCCCCCTTGATTGATCGATTGCAGCGAATGAATCAAGGGGGATTTTTATAATATTGTTTTCCTTTTGTATGCCCCAAAGAGGGGTATTGTCAGCCGCAGAAGTGCTGCTGTAAAGTTTAAATGATATTGAATGCCCCCGGCACTTTCCTCTCATAGAAAGTGCCGGGGGCATACCAATTGAACAGGTTCTATTTAGAAATCCAAGGTCAGAGCACCATTTGTTTGATAAAACGTTGCATCATGCTTGCCACTTGTGCGCGAGTTGCTGTATTCTTCGGTGCCAAATGACCATCGCCCACACCGTCGATGATCCCGCAGCTCACAGCCCATTCCACGGCATCTGCCGCCCAGGGAGAAACCTGCTGATCATCTTCAAATTTGTTGAGTGCTCCAGAAGTTGTCGTGTTTGTATCCATGTGAATCACATCAGCATAGCGGTACAGCATCACTGCCAGTTGCTCACGGGTAATGGCATCTCGGGTACCAAAGTTGCCATCGCCATAACCCGTTACAATACCGTTGTCACTCGCCCAACTGACCGCATCGGTATACCATGTATTCTCTGCCACATCGCCAAATGCATGGTTCTGAGAAGCAGCGACTTCCCCTTCCAGTCGGTAAAATACCGTGGCCAGCATGGAGCGATCCATGGTATCATTCGGCGCAAAACGGGTTGCAGAAACACCGTTGAACAGCTCGTGGCTGCTGGCAAATGCAATGGCATCTGCCGCCCAATGGGTGTTCGTATCTGTAAATGCCTTGGTATTATCTATGACCTTCATGGTACAAGAACTATCCACCAAAGCGCTCACACTCTTACCATCGGAAACAGACTTTTTCACGATTTCTTCCGTGCCGTCGGGCTTTACAATGACCAGCACCATGCTGTCTGTAGGCTTCTGCTGCATTGGAACAGAAACAGAAACACTGTTCTTTCCCTCAGGTACAGTCACTTCTGCCGTCGTTGCACCCTTCGTATCGGTCTTCGTTTGTACCTTTACACCGTCTGTGCGAGTTTCCGTCGTGGAAACGGCACCATCTTTCCGGGTTTCAACCACAACCGTTGTACCATTCAGCTCCTTCGTGGTAGCCACGGTACTACCATCCGGTTTTGTCACCGTTGTGGTAATGGATCCATCGGGATTTTCGGTGGTTTCAATTTTATCGTTTGGTTTAAACTGACCTGCGCTGGGGTCTTTTGTCCAATCATTGGTATAATAGAACACAATATTGTCTTTGCTGCTCACAGCAAAATTCCCAATTCCCTTATCCGGCAGAACGCCATTCACTTTGTAAAGCCATCCGGAATCAGGACCGTTAGTAAACTCAGCAAGCGTGCGACCATCCTTTGTCATAGAAGAAATATAACCGTTTTCTGCACCCACCTGAGAAATGCCTGTGCCTTGAATAGCCTCCAAAAATGCATCGGCAACAGAGCTGCCATCCTTCACTGTGACAGGCTTGCTATTCAGCCAATAACCTGTATCCGCTTTGATTGTCACAGTGACGGTAATTGTATCAGCATCAGGTGCAGGTGTGACTTCACCTCCGTTCTGTCCGCCTTCCCCGGTAGCTCGTCCGGCCTTTGCAGGGACCTTGCTGAAATCATAGACATTAAACGCCGCGCCGGTTTTCATCACCTGCTCGGCAGCAACAAGAGCACGGAAAGACTGTTCTGTCGCTGCCGCATTAATCATTTTATTATCCGTATATCCAAAGCCGCTGTTGTCAGTAAGAGCGAAAGACAGCAGCGCATCCATGGCGCTGTGCCCGTTTTTGATAAAGCGAGCATCCGTATGGGGATTGATTCCAGCTGCCGCCAATCCCACAACAACCATGGCCATGGAATTGGAATTTGCCCCATAACCATCGTCAAAGGCTCCTGTGTCCTTCTGCTGTTTGGAGAGATAATCAATGCCCTTCTCAACTGCTTGTGCAGCCCGTTCATTATCCGAATAGAGTGACAGCGCAGCAATGGTGTTGGCAGTCGTGTCAATGGTTCCCCATTCATCCCAACTGCCATTTTCTTTTTGACTGCTCAACAAGGCATCGACTAACGCATTCTCTTGTTCTGCAGTGTTATAATTCCCCTGGCGATAGGCCATCAAGGTATACGGCGCAGACCATAAGCTTGTGGAATGTTCTATACCATTAAGTCCTGCAATCGCACTCATGGCGGTATTGCTGTTGACAGGATAAAGCTGCGTGGGATCGATGCCCTGGCTCTTCAAAGCAAGAATTGCCTTGGCATATTTTTGGTCATTTGCTTTTCCGTCGCTGATAGATGCAATTGCCTGATTGATATATGTTTGCTTTGCAGCATCCGACAGCTTCGTCCCCTCGGGATGGGCCAGAGCATAGGCACCCATATCCATGACCTGCCACTCGCCGGTATTGTTCACATAGCTCTTTGCAATATTGCTCAGGAGGGATTCCATCCGCTCAGTAATGGAAGGAAGTACAGGATCGGGTTCAGGCTCAACAATGGTGAAACGCAGGGAACCTTTGAGGTTTGAATTGCTCTTGCATGTTACGAAGATCATACCCTTGCCACTGCAAGCTTTGCCGGGAGTGATGATGCCTGTATCAGAAACAGTATAACAATCTTCATTTAAAATAGGTTCAAATATAGCATCCTGAGGTGCGCCCTCGGGACCAATTTTATATTGAATTTGATAGGGTGTACCAACTACTAATACAGGATCGTTTTCCAGAATTGTAACTTCTTCAGGTGTAGCCTTACCCGCAAGAGCATTAATCAAGGCAGTATCTACTCGTTGGATCTCTCCAACAACATTGGATACGGTCGTTATCTTTTCCGCCCAATAGTTCAGCCACATGCCATAAGCTTCGCCATCGATCGCATCCTTGACCCCCTGTGCTGCAGCGATTGCATCTTTCAGCTGTGCAGAGGGATCTTGCACCTGTGTTGCTTCAGTCAAATGCTTTGCAAGGGAATTGTAGGCATCCAAGAAGATATGATCCATCTGCTGCCATGTGCCAGTGGTCATATAGACACCATAGCGGAAAGCAAGGGTATCGTTGGATGCCACCTTATCGGCATTTGCACCGCCCATTCCCATCTCGCCATTGATAGTATAGGTCCAGCCAGCATTATTAAAAATTTCCGGCACAGGATCTAATCCTGCATTTCCGCATATATAGTCAACGGCACCAGAGTCTTTATTTCCGAATTCACCAATCTTGGTGATATATCCAGTTTTATCGGCAATTAAGGCAACCTTCGTATCAGTTGCCCATTGCTGCATGACTGCAGCAACCGTGCTGTCTGCCGGAACTGTAACCTCGGCAGATTCTGGCAATGGTGTAAGTCCATAATTTGATACATCATCTGCGACCGACTGGGTATTCATGGTCACAGTAACCGTTATATCTTCTATGCCCAGTCCAGTTTCCGCCGCCAGAACTGTTGCAGGACTCAAACCAAGCAACAGCACCATCGCAAGCAGAATGCTTGTAATACGTTGTGTCGTTTTTTTCATTTGCATACTCCTTTTTTGCGTTCCATAACGCCGTACTGTGCTCTCTGC
>JAHHSM010000086.1 GCA_020025175.1 Oscillospiraceae bacterium | reverse complement strand
CAAAAAAGGGCTGCTCCTGCGGAGCAGCCCTTTTTTGATTCAGACGTAAGCCTTGAGTGCTTATTCACCAATAGTGGTGTGCATGAAGTACTTAAAGCCCAGAGGATTGCTGTAGAATCCCTGTACGCTCTGATCCAACATGTAGATATCAGTGTAGAAGTACAGAGGAACAATGCAGCCGGTATCCATCAGCATATCCTCAGCCAGATGCATCATTGCATAACGCTTTTCGTTATCGGTGCAGGTAGTGATCTTGGAAATCAGCACATCATAGGTTTCAGCCCAGGTGCCGTTCTCAACCTTGATATCATAGCCATAGGGAGTCAAATCCATATCATACATTGCCAGCTTTTCATGCTCACCCTTACCAAACTGGACATCGTTGTTACCAGATCTGGTAGTCCACATATCCAGGAAGCAGATAGGATCGTTGTAGTCAGCCAGCCAGCCATTACGAGCAATGGAATAATCGCCGTTTTTACGAGTGTTGAGGAAGGTATTCCATTCCTGATTTTCCAGCTGTACAGTGATACCAATAGAATTCATGGCACCTGCCAGATATTCAGCGATTGCCTTATGACTATCGGAAGTATTATACAGGTAGGTCAAAGCAGGAACATCCGTAAACTTGCCGGTAGCCTCATCGAAAGTATAATACTTCTTCAGCGTTTCAATTGCTGCAGCGTAGTTTGCTTCATGAGCCTCAGGTGCAACATTATAATAACCATCGTATTCATCACTGTGACCGGAAGTGGAGTAGAATTCGCTGCCATCGGGATTGGTCATACCCATAGCCACAAAGGAGGATGCAGGCTCCTGACCTGCCTGACCGATCTTCTCGGTAATGTAGTTACGGTCGAAAATCAAGCTGATTGCACGACGAATTTCAGCCTCAGCAGCCTCAGCCTCAGTGCCGGTCAAAGTGCTGGATGCAGGCAGCAGATTCTCATTGATATTCCAGCAGACATAATAAGTACCGATCTGACCTGCAATGACAAACTCATCAGGATAAGTAGTCTTCAGGTTGTCGATTTCGTTGTTGGGAACATCATCGATCAGCAGCCAGTCACCGCGCTCAAAGTTGCTCAGCATGTTGTTTTGATCATCGGACAGATAGAAGTTGATCTTCTCCATTGTGATCTTATCAGCATCAAAATAGTTGGGATTCTTCTCCAGCGTAATCACGCTGTTGTGCTTCCAACCAGTGATGGTATAAGGACCATTGCAGACATAGGTGGAGGGATCAGTTGCCCAAGACTCATTCTCAACGACATCTTCACGTACAGGGAAATAGACGGGGAATGCCAGAAGCTCATTCCAATAAGGAATCGCATTTACCAAAGTAACTTCCAGAGTTCTCTCATCTACTGCCTTAACATTCAGCTCGGCATCAGGATTTACATAGTTGCCATCAGCATCAGTTGCCCAAATATCTGTATAGCCGTCCACTACCTGGAACATATAGCCGTAGTCAGCAGCCAGTTCGGTAGACGCAGCGCGCTGCCATGCAAATACAAAGTCAGCTGCGGTAACAGGCTCACCATCAGACCAGGTCATGCCTTCACGCAGGGTGTAGGTGTAGGTAACAGTGCCATCTTCATTCGCAACGCCTTCTACAAGCTCCTCAGCTGCATTGGCAGCAATTACCAGCTTACCAGCTTCGTCTTTTTCCCACTTTGCCAAACCGGCAAACAGGTGGCTGGTCAAGGTACCGCCGTCAACAGCGGAGTTCAGTGCGGGATCGATGCTGTCAGGCTCACTGGCCAAACAGACCGAAAGGGCGCCATCCGAATTTTTGTTGCCGCTGCCACATGCGACCAAAGTCAAGGACATAGCAAGAGCCAGCAACAATGCAAGTGTCTTCTTCATTTCTTTTCTTCCTTTCAATATAAAATTTTCAATATATGATATGCAAAATCCTAATACCGTTTTCTGCACACATATTGACAAACCTAAAAGAGGGTTAAAAATCAGTTGATTTCATGAACCCTATGGCAGGCCACAAAGTGACCAGGCTTTACCTCATTGAATGCAGGCATTTCTGCAGAACACTGCTCTGTTGCATAGGGGCAGCGTGTGCGGAAGGGACAGCCAGAAGGTGCATTCAAAGGACTGGGAATATCGCCAGAAAGCATAATACGCTGATTCGACCGCGCAATTTTGGGATCCGGAACAGGCACAGCAGACAAGAGAGATTTGGAATAAGGATGCAGGGGATTCTCATAAATATCAGCTGCATTGGCCAATTCGACCATCTTACCCAGATACATAACTGCAATACGGTCAGAGATATGACGCACAACCAGAAGGTCATGGGCAATAAACAAGTATGTCAGCCCAAGCTTTTCCTGCAGCTCATCAAACATATTAATCACCTGAGCCTGAATGGAAACGTCCAGTGCAGATACAGGTTCATCACAAATGATAAAATCAGGATTAACCGCCAACGCGCGTGCAATACCGATACGCTGACGCTGACCACCAGAAAACTCATGCGCATAACGGGAGGCATGCTCACTGTTCAGTCCAACGTGACTCATCAGCTCCAAAATACGTGCCTGACGCTCCTCTCTGGTCTTATACAGCTTATGCACATCCAGAGGTTCGCCAATAATATCCGCAACTGTCATGCGAGGATTCAAAGAAGAGTACGGATCCTGAAAAACCATGGTAGCCTTCTTGCGGAATTCATTAACATCTTCTTTGGTTTTGATCTGCTTACCGTTATACCAGATCTCACCGGAAGTCGGCTCATACAGATGTAAAATTGTACGACCGACAGTTGTTTTTCCACAACCGGACTCGCCAACCAAGCCCAGAGTTTCCCCTTTATTGATGGAGAAGGATACGCCGTCAACCGCCTTCAAAGGCTTACTTTTCAGTATACCTACACTAACATTAAAGTATTCTTTTAGATCTTTGACCTCGAGAAGAGGCTGATTCTTATTTTCGCTCATTCCGCGCTGCCTCCTTCTTCGGGTTTCTCCTCTTGTGCCAATTTAATAGAACCATCTTCCAGCCCCAGCTTGACATTCATCCAGCAAGTTGCCAGATGATCCTCATTGATCTGCATACGCTCAGCACATTCTTTCAAGCAAATCTTCATCGCCGCATCGCAGCGCGGTGCAAAAGGACATCCCTTTGGCATATTCAGCAGGTCAATCGGTGTGCCTGTAATGGGTTTGAGCTTCGTACCTGCAGTATCCGCAGTCGGAATAGAACGCATTAAGCCTTTTGTATACTCATGGCGAGGATTATAGAAAATCTCATCAGCCGTACCCTGTTCACAGATAGATCCGGCATACATAACAATCACTTCATCACACATCTGTGCCACAACGCCCAAATCGTGAGTGATCATGATGATTGCCATACCCAATTCTTCCTGCAAAGACTTCATCAATTCCAAAATCTGTGCCTGAATGGTAACATCCAAGGCGGTAGTAGGTTCATCTGCAATCAGAATATCAGGCTCGCAGGCTAATGCCATTGCAATCATAATGCGCTGACGCATACCGCCGGAAAACTCATATGGATATTGCTTCATGCGCTTTTCCGGCTCATTGATATTTACCAAACGCAGCATCTCAATTGCCCGTTCTTTTGCCTGCTTTTTATCACGATTGGTATGCAGCGTAATTGCTTCTATCAATTGACGACCGATCGTATACGTAGGATTCAAAGAAGTCATAGGATCCTGAAAAATAACAGAAACCTTATTACCACGGACAGTTTTCATCACATTTTCACCGGCGTTAACCAGTTCCTGACCATCCAACTTAATAGAACCACTCACAATTTTACCGGTGGATGCCAGAATCTGCATAATAGAATATGCAGTAACGGATTTACCAGAACCGGATTCACCCACAATACCCAAAACCTTGCCATGATCCAGATTAAAGGACACGCCGTTAACAGCTCTCACTTCACCTGCATCGGTAAAAAAGGATGTATGCAGATCGCGCACTTCTAATAAAGACATTTTTCATACACTCCTTTCATTAACCGTTCAACTTAGGATCAAATGCATCGCGCAGACCATCACCGAACAAGTTCAACGAAAGAACGATCAACGAAATAACAATTGCGGGAATTGCCAAACGGTAAGGATAGGAAGCCAAACCATTCAATGCTTCAGATGCCAAAGAACCCAACGATGGCATAGGAGCGTTAACACCCAGACCCAAGAAGGACAGATAGCTTTCAGTAAAAATTGCATTGGGAATCTGCAACGCAGTAGAAATAATAATAACGCTGATGCAGTTCGGGATCAGATGCTTCATGATGATCCATTTACCTTTTGCACCGGTAGCTTGTGCTGCGAGGACATATTCCTGCTCACGCAAAGACAAAATCTGTCCACGAATCAAACGGGACATGGATACCCAGTACAACACACCGAAAACGATAAACAAGCTGATCATATTGGTGCCCAATTTTGCCAAAACCGTTCCTGCAATCAAGGGTTCCAACGATACACCCAAAACAGAAGACAGCAAAATAACCATCAGCATGTCAGGCAAAGAGTAGATAATATCGACAATACGCATGATAAACAGGTCGACCTTGCCACCACAGTAACCCGCGATAGAACCGATCGTCATACCAATGATCAGGACGATGATACTTGCAAAGAAACCAACAGCCAGGGAAATACGAGTACCGAATACAACGCGAATAAAATAGTCACGACCTGCGGCATCCGTTCCGAACAAATGTGGAAAAACATGTTCACCGTCTGCAATACGGGCAAGTTCTGTAGCACTATACTCAAAAGGCGCAAGGTTATTATAGGATGAATCCACAGGCTTACCGGGTGAAATACCCAGCTGTGTATCATATGCATAAGGCCAGAACATGGGCAGAATAATGGCCGCCAGTGTAATTATAATAATAATAAAGAAGCATGTCGTCGCAACTTTATTTTTCAGCAAACGCTTGACACCATCTTTAAAAAACGTGGATGCAGGGCGCATCTGCACCATATACGCTTTTTCTTCCTCTGTTGCCTGAATAAAATCATCCATATTGATCTGGAGACTCAAAGGACTCTTTTTCATATTCTCTCTTTTGCCTCCTTATTCCAAAACGATACGGGGATCGACCACTTTATACATAATATCAGTGATCAGATTCATAATAACAATCAAAGTAGCCAGGATAATCGTAGTACCCATAATCAGCGGATAGTCACGATTGGTAATGCTGTTGACAAATGCACGGCCAATACCGGGCACAGCAAAAATCTTCTCAACAACCAGAGAGCCGGTAACAATAGAGGCCAGCATAGGGCCAAAATAAGTCAAAACAGGGATCAGCGCATTTTTCAATGCATGACCAAAGATAATGCGCATACCGGATACACCCTTTGCCTTTGCGGTACGAATATAATCCTGTCCCAGAACATCCAGCATAGAAGATCGTGTCAAACGGGTAATATACGCCATGGGATACAGTGCCAACGTAATAATCGGAAGGATCAAGCCGCCCGGTGCATTACCGTTTGCAGGCAAAATTTGGAACGTAACTGCAAAGAGCAGCAGCAGCAAAGAACCCATGATAAAAGACGGCATAGAAACAAATGCGGTTGTGATGACCATGATAATCTTATCAATCAGTGTGTTTCGACGCAGCGCGGCAACAGCACCCAGCACAATACCGCAGATCGCCGCAGAAAATGCCGCAATCAAACCCAGCTTTGCAGAAACAGCCATACCTTCACCGATGATGTCGATTACTTCACGACCGCGCTGCTTTAGCGAAGGACCGAAATCAAAATCAAATACGATATCATGCAAATAAGTAGTGTACTGATTAAATACTGGCTGATCCATGCCATATTTCGCTTCAAGTGCCGCAATCGCCGCCTCTGACACAGCTTTTTCGCCTAGGAACGGACCACCGGGCACAGCGCGCATCACAAAAAATGTTACTGTGATAACGATCCAAACCGTCAACACAGCCAACAAAATGCGCTTTAAAATGTAAAACATAGTTTTCGAATTCACAGGGGTTCCACCTCATCTCAATTTTTCAGAATGCAGCATCCTTTGGCAAACACAAAAGACAAATAATATGCACCACCACATATTTTGTCTGCATCCCATCTCTCTTACTCAAAAACAAATCGGTTAATTATACTATATTTTTTTGAAAAAGGCAAGTTTCTTTCATGATATTTCAAAACCAATTCATACCTTTTTTTACGAAAATGTCTTATATTCTCATAGCAATGACAAAAAAATGGAATCTTTCAATCTTTTTTTATAGCACATTAAAGCACAAATGTCTTTTATTTTGTGCACCAATCACGGACAATTTCCGCACAAGACCGAGACATCTCTTTGCTAAAGTCACTATTCCATTTTCTATCACAAAATCGCTGAACCCATTCATCTAATTTTTTGGAATCAGCAATTCCTCCACGCGCAGCAAGCATATCCTCCATCCGTTCAGACGCTTCTTGATGGTAGCAGTTTTCGTGCACAATATCCTCCAGCATAAACCGCTTTGGCTTTTCGCGTTTCTTTTCCTGTTCTGTCGGATATCCGAAACACAGCATACAGGCGGGAACAACATGGGTTGGCAGCTTCAGCAGATCCCTATGTATCTCATAATTCTCCAGGATATCACCAATATAACATGAACCAATCCCAAGACTTTCTGCTGCTATAACTGCATTTTGTGCCGCAATCAGTGCATCGGCATTTGCAAGCAGCAAATCCCCTTCCGCAGGTGGCCTCACCGCATGAACATGCCGTTTAAATAATTGATACCAGCGATAATAATCCGCGCAGAATATAAGCACCATTGGCGCTTTTGCTATAAAAGGCTGATTGTCACACGTAACCGCAAGACGTTTTTTTATGTTCGGATCAGTGATATTTAATATTGTATATAGTGTCATATTCCCCGCAGTAGGTGCTTGCAGGGCCGCATTCAGAATCACCCTTTTTTCTTCAGCTCGAATTTCTCTCGTTTCGTATGCACGAGCAGATTTCCTTTGCCACAATCCGTCCACAACAGAATTCATAGCCTTCACTCCTAAAATCGGAGTCCGCTTGTCGGCGACAAGCGGACATATATCCATAGCATATCATACTATTGCACTTTGTGCAAGTTTTTCTCTTGCCTTTTTACCACACTTATGCTATTATAATATCCAATTTTAAGCGCCTGTGACGGAATTGGTAGACATGCGAGATTTAGGTTCTCGTGCAGCAATGCGTGTGGGTTCGAGTCCCACCAGGCGCACCAAAGCAATATAATCCGAACCAAGTCTTCCCTGTGGGAGATGGGTTCGG
>JAHHSM010000085.1 GCA_020025175.1 Oscillospiraceae bacterium | reverse complement strand
GATTGGCAATAACATTTAGAATTGTCTGTGTTTTTCCTGTACCAGGTGGTCCCTGAATCACGCTCAACTGGTTACTCAGAGCCTGCTCCACCGCTTGAAACTGGCTGGCATTTCCACCGAACGGAAAAATGACAGCGCCGGATTCAAACTCCTTGATTGGGTGCTTTTTCGGATACAGATAACTGGCTAAAACCGTATCTTTATTTACAAAGGTGAGCTTTTCATAAACCTTGCTAAGCAAGCTTTCTCCATCATCCGTTTTTAACTCTCCAACACGGGCCAAATCTTTTAGATAGGATAGCTTGTCCTGTGCCTCTTTCTCACTCAGACAGGATTCTAAAATTTTCAGTTCTTTCTTCCGTATTGTGCGGTATGCACCGCTTTCAAAGACAATATGCCAAAAAGTATCAGAGCCACTGAATTCCAGCAGCAATGCAATATGGGTCAAGAGTTTCCCTTCGTAGGAAATCTGATACATTTTAGGATTCAAAGCCTTTGGATCTTGCATCCACTCCACAGAAGTTTGGTTGTAGGTGTAAATACGATCTCCGCCAAAAGACACTTCATATTTTCCTGTCTTGGAATTGTAATGACAAGACTGGATCTTGAGCGTCTTATCTTCTCCCTTCAAAAGGATTAAATTCTTTTTTTGATCCATGATATCCCCCAGAAACATTCATTCAATACAAATGATTATATCAGTTTCTGCTTGTTTCTACAATCAGTAATTACACAGGCTTTAAGCGCACTATCTGGCTTGATTCTTTCCCATTAGACTTTGAAATCTAACTTGCTCAGTTTGCAATTTTTTGATATAATTTAATTAAGTTTATCTAATAGAGTTGTCAAAATGATTAAAATTCTATAGGTGTTTTTGATATAGGCTCAGGACTACAAGAGGAAACCGAACCCAAAACGCCGAGAAAAATCTGTACAGATAGGAGTTGCTTTTGAATGTCTGAAATGAATCAAACCATAAAATTGGAAGATCAAGATATCACCGTAAAAATTTTTGAGTGTGTAAAGAAGGCGGCAGAGGTCACACATTCAGCACTACGAGCCGCTCAAAAGGCTTCAGATGCAGCTTCGGCAATTATATCAAAGGATAAAGAGGATAAGTGGCACACGCTACAGAAATATTTAAGGGAATACGGTCCGTTTATCAATAATACTACCTGCTTCACAGGACTATATGTATATGCTGTGGACATGAGTTTTTACAACGATACAGGCTTAGATGCACTGGACCGGCAGCTGCAAACAGTAATTGGGATTGTTTATCTCAACGAAGCACTGCACTCGGCGGCAAAAGAAACATTCAAACAGTGCCTAAAAAGTCAGCTCAAGAAAAATAACCTGCTTACCGATGCGCAGTTACGCCTAATCTAAAGCGAATGGAGAAGAGATATGCCAACACTTGAATGGATTGGAAAAGAGAAAGTCATCAACCACCACCAGGAGGTACCGTTCCGGGTGTTGGATCGAAAATACAGCTATGACGAAAATGGTCAGCACAATGAGGACAACGGCAGTGAGAATATGATTATTCGGGGAGATAATCTGGAAGCCCTGAAAGCCCTGCTGCCCCGGTATGAGGGACGGGTGAAGTGTATCTACATCGATCCCCCCTATAATACCGGCAACGAAGGGTGGGTCTATAACGACAATGTCAACGACCCGAAAATCAAGAAGTGGCTGGGTGAAGTGGTTGGTAAAGAGGGCGAAGATCTGACCCGCCATGACAAGTGGCTGTGCATGATGTACCCTCGGCTGAAGCTGCTGCAAAAGCTGCTGGCTGAGGATGGTGCTATTTTTATCAGTATTGATGATACGGAGTTTTATAACTTACGGATGCTTTGCAACGAAATTTTTGGCGAACATAATTTTATAACAACAATTATCTGGCGAAAGAATTACGCTCCTAAGAGTACAGCAAAGCATTTCTCGGAAGATCACGATTATATTTTAGTGTTTGGAAAAAATGCAGATAAATGGATTCCTCACAAAATGCCTCGTACAGAAAAACAAAATAAGGCATACAAAAACCCTGATAACGACCCCCGTGGATTATGGCGACCTAATAACTTAGCCGCAAGAAATTTTTATAGTAAAGGAACATATTCAATCACTTGTCCCAGTGGACGTGTAATTGAAGCTCCACCAGCAGGGTCCTATTGGAGAGTGTCCGAAGAAAAATTTAAGGAGCTTGACAATGAGGGAAGAATTTGGTGGGGCAAGGATGGCAACAATGTCCCCGCACCTAAAATCTATCTGTCAGAAGTAGCCGATGGAGTTGTTCCTCAGACGTTTTGGCCCTACGAAGAAGTCGGCCATACTCAGGAGGCAAAAAAAGAAATCAAGGAGATTTTTGTGGGTGATACACCGTTCGATACACCTAAGCCCACTCGGCTACTTGAACGTATCCTTCAAATCTCATCTGATCCAGATTCCATCATTCTTGACTCCTTTGCTGGTTCTGGCACCACTGCACACGCTGTTCTGAACACGAACAAAGCTGATGGTGGCAATCGCAAGTTTATTCTGGTTGAAATGATGGATTATGCCGACAGCATCACCGCTGAACGGGTAAAGCGTGTGATTAACGGCTATGGAGAGGGCAGCAAAGCTATTTCTGGTACCGGCGGTAATTTCAGTTTCTATGATTTGGGAGAACCTCTGCTCCTTGGCGAGAATCTCAACGAAGCAGTAGAAACCGAAAAGATTCGGGAATATATCTGGTTCATGGAAACGAAAGCACCTTACGCACCCGCATCATCCGAAAACGCCTATTTCCTCGGCTCTCACAACGATGCCGCCTACTACTTCTACTATGAACCGCAAACGGTCACCATTCTGGATTATGCCTTCCTGTCTACCATTAAGGAAAAGGCAGAAACAACCGTCATTTACGCCGACCGCTGCTCGATCAGCGAAGAAAAGCTAACCCAGATGGGTATTGTCTTTAAGAAAATCCCCAGAGATATTTCCAGATTGTAAGGAGGTGCGTCACTATGGAACTGAAATCTTATCAGCGAACGGTTATTGCAGACTTAAAGCATTACCTAGAACTGCTGAACCAGACGAAAAACTATGACTATGCATTCCGATTCTTCTGGAATGAAAAAGGCGCACCCTCTCTCGGTCACTATCAGGATATTATGCCCGGGGTTCCGACCCTTTGCTTTAAGGTTCCCACCGGCGGCGGCAAGACTTTCCTCGCCTGCAACGCCATCCGTCCCATTTTTGATGCACTGCCTGTGACCAAAACCAAGGTGGTGGTTTGGCTCGTCCCGTCGGATGCAATTCTTGCTCAGACAGTCAAAGCACTGAAAAATCCCCATCACGCTTACCGTCAGAAGATCGATGTGGATTTCGGCGGGCGTGTAGAGGTTTATACCAAGCAGGAACTGCTGAACGGCCAGAATTTCAATCCCACCGCTGTTACGGAACAGCTGTCCATTATGGTGCTGTCCTATGATTCTTTCCGTGGTCGTGGCAAGGAAGTGCTGAAAGCCTATCAGGAAAACAGCAACCTTGCGGATTTTGCCAAGGTTTTGGGCAAGCCGGAAGTCAAGATTGAAAAGGCAGATGATACGGCACTGTTCCAAATCATCAATCAGCTTTCCCCGCTGGTAATCGTGGACGAGAGCCACCATGCCCGCTCCGATTTGAGTATTCAAATGCTGGCTGATTTCAACCCCTGCTTTATTTTGGATTTGACGGCTACCCCGAAGAAGGAAAGCAACATCATTTCCTATGTGGACGCCGTGCAGCTCAAGCGTGAAAACATGGTAAAGCTGCCGGTCATTGTCTATAACCGAAACAATCAGGGGGAAGTTCTGGCTGATACCATTGATTTACGGAACAAGCTGGAAGAAATCGCCGTTGCAGAAGAATCCCGCACCGGTCGATATATCCGTCCGATTGCTCTTTTACAGGCACAGCCCCGTGGAAAAGAAGATAGTACGACCTTTGAAAAACTCAGAAAAAATCTGGTGGATATGCACATCCCGGAAAGTCATATTGCTATTCGTACCGCCGAAATCAACGAGCTTAAAAATGTGGATCTCATGTCCCGTGACTGCCCGATACGGTACATTATTACGGTCAATGCCTTGAAAGAAGGCTGGGACTGCCCCTTTGCATATATTCTGGCTTCTCTGGCAAACAAGACCAGTCAGGTGGATGTGGAGCAGATTTTAGGCCGTATTCTCCGGCTTCCCCATACGGTACAGCACAGGCAATCGTCCCTTAACATGTCCTATGTGCTTACCTCGTCCGCCCACTTTGATGAAACCGTCCGAAAAATCATCAAGGGATTAAACAATGCAGGTTTTACGGATAAAGATTACCGTCTCCCCACTCCGGAAATTCCTGTGATTCCCGAGCCGGAACCTGTGCAGGTTGAAATTCAGGAGCCGCACGAAGATTTTCCTGCCGAAGAGTTCCTGGACTTTGATCCAGAGGAGATTTGCAGAGAATTGGAGCGCAGACAGGCTGCTGCCACTGGTCAAGATACGCAAACCAGCAAAGTGGATACCATGCTGCAGGAAGGCGCTGCGGCCTATGAATCTCACAATCAGCAAATGAAGCAGTCGGAAGATGATCCCTTTATGCAGGGCACTTCCTGGGAGGTGCGTGATCACGTGAATTCTTTCTTCGTGAAGCCGGAATTTGCAGAAGAAATCAAAACATTGAAAATTCCTCAGTTTTTCCAGTCTATCCCGGAATCCCTGTTCAGCGATGGACTCTTAGAGCTGCTGGAAAAAGAACAGCTGGCAGAAGGCTTTACCCTGAAGGGAAAAGCCTATGACATTGATTTTAACAGCGCTGACGATGAAATTGCCAAGGTGGATGTTCGTCAGGACGAAGGCGGCAAGCCGAAAGTGTTCAAAATGTCCAGCGCAGATCAGGAATACTTCAAAAAGTATTTTAATGCACTGCCTCCGGAAAATCGTGTTCGCCAGTGCAAAGAAATGATGTTCAAACAGCTCAACAAGTTGAACATGGTGGATGCCGCTGAACTTAAGGCATATGTAGACCGCATTGTAGGCGATATGGACAAGGCTCAGCTTGCAGCAATGGAGAAATCTCCATTGGGATTTGCATTAAAAATCAGGGAAAAGATCGAAAGTCTACTGACAGAGCATTATCGTGAAACCTTCAAACAATGGCTGGAGACCGGTCGTATTGTCTGTGAACCATCTTATAGCCTGCCCCAGTCTATTCATCCTGCAATTAGCACTGATATGCTCGGTGGCTCCCTTTATCAGGCGGAAGAAGAGATGAACGGATTGGAAAGGGAGTTGATCGTTGAATTGACTGCCCTACCTAATGTTCGCTGGTGGCACCGGAACATTGCCCGTCAAGGTTTCTGTATCAATGGCTTTATCAATCATTATCCCGATGTTATGCTCAGAACAGAGAGTGGTAAGATCATTTTTGCAGAGACAAAGGGTAAACATCTCCAAAATAATGATGACAGCCTTGAAAAGATTGCGCTCGGCAATGCCTGGCGATATGCTGCCGGTAATGATTATCGCTACTACATGGTTTGCAAAAATAGTGATAATTTGCCGGATGGTGCGGTCAGCATGAACCAGTTTGTGGAAATTATAAAAAACCTGTAAAATACTGTAAATACCCCCATTGTTAGACAGTGTAATGTACTATCTAACAATGGGGGATTTCATTTTCGCTAACTATCATTCTAAATAGGAATAAATTATAGGAAAATACTCAATAAAACGGGTTCAGTGAGTCTGTTCCATTAGACTCTGCCTTCCTGTCTGTGCAAAATGACCTCCGCTATGGTTTCTGCTGCAATTTCGGAACCCAATTCATTTGGATGAACGCCGTCCGCCCCATAGAGATTCCGACTTTCCGATAATGTATAAAACCGCTGTCCGACATCGGCAATCAGAGCGTGATTCTGCTCCGCTGCCTGATGGTACGCATCGTGCATTCGGTGATACATTTCCTCATAGTCCATGCCAACAGCCGCCAGTTTGGCACCATCCTTCTGATAAGCCCATGTGGCATAGAGAACCGGAACGGCACCGTTTTGGACAATCAGCTTACATAGCGCCTCCACACTGCTAAAAAAGCGCTTCGGTGAGGTCACGGGCCCATTGCTCATCTCCTGCAACACAACATAATCCCATTGCTCCTCCCGGAGCGCTGCCTGTGTCCGAGCCCCTAACCGTGTGGCAGGGTTCAGGTGCTCCGAAAGTCTGGCTCCCCCACGGGTGTGGCAGACTACCTCTGCTCTGGTGAGCTGCGCAAGCATTTGCGGCATATGATTGGTAGAAGTAAAGCTGTTTCCCAGCATCAGTATTCTCATATAGAAACTCCTTATGAATGATTGCCTTCTGTTTCTTTCTTTTTCCGATTAGGAAAACTATCCTCCATCCAGGCTTCAAACTCCTGCAGGGTAATCCTCCCGCCCGTGCATTCGTCACGCTTGGTCATTGCCTGATACTTCCATTTTTTGAAGTCCGGCTCCTTGATTTGCTTCACCCGAACACGGGCGGCGTAGCGCTTATAATACTTCTGATACAAGGGAATGGCGGCATTGTCCGCCATTTTCCTTTTATAATTTTCCTGAGCCGCCAGCTCCTGACAGGTACGAGTTGTTCCATCTGCCGCCCGGTCGCAGTAATTAGCCTCATAATTTCCCTTCATGATGAAGTACTTCCCACAGCGTTTGCATTTGCGAAGCTTTACTCCCTCCAGCATCATCTGCCACAGTTCAAACATCAGCATTTCTTCCAGAGAATTACACTGGAAGCCGGTAATCAGATTGCCGTCATCATGCTGATAAGCGTCTATATCCACATCCGTGGTATGATACCGCTTGCAAAATTCCTGCAACTCCGGGTCATCTGCTTCTACTTCCGTTCCCACCAAATCAGCAAGGTTAAAATATCGGGACAGCGGATTCTGTCCATAAGCCGGAAAATCAAACGCATAGGTATATTCACATCGAGCATTACAGCCCATTATCTTGCAGTAATAGGCATACCGCTGCTGCGCCGTCATTTTCCCTAGTACCCCCGGATAGTAGTCCGGGTCCAAAATAAACTCCACACAGTCAGACAGTTTCTTTTGCAGAGCTTTCAGATACGCAATGTACTCTGAGAGCTCTTTTTTTGTCCGCTGGCGCATAAAGGGCGGACATATCATCGTGTAAACCGAAGACCAAAGTACAGCACGGAACTGCTGTACCGTTTTCTCAAGGCAGTAGTAATCAAAAAGTTGCTGTTCGGCTTCACAGGCACAATGAAAATCAATCTGCTGGTGCTCTGGCTCACATTGTGTTTCTGCATCCGTCAGGCACGCATCAAAGTCTGCATAAAGGAAATTGAGCAGAC
>JAHHSM010000010.1 GCA_020025175.1 Oscillospiraceae bacterium | reverse complement strand
CTTCTGCCCCATTTTATCTCCGGCAATCATACTCAGCTGAAGATAAAAATCCTCCACAGTTTTTGTTTCTGCAAACAGACGGTCACCAACGGAGTCCTCCACCATATTGACCTCGATGAAATTTTCAAACAGCTTCTTACCGACATGACGGATAATATAAGTTTTGCCCACCTGTCTGGCCCCATCAACCAATAAAATTTTATTGCTTCCTGACTTTAAATGATCCTCAATTGTTGCAGAAATCTTTCGGTATAGCATAGGAATCCCTCCCGAACAACTTTTCAATATAATGGTATCATCAAAATAATGACTTTTCAATATAATTATGTCGTATAAAATATTCTGCCGTTTTGTCGTTGACCACTATGATTTTCTGAGATACTCAAAATAAAAGCGGTAAAAAAGGACTGTTTGGAAATCAGAATCGTTGCTGCTGCTTTTGCGCTGTGGTGGTAATCGGGCGTATATTGTATCCAAGTCTTCGCTTCTTCCCAGCAGGCTTAAAAAAGCAGAGCAGTCACATGTTCTTAAAATTTGAACCTTGACTGCTCTGTCAATTTTTTCTAATATGCGCACTCTTTCAATTTTCATTTTCCACACACCTTGCTATTTTCTTCACTTATCTTGCTTCAAAAATCCTGTCAATCGTACAAATTAAGTGCATATTTTTTTAACTTGTGGAAGAAAAAAGCTCTTATTTTAAGTGCATATTTTATCCACAACTTCACTCCATCCGCTGCATGACACAGCCCCCAAATGACCACATTTAGTATAAAACTGCGTATAATCCAGCCAAAATCACACTATATCTTGATAATACATATAAAATAGGCATACTACATATCGTAGAAGCCAAACGGGCATTTTTGAGTGGGAATAAGCAAAAAGTGGATAGAATGCAAAAATTCAAAGCACTGTGTGACCCGAAGCGGCTTGCCATTTTGGAACAGCTTCGCAGCGGTGAAAAGTGCACCTGGCAGAGATGCTGCTGTAAAACTGCTGATTACCTTGACAACGCCTGATGCAGAAAAATCGGACTGCTACACAAAATGCGGAACGTAAGCACCATCAAAAGGGATGGCGTTTTCCCTCTGGAAAGAAGCAAACGAATTTTGGGACGTTTTCACGGAATCCGTGCAAACATAGTCTTTGCTCTATTGGGTACGGTCACCCCATTTTGTTCCTGCTCTTCAATTCCACTTTTTATCGGCTTTGCCAGCGGCGGATGTGCTAAGTGTAGCGCTCTGGAAGCAGCTACTGTCGAAGCGCTCGGGGAATTGGGTATGGATACCACCATTGAGCATGTAACAGATTTTGCCCAAATTACCACCTATGGCGTCATGACCACACCGGCACTGGTAGTGGATGGAAAAGTAGTGTCTTATGGAAAGGTTCTGAAAAAAGACGAAGCTAAGGCTTTGATTCAGAAGGTCAAAGGATAACAATACGTCAGAAACCAAGAGGTAGCATTGATCTGCTGGAAAAAGCAATGCGGTGTTCTTGAAGGTCATTCAGCGCATTTTCCCTCGCACCCAACATCATTTATCACCCCTTCCTATTTTACCCTATGATTGAGAAAAAAGCCCAGCATAAGCTGGGCTTTTTCGACAAGTTGAGGCGGCAGAGTACAATCTCTGCTGCCTTTTTATTTTGCTGGATTCGTACTTGACAAATGTTTCTATAGAGTATATTCTGTATATGTTCTATATACACAGTATACACTCAGGAGATAGACAATGAATATTATTATAAGTAATGCCAACAATCAGCCTATTTATGAGCAAATCTATGTCCAGATCAAGACACTGATCGTTTCTGAAAAGCTGAAAGAAGGAGAACTGCTTCCTTCTATCCGCAACCTTGCAAAAGATTTGCGCATCAGCGTGATCACAACGAAACGAGCTTACGATGAGCTTGAAAAGGACGGCTATATCTATTCTGTCGCCGGCAAAGGGTCTTATGTGGCAGAGAAAAACACAGAAATCATCAGAGAAGCAAACTTAAAAGAAATTGAAGAACATCTCAGGGCAATCTGCCAGCTGGCAGCAGGATGCAATCTTGATACAAATGATATTATCGAAATGGTGAAAGTGATCTCAGAGGAGGAATAACATGAATGCAATCGAAGTGAACGGGTTAAGGAAAATTTATCCCGATTTTACGCTGGACAACATCAGTTTCACGCTGCCGGCAGGTACGATTATGGGACTTGTCGGTGAAAATGGTGCAGGTAAAAGTACCACGATCAAACTGATCATGGATGCCATTCAGCCTGACAGCGGCTTCGTATCGGTATTTGGTAAATCAAACCAAACAAAGGAATTTACCCAAATGAAACAGGATATTGGGGTCGTTCTGGACGAGGCATATTTTCCGGAGGTTCTGAGCGCCAGAGATTTAAATAAAGTAATGCAGGTCACTTATTCAAGATGGGATCAGGCTGTTTATAAGGGCTATATTCAGAGGTTTCACCTTCCGGAAGAAAAGCAGATCAAGGACTACTCTCGCGGAATGAAAATGAAACTTGCAATCGCTGCTGCACTGTCTCATCATCCGAAGCTTCTGATTCTGGATGAAGCTACCAGCGGACTTGATCCGATGGTGAGGGATGAAATTCTGGATGTGTTCAACGATTTCACACGAGATGAAACCCACTCTATCCTGCTGTCTTCCCATATCATCAGCGATCTGGAAAAGATATGTGATTATATCACTTTCCTTCACAAAGGCAAGTTGGTGCTGTCCGAGGAAAAAGATGTCCTGCTTGACAGCTATACCATTGTAAAGCTGCCTTATGATGAAATTCAGAATCTCCCGGAAGATGCAGTAGTACGCAGGAAGAAGACTGGCTACGGATATGATGCACTGATTCTGAAAGATCGGGTGAACGGAGCATTTACGCAGGAAAGAATCACTCTGGAGGATATTATCCTGTTTCTTGCAAAGGAGGATGCTTAAATGAAAGGATTACTGCTCAAGGACTTTCTGGTTCTGACAAAACAAATGAAGCTGTTTCTGATTCTGATTCTAATCATGTCCATCGCAGGCGGCGTTTCAATAGCCTCCATTGCAATTTTGCTGGGAGCGATGCTCCCTATGACAGCGATGGCTTATGATGAACAATCCAAATGGAATGACCTGGTCGTGATGATGCCTTATTCCAAGAAAAATATTGTCCTCTGCAAATATGCCCTGGGCTACCTTTGCATGGCGGGTGCTTCCATTGTGTTTGTGGTAGCGCAGGTCATCGTATCTGCAATTCAGCCCAAAGACCTGAGTGCAAACCTCTATATGATTTTGTTTGCGATTCTGTGCGGACTGCTGCTAATTGCCATCAATATACCTATTTCGTTTAAATATGGTGTCCAGAAAGGCAGAATCGTCTTGATTGTATTCATTGGAATTTCTGTTGCGGCAGGTTCGATCCTTAAGGATGTCATTCCTGAAATTCCGACGAACATGATTTCTATGCTTCCGTCAATGACGATTCTGGCAGCTCTGGTATTGAATGTTGTTTCGGTTTTGATCTCTTTGCGTATCAAACAATCTTAACAATGCGACTCTTATGTAACCACCGTGCCATTTCGTTGCCAGATTTGTGTGTGGCTATCCACACGCATTGTTTGCCTCATTTGCAACCATCCGAAACGACTTGCTTAAATTTATAGTTCATGCCTGTTCTCCCTTTCCAACTTCTGACAGTTAAAACAGCAGTTATGCCGTTTTAGAATGATCTCCATAACACTGTTCATTCTAACAGATCGCCCCGGCGGTTTTGAACTGCCGGGGCGTTGTTTCTTTCGTCAGCTTTTCGTCCATGTCCAGCCAAGGGGCCAGTACGGTGCAGAGGGTTCGATTGGGACTTTCCCCTATTCCTTCAAACAGCGGCTTTCAGCCGGTCTGCCTTCTCCGACAACCCCTGTCTCTTCTTTTGATCGGGCAGCAGATTGACACCGCCCATCTCCGGCGGGAGGTTCCAGCTTCAGCGCCGGGGCATGGTGATCCAATCCAGACGATCCAGATCCAGATTGGCCAGAAGTTCCTGAGGGAAGTCCACCTCTTCCAGCAGACGGACGGATTCGGCAAACTGTCCCACGTCATAGCTGATATGGCTGTCGGTATTCACCACCACACGGGTGCCCCACTTCATGCAATCCAGCAGCATCTGCCGGGCGTTGACCGGCCCGTTGATCCGGGTGCATCCCGGCCTGAGAGAGGAGTTGTTCAGCTCCAGCAGAACCCCTGCCTGAGCTGCAGCCTTCGCCAGAACGTCCGTGTTTACGGGATACCGGTCATCATCCGGATGGCCGATGATCTTGATGTATGGACTCTCCATGGCTTTTATAAGCGTTTGGGTGTTCTGCTCCCGGGTACCGGACTGATAGGCGAAAGAGTGGAGGCTGGCGATCAGATAGTCCAGCTTTTGTGCAATCCGGTCCTCCAGGTCGTAATGCCCCTCGTAGTCCCGCATGTTCACCTCTGCGCCGCGGAGAATGCGCAGGCCGGAGATCTCACGGGGAATGACCTTAAAGTTGTCAAACCAGAGACTGTGGGGCGCACCCGGCAGCCCGTCGGTATGATCCGAAAAGCCATAGGCCTTCAGACCGACGGCCGCTGCGGCTGCAATATTCTCCTGAAGCGTGCTGTATGCGTGGCCGCTTGCAGTGGTATGGGTGTGCAGATCAAACAGCAACTTCATGGTGCATTGCCTCCCCACGCTGCAGCACCACCGAATCTCCTTCGGCGAAGGCTGCGGAAATATCGGTGTAGACGGTCATCAATTCGCTGCCGCACTGGACTTTATACAGGATCTCCCGGCCGCCCCACTGGCGGTTGACCACCGTCCCCGCAAGACCGCTGCCGATACGGGACATGACGAATTCCTCAGGACGCACGGGGCAAACGTCGGCATTCCGGAAGCAGTCCTCGACGGGACCCCGGTAGAACGGGCTGGACTTGTCCGGGTCGGCGTCAGCCCAGAAGGAATCTTGCACCCAATGTCCTCTGACCAGATTGCACTTACTGACAAACGTGGCGGCAAAGATGGTCTTGGGATGATTGTAGATCTCATCCGGGGTGCCGATCTGTTCGATTTTGCCGTCCTTCATGATGATGATCCGATCGGCCATGGCCAGAGCTTCGCTCTGGTCATGGGTGACATAGACGACGGAGGCACCGGTGAGCCGGTGGATGTCCTGAATCTCCTTGCGCATGCTGATCTTCAGCTCTGCGTCCAGAGCGCTGAGGGGCTCGTCCATCAGCAGCAGGGCAGGCTTTTCCACGATGGCCCGAGCCAGGGCAACACGCTGACGCTGACCGCCAGACAGCTCTCCGGGCAGACGTTTTTGCATCTTTTCCAGACCGGTGCTGGCGATGGCCGCGTCGATTGCCTGCTCCCGCTGCGCCGGAGTCAGTCCCTTGTTGCGCCGGCTCTTGAGAGGAAACTCAATATTCTGCCGCACGGTCATGTGGGGCCAGAGGGCAAAGGACTGAAAGACCATGCCCAGCCCCCGCTGCTCCACCGGAACCTGCACCTGCTCCGAACTGAACAGCCTGCCGTCCACTTCCACGGTGCCGCTGGTGGGCTGAACAAACCCGCAGATCGTACGCAGCAGGGTGGTTTTGCCGCAGCCGGAGGGTCCCAGAATGGCAATGAACTCCCCGCTTGCAATTTCCACTGAGACACCGTCCAGAGCTTTCGTGTCTCCGTATACCTTGGTTACATTTTTGATGATAACAGACATCACTGGTTTTCCTTTCTCATGATGAATTTAAGCCGCCTGTATCGCGGAGACTGCCTTCACGTCGGCGGCCGCTTCCGGAGTCATGCGCTTTTTGTGCAGCAGGTGGGGGAGCAGGGCGGAGAGCCCATAGGCCAGCACCACCGCCGCGATGACCACCGCGCTCACTGCCGCGGCTCGCTGATAGTCGCCGCCCTGCTGGAGGCTGAAGATGCTCAGGCCGATGGTTCGGGTACCTGCAGCAGCCAGCATGGAAGAGAGGGTCAGTTCCGTGAGGGACTGCATGAAAATCAGGAAGGTACCGGAGAGAATGGGACGGATGGTCAGAGGCAGGATTACCCGAAACCACATCCGCACCTTGCTGCTGCCAAAGACCGCGGCGGACTCCTCCAGCGAGATGTCCAGCGCCAGCATCGCATTGGTGCTGCTTTTAATCTGCAGCACCAGATACCGCGTGACGTAGGCGATCATCAGGATCAATATGGTGCCGTAAACGCCGGGCACCATGGTCCAGTGGAAGATCATCGCCAGGGCAAGAACGATGCCGGGAATAGCGTAGGTCAGGCTGGCACTCTGCTCCACCAGATGACTGGGCAAGCTGTGTCTGCGCACCTTGCTGTAAGCCAGAGCGGTCCCCACCACGATACAGATCATGCAGGTGATGACCGCCAGCATGGCGCTGTTGGCAAAGGCCTGGAGGATACCTCGGTTGGTAAAAACAAACGCATAATTTTCCAGCGTGAAATTTTCCAGCGTTTTGGTGCCGTAAACGGGGAAAAAGCTGGAAGTGATGGTAGTGATCAGCGGGACTACATTCACCAAGGACAGGAAGGCCAGCGTGATCCACTGGACAAAGGGTCTGGCGCGGCCCAGCGGCACGCGCACGGAATAATCCTCCCGGATGCTCTCCATGCCGCTGCTGCGTCTGACCAGCATTCCTTGCAGCGCAGTTCCAAGCAGGGCAATGGCAGAGAGCATGACGGAAAGAGCCGCCGCGGATCGGAATGCCGACGGACCGAACCCAATGACATTTTCATAAATATAGGTGCTCAGCACCGGAATGCCTGCCGGAATACCCAAAAAGGCGGGCACGGCAAAGTTGTCGATAGCAGCCAGAAAGGCCAGCATACCGCCGCTGGCAATGGCGGGGGCGGCCTGGGTCAGATCAATACAGCGCAGCGTCTCCCACAGGTTGCGGCCGCAGACCCGGGCTGCCCACTCCAGATCCCGGGGAATCTTGCGCAGGAAGGGCAGCACGTTGAGATAAACCACGGACGCATTGCAGATGCCCAGCACCAGGATAATGCCGCCCAAGGAGTAGATGTCGACTTTGAAGCCGAAATTCGCATCCAGGAATCCGTTGATGCTGCCCCGGGCGGACAGCAGGGTGCTCCAGGAGAGGGTGATGATGTAGGAGGGGATGACAAAGGGGGCCATTGTCAGAACCTCCATCCATTTTTTGTGAAATACGTCGGTGTATGCCACCAGAAAAGCCATCACGCTGCCCAGCACCACCGCGATGAGGGTGGAGCACACGGCGATGAGGACGGTATTTCCAATGGCCTGCAGGGTGCGGCTCTTAGTGAGGAGCTCTGCATAATTTGTGAATCCAAAGCCCTGGTCTGTTGTCAGGCTCATGATGATCAGCTGCAGGAGCGGTGCCAGAAAAAAGAAAATGGCAACAACGCCGCCCAGGATGTAGCCGATGTTCCGTTTCAGTCGTTGTGTTGACATGGTAACCTCCCATTTTTGCAATCGGGCCGCAGCAACTGCCGCGGCCCGATCAGGTTCCGATTCAGTTATGCGGACTGTTCCGGGAATCAGGCGCCGAACAGCTCGGAAAAGGCTTCCTTGTCGGTCTCACGCTCATTCACAAGTGTGGTGATGTCGTAGGTCAGGTTCGTGATCTCTTCCGCACTGCGGAAGCCCTCAGGAGATTCCACGCCTTTCTTGATAGGTGTGTAGCCGATCTCAGCGGTGGCCTGCTGGCCCTCCTCAGAGAGGATGAAGTCCACAAACAGCTTGGCCAGCTCCTGGTTTTTGGAGTCCTTCATGATGCCCACCGGCTCGGTGACACACAGAGAACCCTCTTCGGGGTAGACAAACTCAATCGGGGCACCCGCGGCCTTGGAGCGCAGAGCCATGTAATCCACCAGCAGACCCAAGCCCTTCTCGCCGTTGATGAGGGCAGTCTGGACACTGCCATTGCCCTGACCCACTAAGACGTTATTGGACTTCAGACCCTTGTAGTAATCCCAGCCCATTCCGTTGGTGCGGATCAGAACGCTCAGGTTGTAGGCAGCGGCGCCGGAGTACAGGGGGCTGGCCATGACCAGCTCATCTGCGTATTCGGGCTTTGTCAGATCGGCCAGGCCGGTGGGGATGGTTTCAATGATGTCGGTGTTCACCGCGATACCGGTGGAAATAATCTTGGTGCCGGTATAGGTGTGATCGGCGTCGTAGTAGCTGGGGTCAATGCCCTCCAGTTCGGGGCTCTCATAGCTTAGCAGCAGATCCTCGTTCTTGAGACCCTCAAAGGTGGCTGCATCGCTCACCAGCATGACATCCGCCTGCAGGGAGTTTGTCTGCTTTTCCGCCAGCACCTTACTGACGATCTCCTCGGTGCCGCTGCGGAAAACATTGACCGTGACGTTGGGATACTGCTCGTTGAAGACCTCAATCAGCGCCTGAGCGTCAGATTCGGGCTGAGATGTATACAGAGTGAGGGTACCTTTCGGCTGAGTGCCGTTTTCGGAAGTCTCCGTCCCCTGGCTCCCCTCCGTCTGGGAAGTGGGTTCAGAATTGCCCTGGCATCCTGCCATCGTGCAGATCATGCCGACTGCCAGGATGGCAGCAAGGATTGTGCTCAGAATTTTACGCATGTACAGTTCCTCCTACAGTTTGCAATAAAGTCAAATTTCTATTTATGATGTGAAACTGGTCTTCTCCATCCCATCCTTCAATGACCAGGGGAAGATCCAGATTTCGCAGACGCGGCAGCATTCGGGCCATGTCAAAGTCCCCGTCATCCAGGGGAGTGTGGAGCTTTTTGTCCCGCTTGTTGCTGATGTGCAGCTTGGAAATCTGTGGCAGCCGGGACAGGTAGTCCCAGAATTCTGCTTCATTCTGGCAGTGGGCCAGATCCAGCGTGCAGTTGAGCCGAGGAAGGAGCCCACCGGCAAAGATCTCAAATTCCTCTGGGGTAGTGACAAGCTCCCGGGGGATTTTTTCCATTACCTCCAGAGACAGATCAATTTCCAGACGATCGGCTTCATCCAGCAGTTCCGCCAGCCCATTCCGGCCTGCGGTAACAGCCTGCTCCCGCATACCGGACAGGGTATACCGGGGAGGATGCAGGGTAGTCTCCTGCGCACCGCACCGAGCCGCGAACAAGAGGGATCCCTTCAGCTCTGCAAGCGACGCTCGCCGAATGCCCTCATTGAGTGAGGCAAAGTTCAAATCCCAGCTTTTCCCATGCACCAGAAGATTCAGACCGCTGCTCCGGGCCATCCCGCCGATTTCTTCGGGATCCCAGCCAAAACTATCTGCCTGTTGGTGCCAGATCTCGATCCCGTCCATGCCGCTGCATGATGCCAGGTCAAAGATTTCCCAGGGCGATGCACCCCACATCAAGGTGGACGAAAAGTACAGTTCTTTCAAGTTGTTTCCTCCTTCGATTAACCGAAGTTCAGTATAGGAGTCCTTTGTAAAATCGACCATCCTCGACAGGTAAAGAATTTGCTAAATTTTAAATTTTTGCGTTTGATTGCTGCGTTGCCGGCTATCAGACATTCCGCGTGTACAGCGTGCGGGTCGCCATCCCTGTGGAATCCGGGCGCACTGCCCCATCCATAAAATGAGAGTGGGGCGTGTCGGAGCACCCAGCTGTCCCACCCCGGAAAGGGATTGGAACAGCCAACGGATGTTCCCCGCCCGAAAAAGAGAACAAGACCCCGAAGAGCCTTTAGTGGCTTGCCTATTTTGATTCACTTTTGCAAGCATCCTTGTACTCCGTCTCAGCGCCGTAAAAATGAACCTGAAAACACGTCCCCTGTTGTACATTATAAAACTACAACAGGGGACGTGTTTTCTCAATGAACCGCCTGCCATATACGCAGCAGTTGTCACCGTATGTTTTCCCCTCCCTTTCCAATTCAACAAAACGATTTTCAGAGGGAAATTGTCCGATATCCAGCGCACTGCCTATGTCGGCTATTCTTTTTTCCGTGTCAAAAAAGCACCAATAACGCCTCCAATCAGCGCAAGGGGCGCTGCCCTAATAAACAGCCACTCAAACGCATGAAACCCAACGCCGACCACTGCTGTTTCAGGGTCACTATAATCCCATCCCAAATAAGGGCTGTTTAATACAGTTAAGGCCGCAAAAACAATCCCTACAAACACACATAGCAAGATGAAAAACCAATGAAGTATTTTTCGCCGCGCTGCTTTCTTTTGTGCCAGCTGCAAGTTGATGACTTCAAGTTTTTCGGAAATTGCTTTTAAATCATCCACCTTTGATTCCGCAACAGTTTCTCCCAGCAGTGTACCAACAGGTGTTTCAAGCACTTTTGATATAGAGATCAGCATATCGGAATCAGGAACCGACAGACCTTGTTCCCATTTTGAAATTGTTTGGCGAACCACATTGAGCTTAATAGCAAGCTCTTCTTGTGAAAGTCCTTTCGATTTTCTGATTGCTTTTATATTCTCATTTAGCATGACATACACTCCTTTCTCGAGTGCCTACATTATATGGTAAACTGCCCCGTTGCTACAAGCAACGCATATTAACAATAACATTTATTTTGCATATTCCGCAGACCGAAAAAAGCGTCTCCCCAATTCAAAAACATTTTACCAATTCTTTACTTTTCTTTGTCCCAAGAAAAAGAAAGAGTATGATATAATTTAGTCAGAATCCCTATAAAAACAACTGAAAGGATGTACAGTATGCATAAACATTCAAAGAAGCTTCTTGCGCTATGCCTGTCTCTGTCCCTCTCCCTCGCCTCCCCTACCGCACTGGCCGGTACCGTCAGCGATGTGGAGGGCGTGTCTTATGAGGCCAGCATTCAGGCTCTGGCCGATCGGGAAATAATTCAGGGTACCGGAGACGGCACCTTCCGCCCCACGGCTCCCCTGACCCGGGCCGCCGCCGCTTCCCTGCTCTATAACGCCTTCTATCTGGTCCCCGTTTACTCCGTTGAGGCTCCCGCTCCCGCCGAGGGAGAGGCACCCATCGTCAAGCAGTTCTACTCCACCGATACTACTGTGGCGAATCTGGATGCCGTTCTCATGCCCGCCGCCCCAGATGCTGTTGGTACTTGGGCTGAGACCGTTGCCAACACTGTGCTGGAAGCTCGTCTTATGGTCCCCGAAGAAGATGGCTCCTTTCAGGCAGACAAGGAGATGACCCGTACCCAGTTTGCCCTGTCCGTCATGAAGGCAGTCTACGGTGCCGACAAGGAAATGGACTTCCTGGCTCAGGGCAAGGCCGACGGTCTGCTCCCCTCCGATCTGGAGCTCACTGATGCGGTCATCACCCGTGGCGAAGCCGCCTACCTGCTGGACACCGCCACCCGTGACCTCACCATCCTCACCACCATGTCCACCTCAGACATTCACGGCAACATGGTCCCCTATACCCCCTCCGGGTCCAAGATTGAGGTGGGCGGCTCTGCCAAGGCCGGCTACATCTTTGATGAGATCCGCAAGCGCAATCCCAACACTTTGGTGATTGATGCCGGCGATTCCCCCTACAACACCGACCTGACTAACATCTCTCTGGGTAAATCCAGCGTGGACGTGATGAACGCCCAGGGCTACGACGCTACGGTGCTGGGCAACCACGACTTCGACTACTCCTTTGATAACCTGCTGTCTCTGGCGGATCGTGCTGACTACGCCATGCTCTCTGCCAACACCTATTGGAAGGACGGCTCCTACCCCGAGCAGTTTTCTCCTTATATCATCAAAGAGCTGGACGGCGTGAAGGTGGCCATTGTGGGTCTGACCGATGACAGCTCCAAGGCCACCACTCACTACACCAACACCCAGGACATTGATTTCCACGACCAGTGGGAAGTGGGTGCCGAAGTACTGGCCAAGGCCAACGCCGAGGCTGACGCCGTCATCCTCCTGGCCCACCTTCACAGCCACAACAACGAGGTTCCCACCAAGCTGAAGGGCATCGACATGGAAGTCGGCGGCGGAAATGATACCTTCGGCCGTCCCCTGAATATCGAGGGCACCGTGGTAGTCAATCCCGGCGGCGTGGGCACCTGCGTCAACCAGACCAACCTGAACCTGAAGGACGGCGAGGTTATCGGCTACACCTTTAACCAGATTGTCCTCTCCTCCACCGTGCCCGAAAAGACCGAGATCAAGAAAATCCTAACCGGCTATCAGGCCGAGCTGGATACCCAAATGGAAGTAGTCATCGGCCAGTGCGCCGAGGATATTCCCTGGTCCAGCCCTCTGGTCCGCACCCAGGAAAGTCCTCTGGGTAACCTGGCCGCCGACGCCCTGCGCTCTCACTGCGATGCAGACATCGCCATCCAGAATGGCGGCGGTATCCGGGCCGGCCTCAAGGCTGGGGATGTGACCATGGGCGATATCTTCGCTATGCTTCCCTTCGACAACAAGGTCACCCTGATAAATGTCACCGGTCAGACCGTGTGGGATGCTCTGGAGAACGGTGTGGCCGGCTATCCCGAAACCAACGGCAAGTTCCCCCAAGTCTCCGGCCTGAAGTATACCTTTGACGGTGCCAAGCCGGCTGGGGAGCGTCTGGTCTCTGTGACCATGGACGACGGCTCCGATCTGGATCTGAAAAAGTGGTACACCTTGGCCTGCAACGACTTTATGTGCGGCGGCGGCGACGGTTATACCATGTTCAATGTGCTCAACCCAGAGGGCAGCGACAGCAACCACGAAACCGCTGCCCAGGATCTGCCCGGCTGCAAGCTGGTTTACCGCACCAACGACTACTACCGTACCATTGTCAGCGAGTATATCAAGGAGCTGGGCAAGATTGCCCCTCAAAATGAGAGCCGTATCACCATCCTCAATCCCCAAGAAAACGGCCAGAAGTTCAATTAAAGAATGGAAAAGCGGCGCAGGCAATGCCTGCGCCGCTTTAGTTCGTCAAAAAACTTGGGGCATAAAGCAAAAAACGAGTTTCGGCAGTCTTCTTCAAGCAGATCGTTTTGATTTTTTCTTTCAGAATGACTGGTATCCATGAATTTTATTTCTCCCTATATATAAAATTCCTCCATCGTATCAAGACAAAGTACGGCTAATTTACCATGAAACCCACAACCACAATCTATTGCAATGTGATTGTTTTTCTTAAAGATCTTATCGGCGCTTTTATCAAATAATATGGCCGATACCGGCGTATGCCCTGTAATCAAGATTTTATCTTCAAAATATACTTTATCATAGTCGGTTTCTGCCCATAGTATTTCCTGAAGCTTATAATCACTTAAGTTCCTTGTTTTCTTGAAATGATCCAGTCCTGCGTGAACTAAAATATACTCTTGACTGTTTATGGTAATTTCTGAATATAACTGAAATTCTTCCAGATATTCCAACACCGCTTGCTTGTCATCACACGTCAGCCTTTTAAATTCATCAAACGTGCTTTTTCCTCCGTTTTCAAACCAACGAAGCATACCGGTGATAAAATCCTGATCAAAGCTATGAATCGTACTGTCCGTTATTTCTTCCACTAATTTCGACAACACCGTCATAGCCATGAATTCGTGATTTCCAAGCAAGGGAATGATGTTAAAATGACACATCATATCTAAAAGGATTTTACAAGACCCTGTGCCTCTGTCAACCACATCGCCAAGTACATACAAAGTATCATGATCTTGCAAATTGATTGCATTTAATGCCTGCATATACTTTTCGTAATTTCCGTGAATATCACTCATAACATAAGTCGCCATTCTTTACCTCATTTCTCTTTGTACTGATTTTCCGTCAGGAAACGTTTGAGCCTGTCTGCGATCTGGCGGTTGGTATTGAGATGCAAATTGCCTATAATCATCCAAAGTTGTTCCATCTCCTCATGTACAAACCCGATGTACAAGCAGCGCATTTTATCACAAGATCATAAAATCTGAAGCTAGAGTATAAAAAACTGCACTTTTTCTTGAAATTCTGTCGCAATATGGTAAAATCAAGGAAAAACAGTCAGGTGGTCTGAATGATAGGAGGCGCTGATATGAGTTTGTTTTGTAAGAAAAAATCTCAGGAACCGGTGGAAATTCATGAACTGATTTTCTGTCCGCTAGGCAGCCAAGAAGATATATTGTCCCAGCTGGAGCAGGTATTCGGCATTCCGAGCGGTCATACAGGAAACCAAATCACCTTGCAGCGAAACGATATGCTCCTTGCTTTCGCCGTTTACACAACAGAAGATGAAGGCGACGAAGGAACATACGCTCAGGAACAGCTTCGCGGTGTGTGGAGCTATTTTCGGCAGACAGAAACGGAGCATCTGGAAATTCAGCGCAACGTCCTCCATCACCTGCGCATGTGCCATAGCGTGATTCGGGTATATGCCAAATATGACGGGCCAAAAAATCCCGATAAGGAAAATGAAATCAATACTAAGATCTGGCAGGCCGCCCTCCCCATTCATGGGCTGCTGACACAGGGAACAGATATCCTCTGTGACGCTGTCGGCCGACCGATTTTTGATAAACAGGGACACAGCGATTTTGAGTATTATATGCCGCCTAAATACCCACTGCCCGACGATTGGAGACAGCATGTTCCAGAGGACTGCGCGCGCCGGGATCGTTCTATCAACGTGTTGGACGAAAAGCATCTCTACGCGCCGTCCTTTCTGCCCCTTCTGGGTACAGGAGAAAAAGACCCCAGCCATACTCTGCGTGAGATGTGCGGCAGAGCCGCCGCTCTGCTCGCAGTTTCTTTATACTCCGAATGCCGCTTGAGCGAAAAAATGTCCTACGATGAAGCAAAAGCCTTTATCCAGCCAATTGTTGACAGCTATAGAGCCGAGGAATTCTTTTCACCCAGTGAGCAGGACTATTTAAATAATTCAAACAGCAGCGAGCAGGAGCAGGTTCAGTTTGTGTGGCAGTACGAAAATCTTTGGGTGATGGAGTGGGCCTTAGGGCTGCACGAGGATTTATTCTGGCCCGACCACATCTGCGATGTACCCGCCTCTGTACGGCTTATGCAGGCATATTCCCACATGGATGAACTGCTGGCTGCAGTAAAACCCCGCCCTCGGAAAGAACTGCTGGACCAGGCGGACCTCATCTATCTGCTCCATTGGGCATGTGTGGATGCCCGTGTAAATGGATTGCCTGCTCCTCAGGGATTGGATGAGGGCGTTGTTATGGAGCGGCATCGTGCTCTGTTCTGGCTCGCCGGCTGCGACGACTGCTGCCGTTGGGATGACGTGGATCTTTCCACCTGAGCAGTCAGGCTTTTCTGGTGTGCAAAATATCTATCTAAATCGTTGGATGCAGTGCATCGTGGAGCAAAACCGCCTGATCGATTCATCAGGTGGTTTTTTTCTGAGGTTATAATAAAATAAATTCCAAAGCAATCCATGCAAAATTTTTTAAAGCCGCTTTTATATGCCAAAAATATAGTCGGCTCTATCGACTCGCTTTATTGATTCACGGCACCTCTTAGTAAATTTCATTCAAAAGCAGGATGCGCTCGGCATAAGTATAGCTCACCCTGTTGCTATATAGTGTCTGCAAATGCGCCTTGGCATGATGAATATCTGCTGACGTAAATTGATAAACTGTTCCAGCGGGAGAAATGCTTCTCTTTTTACGCAGATCCTCTACATCCTGTAGTGTCAGCTGATTAAACGGATGCTTCATTTGATTTTTCCCTCCAATCTGCAAGGATTTCTCTGATCTGCTTCAGCTCGCGGCAGTCCTTGTCCGTCAGCATCATCTGAAACAGTACCTTTGCCATATCCGATAAATCCATGGTTGCTTCTTTTTGCACCGCATCCGCCTCAACCGCAGCGGCGGGTGTCATTGCTTCCAGATATTTCACATAATTGAGAAGTACCAGTTTGACTACATAAGGTATGGTTGTTCTGGATAATCTCGGTGCAAACGATTCTTCTACCTGATCGACGATCTTTTCCCATTTATGCTGATCGACGCGTAATTGAATGAATTCTGCGGCAGATGTGTCGTTCACCAAATAACGAATTGCCGTTTTTGAGTGCTTTGCCCAGTCAACCTTTTCACCCAGAGCAATATCCACCGCTTTTTGAAAACTCTCAATGCGATTGATTGAAGGCTGGTATTCCTGTATTTTGGAAAACAAACCCAAAATCTGCTGATTTGTACGCAACGATAATGTCTTGTCCATATCGCTTATCTCCCTTTTCATATTTGCCTTTTGTATATTCTTGTATAGTTATGTATTTTATAAACTTATAATAGTTTTATTGGTGCAAAATGTCAAGCATTATATTCTCATTTTCCGAACTTAATGACTAAATCATGATGAAGCATTGGGGCATAAGCGGATACACGAGATGCGGGGGGTTCCAATTGCAGTTCCTGCTTTTCTCTGCCTGAGCTACCGTAAAACAAATTCAATCATAAAACCATAAAAAAGCTGCCGCAGATGCTTACGTTCTGCGGCAGCCTATATAATACTCTTGATTCAGACGATGGAGTGGAACGGAATGTTCAATTCCTTGCAGCGGCTGTACAACCGGATTCTTTCATTGAAACGCTCTGCAGCCAATGCGCATTCCGCAGCTGTTGGATGACTCTTGATGATTTCCCAGCGGATTTCTTTTTGTTCTGTGGGCGTATGAACACCACCCTTTCCCTGGCCATCGATCAGCGTCTGCGATACTGCACCGTTGCATACAAAAGAGCCAATGATTTCATTGTGTTCTTTTGCCGAATTCACCCCTGCTTCCAACACCTGATGGGCATAGTCGGTGTCAGCATAATAACCCAATGTGCAGAAAATCCCCACAGCCTTGCCTTTGACTGTTTTCAGAAATTCCTTCATTTCATCATTCGGTCCGCCCGAAATACCCCAATATCCTAAAAGAATGATGTCGCCATCTAAAAGCGGCTCACCGTCTTTCAGATCGTGAATGGTTTTCTGCTCCACATCAATGCCATCGAAAATTGCGTTTGCTACTCTTTTTGTGCAGCCGGTCAGGCTTGAATAAATAATTTGTACTTTCATTGTTTGCTCCTTTACTGTTTTTCTCGTGTTTTCCTCTGCATGTACCGCGCGCTGTGCGCCCACTTTTCCATTTCTAATTGTTTTCTTTATTATAGCACATTTACCAAAAAAGAGAAACTGCTTGCAGCCCTCTGAAAAACAGGTTTCCCAAAATCAGACAGATATTCTCATAAAACAACATGATCCATTCAGATCCTTTAAAACTACCACTTCCAGCTTACTAAAAGCCACCCGGAAATACACTCTGCAATTGCCCGAAAGGTGCGAAAGGACGCAAACTGTATCGTCTGCATGGAATAAGATTGCTCTTGACAAAACCACGGGTTGAACTATAATACAGTTAATGAAGTTAAGATTGAATCGTCTTTGGGGCAGGGTGTAATTCCCGACCGATGGTTATAGTCCATGAACCTCTCTTTTTGCGAGGCCGATCTGGTGTGTTTCCAGAACCGACGGTATAGTCCGGATGAGAAAAGACTTTTGATTTTCTTGGTTGCTGCTGAATAAACTGCATTGCAGCCGTACATTGTCAATCGGTTTTCCATAATGACAAAATCGGTTTTATTTTGTTGTTTGCATCTATAGAAACTCCCGAAGCTAAAATCGACATTAGCTTCGGGAGCTTTTTTATGAAGGTAATTGACAATGTTAACCGTATCCACATCAAAAATCCATCGTTTGACCTGATTTCTCGCACTGTTTCATCACTCATCGTCTGATTGATGTATAAACAGATCAATACACCATTGAAAAAAATGCTTTAATCATATCAAGGAGGAAGAAAAAATGAATTTCAGCGCAGATAAAAATTTAGCCTTTGACCAGGCTGTAGAATTGCTGTTTGACAAGCTCGGCGATTGGAAAATCATGGCTCTGGCAAGCTCTGTAAACGATTATGTCATGGTGCGCAATATGAGCTGCCTGTTCTATGACCACAAAATTTATTTTAAAACAGACAAGAATTTCAGAAAAACCCAGCAGCTTTATCAAAATCCTCACGTTGCCCTCTGTTGGAGCGGCGTACAGGTAGAGGGGCTGGCAGAAAATAAAGGTCTTGTAACCGACGAGCCTGACCGCCGCTTCGAAACACTGTATAAGCAGCACCTTTTGGGCAGCTATAACAAATATTCCCACAAAGATACAGAAATCATCATTGAGATCACACCCAAATTTGTAGAAATATGGGATACCTCTGATGATAATTATGCCTACCAGATTTTTATTGATTTTGATAAACAGGCTGTGGAAGTAAAACAATACGACCACCGTTGATCTGCCATAGGATTGATTTGCATGCCGGCTTCCTGCAGTTGTCACAAGAGCGGCTCAAAACGGCGTTGTATTGATGGCATCCAAACAACAGCAGCACTCAAAATTTTTAGTTTCCCAAAAAAGGGGATGGTGTGCCTAAAGGCATACCGTCCCCTTTTATGCGCTGTATCAAGCTATCTCCACAGTCTTTTTTTTATTCCTTGATATATGCTTCAATTTCAGCTCGTGTGGCTTTCACACTGCCCTGCACAAAATTGGCGTCGCGGCCGCCGCCGCGACCGTTCAGGGCCTCGTTCAGTGCCTTCACATCCTCACGGATATCCCCTTCCTTCACGGCCGCTGCATATTTATAGCCCTGCGCATCATCCCCGGAAAACACCATCACTTTTCCACCGCAGGTTTCCTTGACCGCATCCGCAAGGCGGCGGATACTGTCAGCGCTCAGACCATCTTCAAAAATCAGTGCATCTCCGCTGCCGCACAGCTGCCGGGCAAGGGATGAAAAATGCTCCTGTTCCAATTTTGCAGCACGTTCCTGCAATGCATCCCGTTCTTCCAGCAAACGGCGCACGGCCTCAGCCGTGCGCAGCTGCTTTGCCGACAGAGAAACCGAAACCAGACGGTTTTGCAGCTGCACTTCATTAAAATATGCATAAGCACGGCGGCCTGCCACATATTCAACACGGACACCGCCCCGCACTTTTGTGCTGGAAATAATCTTGATCGTGCCAACCTCCCCCGTACGGCGCACATGGGTGCCGCAGCAAGCGCAGACATCGATACCCGGAACTGTCACAATGCGCACAGCACCATCCAGCGGCTTTTTGCTGCGGTATGCCATGGTACGAAGGGTATCCGCATCCGGCCAAGACACTTCAACGGGCAAATCCATCCAAACCACTTCGTTGGCAACCCGCTCCATTTCCATCAGTTCGGAATCATCAAGCATACCGTCCAAATCGATGAATGTGCTGTCCTGTCCCATATGGAAGCCCACATTATCGAAACCGTAACGCTTATGAATAACACCTGACAGGATATGGTCAGCACTGTGCTGCTGGGTATAATCGAATCTGCGTGCCATATCCACCCGTCCGGATACTTTTGTACCTGGCAGCAGCGGCTTTTCGAGCCGATGCAGAATCACGCCATCCTTTTCCTGCACATCGAGCACATCCCACCGCTCCAGGGTACCCTGATCGCTGGGCTGACCGCCGCCCTCCGGGTAAAAAGCCGTGCGGTCCAGAATGATGTCCCAGCCGTTTTCCGCTTCCTCACAAGCCTGCACTGTCGCCTCAAACGCAGCCTGACGGGCATCTTCATAATATAATTTAACAGTTTCCAAGAAACTCATCCTCCCCTTACATCCTCTATTGAAAACCATCGCAAACTCCATGATTTGATAAACAGTATATCATAAATGGCTCTATCTTCCCACCCAAAAATGCACTTCGCTTTTCTTGCTTTGTCCCACAGCGTGATGTATAATATCCCATGATATAAAGGAGAATTATTCACCAGTAAGGGAGAATCGGCATGGAACATGTGAAAAATATTCGAAATGACGCATTGGTCGAGGCATACCGGGCGATGCACGCAAACAATGTGAAAGAAACACAGGAGGCAGTCACACGGCAGATGGTGCAGGCAACTTTTCTGATCCCTGTGCTCCCCGTAAAAAACAAGCTGCCGGAGGATTTTCCGCCGAAAGCAATTAAAAACGAAGGGGGACAGATTTTCCTTCCATTGTTTACTGACATTGACCAGGCCCATGCGGCAATGCCCGGTCTGTCTGAACACCTGCTTGCCATTGACATTTCCGATGTATACGGGTATCTGGTAGACAACAAAGAATTACAGGGTGCAATCATCAATCCTTTCTCAAAGCCCAATCTGGTTTGTGTTCGTTCCATTGTTCAAAATCTTGCAAAGCTGTGGAGCCGCATTAAAACTGCTGAAATGAACGGCGAAGATTCCACCTCCGCCGCAAAAGCGAATCAGGAGAACGTGCAGCTTCTTGTCCCTAAAAAATACCCTGAAGGCGCGGCAGAAATGCTCTGCGCCAGTCTCAGGGAGCAAGGCTATATCAGCCGCGCCTGGATGTGCGTTATCCAAAAGGCATCCGCAGAAAACAGCGATACGCATGATTGGATGATCGTTTTGGACACCGACACCACTCTAAACGGCAAAGAAGATACATTCCGTGAAATCGGTCAAAAACTCACACCGCTTCTTGGAAAGCAGAATATTATTTTTGTCCAAAACGGTGAAAAATTTGAAGCTTTGACCCGTCAGGCTCCCCCTGTCTACATCCGCGAAGATAGCAAGAGCTAATCGAATGAATAAAAAAATTTTAATAAAACTGCAACAACACAAGGAGATCTGCAAGAAATGAATCATCATAAAAAACGACTCTCACAGGCAATGTGTTTTATTCTGCTGTTTGGCATTGTCAGTCTTTTTTCAGATATGACCCATGAGGGCGCAACCAGCATCCGCGGTGCATACCTGACCCTTTTAGGTGCATCGGCAGGTACAATCGGCTTTATTTCCGGCCTTGGCGAGCTGATCGGTTACTCAATGCGATATGTGTTTGGCAGGCTGGCCGATAAAACAAGAAAATACTGGGGTATGACGATTATTGGCTATCTGCTGGATATTCTCGCTGTTCCTGCCCTTGCGCTTGTCGGCGGAGAGTACGGATGGCTTTGGGCTTGCATGCTGCTGGTCATTCAGCGCATGGGCAAGGCCATTAAAAAGCCTTCAAAAGATACGATTATGTCTTTTGCCGCTTCCCAGGAAGGCATCGGCAAAAGTTTCGGTATCCAGGAGGTCCTCGACCAGATCGGCGCATTTCTTGGTCCTGTGCTGCTGTATGTCGTCATGCTGTTTAAAACAGAGGGCTCAACATTTCAAATTTATTCCACCTGCTTTGCTATATTGGCAATCCCGGGTGCCATCACTATTATTCTGTTATTGATAACAAAGCTCAAATTTCCAAACCCGGAAAACTTCGAACCATCCCCAAAGGAGTATGTCCCCTTTAAAATGAAAAAAGAATTTGTTCTTTATATTGCCGGCATCAGTTTGTTCGCCTTTGGATTTATGGATTATTCGCTCATCATCATGCACATTTCACGTACATACACGGATCTGGCTGTAGGTCTTGCAGAAACAAGCTCTCTTGTAAACAGCGGAACCCTTCCGCTGCTGTATGCCGGTGCGATGCTGGTGGATGCGGTTGCGGCGTTATTCTTCGGACTGCTCTATGATAAAAAAGGCGTGAAGGCACTGATTTGGTCAACGGTCATTTCCGCCCCCTTCGTTGTCCTTATTTTTGCCGCTGATTCTGTGCCTATGGTGCTTTTGGGTGTAGCTCTTTGGGGTGTCGGCATGGGCGCCCAGGAATCTATCTTAAAGGCAGCTGTCACTACGATGGTCCCCAAAACCAGCCGCGCTACAGGCTATGGCATTTTTGAATTTTCCTTTGGTGTATTCTGGTTTTTAGGCAGCTGGCTGCTGGGCACTCTGTACGATATCAGTATTCCTGCGATGATCGTGATTTCAATGGCAGCACAATTGGCAGCAATTCCTCTATATATCAGCTCCGCCAAGCTGCATGCCAATAAATCTCTCCCCGAGCACAGTTGATTATGCGCGCTACTTCTCCCCGTTTGAGAAAAAGATTTCCCGCTTATCGGGAATTATAAGAAGAAAAAGTACCGAAGACTGCTTCTAGAGAAGCAGTCTTCGGTATTTTTATCACATTATGCGCCAAATGCACACCGCATCGCATGATACGTCAATTCAAACAGCTCACGGCTGCGCTTGGCAGACGGCACGCTCACATCAAAGCAGTGGTACATGCCCGGAATCACATGACCTTCCACAGCAACGCCTGCCTGCATCAAGCGTGACCAATACTGCATATTCTCATCTAAAAACGGGTCCAAGCCGCCCACATAGGAAAAACATGGCGGCAGGTTAGAAAGATCTTTGGCAATGCTCGGTGACATATAACAAGTCACTTCCCTGCCCGGGTCCAGATAGCTTGCCCAAGCTGTTTTGCTGTAGCCATAGGACCAAACCTTATCACTGGTAATATTTTTTGCAGAATACGTGGACATGGTGTGATCCAGCGCACCTGCTAAAATAATCTGCAAAACAATTTTAGGTCCTTTTCGGTCGCGCGCCAAAAGAGAAACCGCTGCCGCCAGATTGCCGCCGGCACTGATACCGCCCACCGCAATGTGTTCAGGATCGACCAGCAGCCCATTGCCCTCCCTTGCCAGCCATTGCAGCGCAGCATACGCATCTTCAACAGCCGCCGGGGCCTTCCACTCCGGTGCCAAACGATATTCCACGGAAACAACCACACAGCCCACATGCTTGCAGTAGCGGATGCACAGCCCCTCGTGCCGCCGTGCTGAGCCAAACATAAATCCACTGGCATGAAAAAAGAGCAGCGCCGGCAAACGGCAGCCGTTGCGCTCCTTTGGTTCATAAATGCGCACTTTCAGCTGCGGATGATCCGCAGGTCCGGGAATGATTGCTTCCCGCACAACAACATCCGCGTCCTGTCGGCAAAGGATTTTTTCCTGCACGCCGTCCAATACTCGGAATATCTCCAAATGCTCCAAATCATATCCGGGAGATGCATCATAAAAATCGCGATATGCCGAATCTATTTTGGATCGCATCATTTCTTCGTTCACAGTAACCTCTTTTCTCAATCCTATCCAATGCAATCAACTGGACATGGTCTGTTCCACTTGATACAGGGCCTCATCCAAACTTTTCTTCATTTCAAGCGCTTGTTCAATATCAAGATCCAAAACAATCCCCTTTTGCATGGCAACAATGCACTTTTCTTTTCCCTGCAGCAATGCAGTCACAGCGCAGTCGCCCATTCTCGTTGCAATGATACGGTCGCGTGCAGTGGGCGATCCGCCACGCTGGATATGTCCCAAAATGGTCACCCGTGTATCCATGCCCGTTTCCGCCTCCACACGGTCTGCCACTTCCTGTGTAGACATGGAGTATCCCTCTGCAACAATGATGATATGGTGATGACGGCGATTGATACGTCCTTCACGAATTTTCTCAATCACATCCTCCTGAAAATGCGCCTCATGCTCCGGCACCAGAATTGCCGCCGCACCGACTGCACACCCCACATTCAGTGCCAAATGCCCTGCGTGGCGGCCCATCACTTCCACCACGGAAATACGCTCATGGGATCTCATGGTATCGCGCAGCATATCCACGCACTGCACCGCTGTATTGGTGGCAGTATCAAATCCGATGGTATACTCTGTACAGGCAATATCGTTATCGATTGTAGCAGGAATGCCAATACATGGCACACCCAGTCGCGCAAGGGCCAATGCACCCCGGAACGTACCATCACCGCCAATGCAGATCAAGCCGTCGATGCCCAGATACTTACAGTTGTCTGCCGCGCGCTGCTGGCCTTCCTTTGTCAGCATTTCCGCACAGCGTGCCGTATAAAGCACAGTTCCTCCGCATTGAAGTAAACCGTCCACGCTGCGCGCTTCCAATTTGCGAAAATCATTATTGATCAATCCGCTGTAGCCGCGGTTGATGCCCAATACCTCCACCCCATTGGCGCAAGCTGTACGCACTACGGCACGCACCGCTGCATTCATGCCGGGCGAATCACCACCAGATGTTAAAACAGCAATTCTTTGAATCCTTTTTTCCATCATATGGAACTCCTCCTATGTATGGCAGCCGCTGCTGCCCGAAGTTTTTCATTTTTCATATCGTTATATCTAGTTATATCGTAAAACCCTGTTTCTTTCAACCGAAAAAGGTGAAATATCTTGACTTTCTTTCTCTCCTAGCGCAAACTATAACAAACATCAATCCAAAGGAGCGTTTTCATGGAAATTGAACACATCGAAGTGCTGTCTTCTTTTTTTAAAGCAAATTTAAAAGCTCTTGACTTTGACGAGGATGCCTATCTGGAAAAACTCATCATCCATTGGGGCGAAACCGGAGAAGAAACCTTTACGCTGCCTGCTGACGAAACCATTTCAGGCAAGCCCGAGGCCATTGCCTTTTCTGTCAAAAACCGGTATTTTATTCGTGAAAACGGAGAAGAGATCCCAATTGAAGATCTCAGCGAAGGATTCGATACTTATCGCCCTGTGCTGTGTTTTGATAAACAGGCAATTCCGGCTCCGATTCCCAATACCACATCGCCCCATGCCCCCATCAATCCCATGGAAGTCCTGCGTTATAAATGCGGAAAATCTTTGAAAGATGTCTCCGCAGCTTCCGGTGTCAGCATTGAGCAGCTTCAAGAGTATGAAACCCCCGGCTATGACATGGCCAGCATCCCCCTTGGCACTGCCTCAGCCATTTCAAAAGCTTTAAACGTACATGCCGAAGCGCTGCTCACCTGCGCCCCCGCTCTCCCTCGCAATCGCTGAAAAAATTTTATACTTTTGTAACATATTTTTAAGGATTTTTTTATTTTTTAATGGTAGAGTAATAGCTGTAGTCAGAAAGTTATTCTTTTTTCATCTTCTTTTATTCTTTTCTAAAAAAGGCACGGTTCGGACATCCGAACCGTGCCTTTTTCATGAAAGCGCATCCACTCAATATTCCAGCAGTGTGCCATCCTCCATCACAGCCAATTCATTCGGCCATGACTGGAATGTATACTGCGGCTTATGGAATTTTTCATTCTCATCTTTGAATGCCCGACCACCGCCCTTGATCCAATAGAGCGTCTTCAGTTCTGCCTGTCGGTCAGGATAAAGTGTTTTTGCCGCATGGATTACCCCCTGCCTTGTCTTTTCCTCTGCTGCCGCGTAAATGGCACGCAGCTCCTCCATGGAAAAATGGGGTGTATCCTTATTCATTGACACGATCCATCACCTCAGCCCAATACCCCTAAATGTTCCAATAAAATCTTTGTTCCGATCAAAATAAATATCACACCGCCGATCAGTTCGGCTCTTGCTTCATACTTTGCACCAAATACATTTCCGATTTTAACACCTATCATCCCGAAAATAAAGGTAGTGATTCCAATCAGGACTGCCGCCGGAAGGATCTGAACCTGCAGGAAGGCAAAGGATACGCCCACTGCCAGTGCATCAATACTCGTAGCAACCGCTAACGGAAGCATCACAGAAACGCTAAAACTTTGATTTTGCATATCGTCTTCTACACCGCCGAAGGACTCATGAATCATATTGCCGCCGATCAGCAGCAGCAAGACAAAGCAAATCCAGTGATCGTATGCTGCAATCATATCTGAAAAGCCTGCACCCAGCCAATAGCCGATCAAAGGCATCAATGCCTGAAAAGCACCGAAGTAAAGGCCCGACACAAGCATATGCCGCAGCTTTAAATGCCTCACCGAAAGGCCTTTGCACACAGACACCGCAAAAGCATCCATTGATAAGCCTACAGCAAGCAGCAGCAATTCCCAAAAAACCACGATTCCTTCTCCCTCCACAAGCAAAAAGCACATGCAGCGGCAATCCTCCACATGTGCATCAGGGCTTTAAACAGTGTAACGATAGCACACTTTCGCCTTTCTGTCAATCAACGCCCTTGTTTTTGTAAATGCATACAAATTTGCCTTACAATTTCCTGTATCCAGAACGGATTTCTCATCTGGACGGAAATTTGTATCCATGGTAAAATATAGATAATAAAATTTTGTATGCTCCCTTCAGTGAGGGCAGTCCATACAAACTCAGGAGGTTTTTTTATGACTCAAAAAAACGTTACCATCTCTATTGCAGAAGGTCTGATCGCTAAAACCACTACCTCCATCATTGAAAAGGCAAACGACTACCCTTGCTCTCTTGTCATTGAAAGCAATGATCGCCGTGTAAACTGCAAAAGCCTTTTGGGCGTACTGTCCCTCGGTTTAAAATGCGGTGATGAAATCCTGCTCTGTGCTGACGGCGAACAGGAAGAGCAGGCTTTGGCTGCCCTGTCTGCCATGCTGTGAGCCTTACTTTTCTACAGGCATCCGCTTATATGCGGATGCCTGTTTTTATCTTCTTTATAAAGGAGCCTATCTATGATTCAAGATATCTCACCAAAGCAGCTTTCCTTATCCTATGATTTGCGTGAGCCAGATTCCGCCAGCAGGATCTGCATTTTTAACGGCTCGCGTATTCTCGGTGCCCAAGAGGAGGACGGTTTTTTCTCTCTGCCACGTTTTTGCGAGCTTCCGATCGAAAAGGAGAGCTGCTGGTTCCTCTTTTCCATCTCGGAAAGGGATTATTTCCTATACACAAAAAAACTCACCGTTGTTGGTGGTGATGATACCTATTTATCATTGCGCCGCATATTGTCCGCATCTCCGCAATCTCAGGCCTTCGCCGCAGTAACAGCATGGCATCTTGCGCGCTGGTATCAAGACAACCGTTATTGCGGCCGCTGTGGTCATCCAACGGTGCGCCACAGTCAGGAACGGGCCCTGCAATGCACGGAATGCGGAAATCTCATCTATCCGCGCATCAACCCCGCAATCATCGTTGCCGTAACAGACGGTGATCGTCTCCTGATTACAAAATATGCCGCCAGCCACGGGCCCACGCGCTTTTTTGCGCTGATTGCAGGCTTCTGCGAAATTGGAGAATCTCCGGAGGATACCGTTCGCCGCGAAGTGCTTGAAGAAGTTGGTCTGCGCGTGAAAAATATCCGTTACTACAAAAGCCAGCCCTGGGGCATTGACGGAAATCTCTCCCTTGGTTTTGTTGCCGATCTGGACGGCAGCGATAAAATCCGGATGGATCAAAATGAGCTTTCTCAGGCTCTTTGGGTCAATCGTGAAGACGTACCGCAGCGCGGAAACACATTGGCGCTGACTTCCGAAATCATGGAAGCATTTCGTATCGGTGCAATATAATGTCTACACAAAAAGATTACAGAAAATGCCACCAAAAAACTTCCTTCGGCAAAAGCCGAAGGAAGTTTTTCCCTTTACCTCAGCATATCCAAATCACGCGCTTCACGGGGTGTCAGATCAAAGCGCATCTGATCGCTGTCCTGTTCCTGCCAGAATACTTCCCAAACGAGATTTGCAAGCTCATGCCAGACAGGATAATTGTTCAAATCCTGAAGGGCATCCGTCATGGCCTGATAATACCATCCCTGCTCTGCCTTATTCTGATTATGAAAGTTTTGCCAAAGCTTTTCGCCCATCAGGCTGTAATCCCGTGAGATGGCGCGCATATTGGAAAGCTTGTCTCCCAGCACAATCATCTTCACTTCCAAACGGCACTCTGCCAAAAGCTTTTCCACACTTTCCTGCTTGCGAATTTTCCAGGTTTCTCTCGGGTCCTGCTCTCTGCGTTTATTTTCGCTCACCGCCAAAACAAGATCCGTCACATGGCTGCCCACTGTTTCACGCATTTCTTCCTCTGTAACCCCGGTATCTTCCAGTGCATCATGCAGCATCGCTGCCGCCAGAATATCTTCATCATCTGTCATGGTTCCCACAATGGATACTGTTTCCATCAAATGCAAAATATACGGTCTTCTGCTGCCTTTACGGCTGGCACCATCATGGGCCTGCGCTGCCATCCGCACCGCCTGACACAACAAACTGCTCAAATATTCCATCTCTCGCTCTTCCTCTACTCTCTCAATCATTGATACTATTTTTCAAAAGCAGGGTGCATATCGTCCATTGCCTGCCGCACCGTTTCCACCATGCAGAAACTTTCACAGGCAAAAACCCCCACTGTATCCGGCGGCAGCAAAGGCAGAAGTCGTATTGAACCGCTTGCTTGCCGCTGTCACTCTCTTTTGATATATTTCGATTTATTGTAGCACAAAATAAGATGAGATAAAAGGGGCGATTACCTCCTTTTATCTCATACAACACCAAAATGAGTAACTTCATCTCAAAAAATGATGCATCGTTTTAACTAAATCTCTGCCACTTAAGCCATATTCACATAGATCGTTCTATTTGGCATCTTGATTAAGATATGATACACTAAAAAAAATTCTATCAGAAAGCAGGGCGTGCAGCTAATGCAGGATCAATACAGCAGAAAAATAGAATACCTTCGCATTTCCGTTACCGATCGCTGTAATCTTCGCTGCATTTACTGCATGCCGGAGCACGGTATCCACCGGCTCCCCCGCGAAACCATGCTCACCTTTGAAGAGCTTCTCCGCCTTGTGCGTATTTTCTCTGCCCTCGGCATTCGGCGTATCCGTTTAACCGGCGGCGAGCCTCTGCTGCGCCCGGAGCTGCCAAAGCTCATTGCGCAGATCAATACCGTCCGTGGCATAGAACGGGTAGATCTGACTACAAACGGCACTTTGTTTGCATCTATGGCAAAGGAGCTAAAATCCGCAGGACTGCAAGGCATCACATTCAGTTTGGATACGCTGTGCGCAGATCAGTTCCAGCATATCACGCGCCATGACCGCCTCAACGCCGTGCTGGATGGGCTGGAAACGGCACGCTCCCTGGGCTTTGCCCCCATAAAAATAAACTGTGTTGCCCTTTCCGGCATCAACGATGGGGAACTGGTTCAAATCGCTTCTCTTGCCAAAACAGCACCCTTCGATGTTCGTTTTATCGAATTGATGCCCATTGGCTGCGCAAAGGCATACCATGGCGTGCCAACGGCACAAATATATGAGCGTCTGTCCTCATATTACGGCAGCGCTGCGGCACTGCCGCACTCTTACGGAAGCGGTCCTGCCGAATACGTGTCATTCCCAAATTTTCAGGGACGCATCGGTTTTATCAGTCCCATGACCCACGGATTTTGCAGCCAGTGCAACCGTATCCGCCTGACAGCGCAGGGCAATTTAAGGCTTTGCCTGCACCACTCCGCAGGACTCGACCTGCGCACACTTCTGCGCAGCGGAAAAAATGATGCAGCACTTGCCTGCATGATACAGCAAACAATTTGGAATAAGCCCTCCTGCCATTCCTTTTTGCAGGAATCACCCCTTCCCGGTGCAAAGTCGTATATGCACACCATAGGAGGATAATATTCCGCTAGATCCCTTTACCACAACTAATACATCCATAAAAATTTTTCATATAAAGGAGCACTATTATGGAAATTGAACGAAAATGGTTCGTCTGCGGCTGGCCGGAGAATTTGATCCCGGAGCATATTTATCATATGGAGCAAGGCTATATCTCCGTACGCCCCACCGTACGCATCCGCCGCGAAACGGAACACGGCGGAAAGACAGAGTATATCCTCTGTTTTAAAGGAAAGGGCCGCCTTTCCCGTGAAGAGATCGAAACACCGATCGATGAAGCGCTTTTTTCCCGATTGGAGAAATTTATCGGCTGTCCGCTGATCCAAAAAGAACGCCGGGACTATCCCCTTGAAAACGGACTTGTATTGGAAGTGAACTCCGTAGATGAAGGGCAGGATACCGCCTTTTTCTATGCCGAAGTAGAATTTGAGAGCGAAGAAGATGCGCGCGCCTGGTCACCTTCCTGCGCAGGTCTTGCCCACTATCTTTCAGATGAAGTGACTGAGAAAAAGGGTGTCAGCATGGCATCCTACTGGGAAAACACGCGCCATGGCGATTGTTGATTTGACTTCTGCTCCCTATGCCGATCATGTCCGTTATCTTTCCTATATCGTTCCACCGGAGCACGATCAGGTGGAAGTCGGCATGCTCCTGCGCCGCAGTCTCGGTTTGTCCGCAGGACTCATCAAGCGTATCAAATGGCTCGATGACGGAATCGCACTGGACGGCAAACGTGCTACGACCCGCACCCGCGCTGCTGCCGGTCAGTGTTTGCGCATCCGCCTGAGCGACAGCGCACGAAGCAGTGAGATTCCTCCCTGCCCCGGCGCACTGGACATCCTTTACGAAGATGACGATTTGCTCGTGGTAAATAAGCCGCCCGGTGTAGCTGTGCATCCCGGCATCGGGCATTGGGCGCATACTTTGGGAGGTTTTGTGCTGCATTATTACGACAAAAGGGGTATTCCTGCGGATTTTCACCCCGTACATCGTTTGGACAAGGGCACTTCCGGCGCTATGGTCATGGCCAAGCACAGCTATGGGCAGGAGCTTTTGCGTCAGTCGCTGCACAGCAGCGCCTTTCATCGGGAGTATCTCGCCGTTTGCGATGGCATTCCTGCGCCCACCCACGGCTCCATCACATTTCCGCTGGCACACTCAGGGGAATCTGTCATTCGTCAGGAAATCCGCTCCGACGGTTTGCCGGCTCACACAGACTATGAACTCATCACACACACCGCCTGCCGCAGTCTGGTGCGGCTGCGCCTGAAAACAGGCCGCACCCATCAGATTCGGGTACACATGGCTGCCATCGGCTGCCCACTGACCGGAGATTTCCTCTACGGGACGGAACAGCCGGAGTTGATTGCCCGTCCTGCCCTGCATTCCTCAACGCTTTCCTTTACCCATCCTCTTTCAGGTGAAGAACTTACCTTTTCCGTTCCTCTCCCAAAGGATATGGAAACGCTGCTGACAATATAAAAAACCCGACGCATTGACATCAAGTGAATGCGTCGGGTTTTTACTCAATATCGCTCAATCGTAACCCATTTGCCCAATTTTTCCAGTGTTTCGGCAAGCAGTTCCACAACCTCAAAGCGCGGATGCATTCCAAGCTGGCGGAACATCATCTCCGGATACGAGCGGTTGATGGCAGTACCCAGCAAAATCGTAATGCAATCGTGCTCATGGAGATAGGTACACAGCATTTCAACCGGAGAACCCAGGTAAAATTCTGACGGGTCATCTTCCAGAAGATTCAGCGTCTGATTCAGCATAATCGCACCCTCGGAGGCAAAATCCACCCCCTCCACCTCATACTCCGGCGGATACAGCAATGATGGCGGCGCAACATTTTTGTTCACCTTGAGATCCAGCGTCTGCGATAAAATGTCGATCGTCGAGGAGCCGCAGATCGCCTTTGTCCCCTTGAATGCCGCGAAGCGTTTTGCCATAACCGCATCCTTTTCCTTGACCGAAGGCGGACCCGTGGCAATCACCATGCTGCGCCCCTCACGGCAGTTGATTGCCGCCGCCGTCACATCATCTTCATCCTCACCGCCGCACAGCGTTTGTACATAAGCCATCAAATCATCCATGATCGCTTCCCAGCTTTCGTGGCTTTCAAGGTCCTCTTCCACCGACAGCATCGCCGTAAAGTATTGTGCAATTTTTTCTTCCCCGATACCCAAGCGAATGCCTTTTCCCATACCAGCCTGTGTTACACCATCGGAGTAAAGAATAATTTGATCACCGCGAAACAGCAGCCCTGCATATTCGTTAAAAACCTCTTCCCCTACCTGATACTGCTGTGCCGTCATCACTCTCGCCCGTCCCTCCTGAATGATCAGAGGTCTGGGGGCTTCATAGGAATAGCCCACAAAATTCCCGTCCGGCAGCACACGGAATACACTGAATGCCGCAAAGGGCACTTCCTCGGTTCTGGCGCGATGCATGGAATCTGCCAAAATACGGCAGCTATCCTGCAGGGAAACATCATTTCGAATCATTTCCATCAAACGATTGGCATTGTAAATAGCAGAGACATTGGCATAAACGCCTGAGCCGATGCCATCACATAAAATGTAGATCTGCGCACCGCGGATACGCTCACTGATAAAATAATCGCCGCAGACATCCTGTCCTTCCTTTTTCACCTGCTTTAGGATCAGATCTAAGAAGTTCATGTCTCCGCGCTCCTATCATCAGTGCTTTCCAGCAACTCCACAATCTGCTTAACCAACGATTCGCTTTTTGCCTCATTGCGCCCGATATATGTTGCCAAATCCTGAGAAAAGGCAATTTGCTGATGCAGCAAATCCTTGGCATTTTCCAGCATCTGCCGTTTGAGCAAATCGATCTGATAGCTGTCGATCTTCAATCCTGAGATATCCGTATAGATACCCACATACTCGTTATCATCTTTCATCTGAAACACCACTTCATGATAGCGGATTCCATATTTACTCCGCATCGTTTCATACGTATCCAGATCTTCTGTGACCAGCTTATCAAACCCTTCATCGCTGATCAGGTAGGAAATACGCTTGCCGATTACAGCATCGTTGCATATGAACATTTTTTCAAAGCTTTTGTTCATATGGCGAATGCGAAACTCTCGGTCCAAGGTTACAACACCGCAGGGCAGTGCCTCCACAATGCGATCCGTACGCTTGCGCAGCTGCGACCGCATATACGGGAAACACATTTCCGGCTCAGCCATGCCTTCTAAAATGGCAATCGCACGTTCGCGGCAGGTTTTATAGCCGCATGCGCCGCAGTTATACTGCTGCCCGGACACATTTTGCTTTTTTAAAATCGCTGCAATTTCCAATTCTGAAATCTGCCGTTTCGGAACATAGGGCCGTTCTTCGTATTCTGCCGATGCCGGTATATTCGTTATTTCTTTCCGTGCTTTCAATGCCGGCGCGGTTTTTGCATAACGGAGCACCGCCGCCCGTCTGGAAACAAAGGTATCCCCACGATAGGGAAAGTTGGGTCCGTTGCAGCAGCCGCCGTGGCAAAACAGCGGCTCAACAATTCCACACACATTTCCGTTGCTCATTTCCGTGAGAATATCTTTCACATCCTGGGTACCGCTGACACTGTAAGACTCTGTTTCGCAAGGATCCCAGGAATGGCCGCAGCTGTGGAGCAAACCGCCTTTCATGGAAATCATACGCGCCTGCTGTACTTCTTCCCCATCTATCGACCGCGCACAATCAAAAGGCACTTCCTCCAATGCTGCCAAATCTTTCTTTTCACGGGCAATCCATGCCAGCAGTTCCTGAAAGGTGATCACACAGTCAATCGCCCCTGCATTTTCGGGGCGATGCGCCTCATATACCTTTGCTGAGCACGGGCAGATATGCACGATGATTGCACTTTTCCCATATTCTTTTCGAAGCATCCGCCCATGGACGATCATTGGTGATGCCACAGGCAGCAGCCTGTCCACCAATTTGGGAAAATATTGTTCCACATAGTTCACGACCGCCGGACAGTTTGGTAAGATGCCCTCCTGATGGGCAATCGACCGAACAGTTTCCTTCACCAGCGGCACAGATTCCGCGGTTTCATGCACCGCCGTAAAGCCAAGCTCTCGCAAAACCGCAGCGATACGCCCGTTTCTCCAGTCTTTGAACAGCGCAGGGAATGCCGCGTCTATACTTGCCACCAAAAAGCGATTCGCCTTGATATACTGCTGTACCTCCTTAAAATCAGAAGCTGTATGGCGCACATGGATAAAACATTCGCGCACGCATGCACCACAGTGAATACAGCGCGCCTCTTCAATATGCGTCTGGCCCTTTGTAACACGAATGGCTTTTACCGGGCAAACACGAATACAGCGGTAGCAGTCCCGGCAGCTGACCCGACTGCTCTCGATAATTTGATCCTTTGTCTGATTCAGGCTTTCTTTCTTCATCTCTCACGCCCCCGAGCTTTCAGTTTATCTTCATCTTATGCATACAAGCGCCTCTCGTCAAGCCTTTCGTACAAGGTTTTTCAGCTTTGTGAAAAATCCATGTTTTCATTGTTTTTTCGGTGGATTTATGCTATTTTAAAAAAAGGATTTGTTCTTTTTAAAGTTTACAGGAACTATACTGGTTATGATAATATTGATAGGATACACAGTGTCATTACACCTTCGAAAGGAGATATTTTACTATGAAAACACCTATTTTTACCGGTGCCGGTCTTGCTATGATCACCCCTATGAAGCCTGACGGCAGTATCAATTATAAGGAAATTGATCGTATCATTGAAGATCAGATCATCCAGCATACGGATGCCATCATTTCCTGCGGCACCACGGGTGAAGCCTCTACTCTGGAAGATCAGGAACATCTGGATGTCATTGCGCATGTCATCAAACGTGTCGCCGGACGTATTCCCGTAATTGCCGGCACCGGCTCCAACAATACCTCCCACGCCGTTATGATGTCCAAAGAAGCTGCGGACATGGGTGCAGATGGTCTTTTGATCGTTACCCCTTACTATAATAAAACCAGCCAGTCCGGTCTGGTTGCCAGCTATACTGCCGTTGCCGATGCAACTGACCTGCCTGTCATTATGTATAATGTTCCTTCCCGTACCGGTGTGAACATTGCCCCAGAAACGGCAAAGATCCTTTCTGCCCATCCAAAAATCAACGCCATCAAGGAAGCCAGCGGCAATATCAGCCAAGTGGCCAAAATTGCAGCTTTGTGCGGTGATGACTTAAACATTTACTCCGGTAATGATGACCAGATCGTTCCGCTGCTTTCTTTGGGAGCCAAGGGTGTCATTTCTGTTTTGTCCCATGTCGCACCGCAGCAAACCCACGATATCTGCCAGCTGTGGTTTGATGGTAAACCTGACCAATCCTGTGCATTGCAGCTGGAAATGCTGGATGTGTGCAGCGCGCTCTTCTGTGATGTGAATCCGATTCCTGTGAAAGCGGCCATGAATCTGCTCGGCTATAACACAGGCGACTGCCGCCTGCCCTTGATTTCCGCTTCGGAGGAAACCATTGCTAAAATTCGTACCGCACTGGAAAAAGCTCAGCTTTTAAAATAACTTTTCAATCCGGGATACATAAAAATTGTATCCCGGACTTTTTTCGGCTTTCTTTTTCCAAAAAACTATGATATACTAACCACAGTTCAATTTCTTTTTTTCATTTATAAAAAATAAAGGGTTGACAGATTGGTCTATATATGCTATTATAGACAAGCTGAATCTGTCGGAGTGGCGGAATTGGCAGACGCCTCGGACTTAAAATCCGATGAGAGCAATCTCGTGCCGGTTCGATCCCGGTCTCCGGCACCAATTTCATATCGCGGTGTAGAGCAGTTGGTTAGCTCGTCGGGCTCATAACCCGGAGGTCGTTGGTTCAAATCCAGCCACCGCAACCAACCAAACTCCTGATTTCTTTTGAAATCAGGAGTTTTTTTGTTTGATGCCTGAAAAATTACCGGTAAACTGCTGTCTCAGCTTTTTGGCTTTATAAAAACGGAGTCTGCTGTATGATGCCCATATGGATCACCCACCCCCAATTGTAAATTTATGAAAAAGATTGATTGCCTCATCTTAAAAAACCGCTGTTTCATTGGGCATATGCAATAAAAATACGCCATTCTATTGTGCATTCAAATAAAGATTCATTGAATTCTAAATTTTACATAGATTTTACATGGCGCATTTGCTATGATATAAAAAGTGAACAATAAATTTGTTATAAATCCACCAAATATCATGAATTTATCATACCTGTACTACATATACAGCGCGATAAAGCATAATGTCAAAATAAAAAGTGCATCCCGGGAGCGGCGGCAAATTAAAACACAATCACACAGCGCAAAACATTTTATCCCCGGGAGAGGAAATAAAAGCATATTTTATAAAAGGGGCTGGAAAACCATGTGGGAGATGACAGAACAAACAATCCCTGCCACAGATATGCGTATTGGTAAAAAGCCACATTGTACTGTAATAAAAATTCCACAAAACAGAGGGACGGTAAACCGCTACGAAATTTTAGACAGTGTTATTTTATATCACTATAC
>JAHHSM010000001.1 GCA_020025175.1 Oscillospiraceae bacterium | reverse complement strand
CTTGTGGATTATCATGAAGATCCCAGACCAGAAGATCTTGATTTCGTGAAAAAAATCATATCAGAATGCTGGTCTAATGCAATCGACCTTGTGTAACCCATTTTTTCATCGATAAAATAATAAAATAACAGGCGATACTGCAGATGCAGTATCGCCTGTTTTCTTCATTTTTACGGTTCAGCGCTTTCCAGCCAGCGCATCAGAATCGTCGCACACTGTGCGCGTGTTGCCCCATCCTTGGGCATCAATTTTTGGTTTGCACCAGTGATCAGCTGGGTGGATACTGCCCACTCCATGCTCTTCACCGCATACTCGGAAATTTCCGTGGTATCTGCATACGCACCGAGATCTCCTTCTGCTATAACAGGAACCTCCATGCCCATAATCTCTGAATAACGCATCAGGATTGTTGCCATTTGCTCGCGGCTGAGTGCCATTGTGGGTGAAAATGTTTTCTCACCCGTTCCGGTGACAATGCCCTTGTTATATGCCCAGGTCACTGCCCGTGCATACCATGCGTCTTTGGAAACATCCACAAACTTATTGCGGTTGCTTGCCTCCGGAGAACCTGCCTGCCGATACAATACTGTGACCAGCATAGCGCGATCCATCGTCACCTGCGGCGCAAAAATTGTATCCGATGTACCGGAAAACAGTCCGTTATCCACCACATACTGCACAGCTTCTGCGTACCATGCATCATCCGGCACATCTTCAAATCCGCTTGATGTGACAGGCTTTTCAATTTTGCTGAAGCGCGCCTGCAGTGTAACAGCTTCTGTCACGGTAAAGGTATATGTCGCCTGTGCAGATTGCTTTTTCCCGTTGCCGTCAAACCAGCCCTCGAAGCTGTAGCCCTCGGACGGCGCAGCTTTCACCACTGCGCTTTTGCCCGCTGCATAGGAACCACTGCCTGAAACAGTTCCGCCTTCTCCTGCTGTTACTCTTACATCGTATTTCACAATTTCAGGTGCCTGCGGATAAATCGCTTCTGATGTATATGTTTGCTGATAGCGGCTATCCAAAGGATCTGTGATTTTCATAGTCACATAATAGCCTGTTCCGGGTACATACTTTTTATCTGTACAGCTGTGCACAGTACCCTTATAAGTGCCCAGCACCTCATCGGTGCCTTCCACCGTCTTTTTATGGACGGTATACGAATCTGCATATGTACTGCCGCCCCAGCTGATCTGTGCACCGGTCGGTGACGTGCGCACCTTCACAGGGGGCGCGCTGATATCAAGATACTCCGGCATATACATCACATTGATATCTGTTCTTCCCGATGCCAAGGCACCCTGTACCACACAGGAATCGCTATACTGCCAAATGTTTGGCTTTACATCCTTTTTAACAATATGACGTACCTTGCTCAAATCCGGAACTGTCTGATACCAGGCATACCAGTAATCAATTCCCATGGAGCTGAGCTTGTCCAAATCCATCTTCGGCAAAAACTGACTGTTGGCATACACCATGGTATGATAGCCGGCATTTTGCAGTGCGCCGCAAAATACCTCTGCCACATCTGTCAGCTGTGCACCGCTCATATTGTTATACTCTTCCAAATCATAAGCCACAGGAAGCACAATATGCTCACGATACGGCTCCAGCAGCTTGATGCAGTAATCCGCCTCTACCTGTGCCTTCTCCGCGGTTTCCGCATAACTGTAAAAATAGATGCCGACAGGCATGCCATTGGCAATGGCACCCTCGATGTTTTGAATGAACCGTTTATCCGTATGTTCCCAACCGTAGCCGGCGCGAATCATTACAAACTCAATTCCCTGATCCTTCAGTGCTTGCCAGTTGATCGTATTATTCCAGGAAGAAATATCAATCCCCACATGACCGCCTACAGTAATGGAGAAGGATTGACTTCTTCCGGAGCCGGTTTCCTTTACAGTAATATAGGTTCTTCCAAAGCTGTTGGCTGTAACGTTTCCATTCTCATCCACAGATGCAATGCCGGAGTCGGCCGACTGCCACACACCGTTTTGAAGCTCTGTTCCCAGTGTCAGCACATCTCCCTCACGCATGGAGTAGGATGGAAATGCCATATAAACGATCACACTGCAATTGGCAGACGCGCTTCCATCTACAGCAGTCGCCTTCACCGTTGCTTTTCCCTCGGAAAGTCCCGTAATATTTCCCTGCGCATCCACCTGAACAACGGATGTTGTCAGGCTTGCCCAGTTTACGCTCTGTCCGTCGCTGACCTTGGGAATGAGCTGCACCGTTTCTCCCACTGCCAGATACACTGTCTTTTGATTCAACGTAATCGTTGTGTCCGGCTGATCTGCCATCGCTGCCGTACATATCAGCGAAAGGCTCATTGCCGCCGTCACCACCATAGCCACAATGCGTCTGATCCTGTTCATAAAATCTCCTCTCTATCTCTGTTGTTTTATGTTGATCCAGTCATTTCCAGAAAAGAAAACAATAAGGGAAAGCAGTCACCGACCACTTCCCCTCTGAACTTCATTTTTCTATTGATCTGTTGTTTACATCAAATGGATGGTATAATACACAGCCAAGACAAACAGCAGCGCAATACCCACCCACAACAGATACAATGCCACAGCAGGGACGAATGACCCCACCAGCAGCATCACTGCCGCAATCGCCAATGTACCGTAAACCACGTTGTAGTTGGTTGCACCGGAGAAAACACTCACAGCATTTTCACCCTTGCCCCATTTCCCTTCATTACGGCCGATCTTGACACACAATGCCGCCAACACGAGAACCGCAACAAGCAAAACAGCTTCGAGCCAAATATAGTTTTTATCCCAAGTAGCACTATCCACCGCTTTGCGGGAAAGCCACATACCGGCAATCGCCATGCCCAACCCCAGACCGGAGCAGAAAAATTCGCGCTGATAAAGGTAATACACAAAACCAGCCAGCGCCAACAGCGGCACAGCAACACACATAACCGTTGTACCCAAAGGATAAATCGTCAGCATTAGACGGCTGCCGACACAAACAACGACACCCAGCAGAGTCAGCCAGCCTCCCCACTGTGCGTGCTTTTTTCCACGGCGCACTACCATGATCACCACACCTGCAGCAGCTGCTGCCAGTCCGACCCAGGTCATAACGCCTATTACGTTAGCCATTGTAACAATCTGCTCTGCCGTTCCCTGTACGAAAAAACGATTGCAAACCAGAAAATATATCTCAGCAATCACCATCAGACCGATCATGCTCAAGCAATGGTGCAGGATTGCGGCTTCTTCCTTTTCCCGTTCAGCCTTTCTCTGTGTGCTTTGTGTTTTAATCTGCTTCTTTTTATCAAGGCTTTGTCTTTTTGCCATGGTGCTATTTACCCTCCAGCAAGTAGGTACAAATATACATACTTCTACTTATAATTTTACTGTAATATTGCTAGTTTAACAGATTCTATTACAATTTGCAAGGTAAAATATTTTCATTTTTCTACCTGCTCAAATTATGGTCTTTGGTTGAAAGGGGCTTCAAATCATGCTATATTTTATAAATATCAAATAGTATTTTAAGTTTTCTCAGACTAAAACAGCATAGATACAGAATGGGGTTTCCTATGAAAAAGTGGTTTTTATTTTCCCTCGTTATGGCGGCTTTTCTTTCCGGCTGTTCCGATACACCGGCGCAGAGTGAAAGCGGCAGCAGCACCACATACATCGCAATGAATACAGAGATGAAGCTTACCGTATTCGGTGAGAACAGCGACGCAGAACAGCAGGCTCTGGCAAATGCTGTGGCCGAAATCAACCGTCTGGACGCACTTTTGTCCCGCCATAATGAGGACAGCACCATTTCTGCAATCAATCGCAGCAACGGTGCACCTGTCAATGCAGACGAGGAAGTCATGGACCTTTTAAAAGCAGGTGTACAGTATTCTAAAGATACAGGCGGTGCTCTGGATATTACCGTTGCCCCCATTATGGATGCCTGGAATTTCACGGGGGAACATCCCCGTGTTCCCTCACAGGAAGAACTGGACCAGCTTCTTGCGCACGTGGGAAATGACCGTATTGTTTTCGGCAATGGAACAGTGACTTTGGAGCAGGGCATGGCAATTGATCTGGGTGGTATTGCAAAGGGATACGCCTCTGATCGCCTTTCCCATGTATTGGAGGAATCGGATATCAAATCCGCTATGGTCAGTCTGGGCGGCAATGTATATGTGCACGGCAGAAAGCCTGACGGTTCCCTGTGGCGGATTGCCGTTGAAGATCCCAATAACAGCGGCAGTTATTTTGGTATACTTCATGTTGCCGATCAATTTGCCATTACCTCCGGCGGCTACCAGCGTTATTTTGAAAAAAACGGTACGACCTATTACCACATCATTGACCCGAAAACAGGTGATGTAGCGCGAAACGGCCTTGTATCTGTGACGATCGTGTGCAATAACGGCACCATGGGGGATGCCCTGTCCACAGCGCTGTTTGTCATGGGCTATGATGCTGCTGTGGATTTCTGGAAGCATTACGAAATTGATTTTGATATGATCCTGGTGGATGATACAGGACATATTTACCTTACCGAAGGGCTGAAAGACTGCTTTGAGCCTTATCCTACGGAGCAAAATTATGAATACACCTTCCTTACCAAAAACTGAATACACACCCCGCCTGCGTCCCACCATCTGGGACGGATTGATCGTATTGGCCGTCCTTGCACTGGCAGGTATTCTCTTATTTTCCATGCTGCCTGAAAACAGCAGAGATGATGCCGTTTTATGTACTATCTCCCAAAATGGTGAAACCGTGGACAGCTTCTCCCTAAAGGGTATCGACCATGCACAACGCCGAACCTACGGGGACTTTGTCGTATTGATCGAAGATCAGCAGGTCTGTATCGAGCATGCCCCCTGCGCCAACCAGAACTGTGTTCATACCGGTTGGATCCGCAGCGCCGGCCAAAGCATCGTATGTCTGCCGGAGCGGTTTATTGTAGAACTTTCCGGCAGCAGCAAAACACAAAATCCAGATTTTGATATTATTGTAAAGTGAGGCATAGAACCATGAAAACCGACGTACACAAATTGGCTCTCTGTGCCGTCTTAACCGCTCTTGCATTGGCGCTGTCTTACCTTGAAAATTTATTTCCCGCGGCATTGTTCATTCCTCTGCCCGGCATCAAGCTCGGTCTTGCCAACATCGTCACTGTATTCGCGCTCTACTATCTGGGCGCACTCCCGGCTTTGACAATTCTCACTGCACGCTGTCTATTGGGCGCCATGTTCGCAGGGAATGCCTCGGCTCTGTTTTTTTCTCTTTTAGGTGGTATCCTTGCCATGCTGCTCATGATTGCACTGCATCGCATCCGTGCATTCTCTATTTACGGTGTGTCCATCGCCGGTGCCGCCGGGCATAATATAGGGCAGGTCGGTGCCGCAATCATCACCCTGGGCAGCACAGCCCCCCTCGCCTATCTCCCCCTATTGCTGGTTGTATCCATTTTTACCGGCGCACTCACCGGCTTTATTGCCGCGCTGCTGTTCGCCGCTATGAACAAAACAAATCTGATACAAAGTAAGGAGTGACTTCTATGGCACTTCAGTTTGGAAACAGCGACCGCAAAGACCGCATTATTCAGCAGCAGCTGGACCTGATCCACACTTTAACCGCCAACAATCTCAGCCGTATGAGCACGGACTTCTGGGGTCCCTCCGCCCCTTCAGCAGCTTCGGAAAAACAAGCACCGCCTGTATCTGAGGAAAATTCCACCCCAAATAATCGCGCAGAAACAACATCCGGCGAAGCCGCTCCGAACGCCAAGCCCACAGCTGCAACAGGCGCACCCATCTCTGAAACACCGGAAGAGGAAACGGTCCCCGCGGAGCCTATCGAGGATCTCAAGCAGGAACTGGATTCCTACATTGGTTTGCATGCGGTCAAAAAAGAAGTGAACAATCTCATCAACATGGCGCAAATTGAGCAAAAGCGCAAAGAACTCGATCTGCCCTGCACCGAGATGTCCCTGCATATGGTGTTTTCCGGCAATCCCGGCACCGGAAAAACAACCATCGCCCGCATTATGGCGCGCATTTACCACAGCCTTGGTATTTTATCCAAAGGTCACTTGGTGGAAGTTGACCGCAGCGGTCTTGTTGCCGGATATGTGGGACAAACCGCCGCAAAAACCACCAAGGTGATCAATCAGGCAATGGGCGGCGTATTATTTATTGATGAAGCATATACACTCAACGGCAAAAGCGACAACGATTTCGGTCAGGAGGCCATCGACACCCTGCTCAAAGCCATGGAAGACCACCGCGATGATCTGGTAGTCATTGTTGCCGGATATAATGGTCTGATGGACACTTTTATCCACAGCAATCCGGGTCTTGAATCACGTTTTAACCGATATCTCCACTTTGACGACTACACCATGGAAGAAATGATGTGTATTTTCCAAATGCAGTGCAAAAAGGGCTGCTACATACTGAATGAAGCCGCAAAAAAAGAAGTTCAGCTTCTAATTGCCCAGCGCAATACCGATTCTCTTTCTTTCGGCAATGCCCGTGGCATACGCAATATTTTTGAGCAGCTGCTCACCGCCCAGTGCAACCGTCTGGCAGAGCTGGAAACCCCTCGGCGCGAGGATCTGATGGAAATTACATTGGCTGATGTGGAAGCCGTCCGCGCACTGCCCACGAAAAAATGAACAGCATAAAAGCCATGGTCTGAAAAGACCATGGCTTTTATTTATCCGGTCCATCAAATCATCAAAAAGATCCAATAAAATATGCCATAGATAATGCTGGCTGAGATACCGCATACAAGAACCGGTCCGGCAATGATAAACATTTTGGCTGCCATACCCGCGATAATGCCCTCGCTTCGAAAATCGATTGCAGGAGAAGCCATGGCATTGGCAAACCCCGTAATGGGCACAAGAGTGCCCGCACCGCCAAAACGCGCCAATTTATTATATAAATTCAGACCTGTCAGCAACACACTTAGGAAAATCATTGTGACCGCTGTCATAGTGGCCGCATTTTTTTCACCAAGTCCCACGGCACCCCATCCGTTTTGCACCAGCTGCCCTATCACACAAATTGCTCCGCCAATAAAAAAGGCAAAGGCGATATCTTTCAGCAGCGGTGATTTTTCCGCGCGTTTTTGTATGAGTTCCTGATATTCCTGATCGGATAATTTCATCGTTTCTTTTCCTCCCAAACAGATAATAAATTCATTTTTTCCCAATCCCTATTTTTTATCCCTCTCTTGCACTTTTTCAGAGAATTTCGTACAATAAAAAAATCAAGGAATTTGAATGAGATTTGAAAGAAAATCTCAAATAGAACGGATGATACCATGAAAAAAGAACGATTACCGCTTGGACTATACATACATGTTCCCTTTTGCCAGCAAAAATGCCGCTACTGCGATTTTTACTCGCTTTCCCAATCCGAAAGCCGTATGACAGAATACACCCGTGCCCTATGTGCGCACCTGAAGGAAATGGCACCCCATGCCGGTTCTCATGCAGTGGATACTGTCTATTTCGGCGGCGGTACACCAAGCTACCTTGGTGTAAAGCTTCTGAAAACGATTCTTGCCGCTGTTGAAAAACACTATACACTGGCGCGCAATGCCGAAATTACGCTCGAGGCAAACCCCGACAGCGCTTCCGATTGGAAAGCGCTGCGCACTCTGCGTCGGGCCGGATTCAACCGCATTTCCATTGGTATGCAGTCTGCCTCAGATGAAGAGCTTCGCGCAGTGGGACGCATCCACTCCTTTGCTCAGGTACAGGAATCCGTGGAAGCTGCGCGGAAGGCAAAGCTCAAAAATGTGAGCTTAGATCTCATCTATGGTCTGCCAAATCAGACAATGGAAAGCTTTCGGGCTTCCCTTGAGGCCGCAGTCAAATTGAACCCCGAGCACATTTCCTGCTATGGCCTAAAGCTGGAAGAGGGCACTCCCCTATTTCAGGAGCGTACATCTTTAACTCTGGCCGATGATGATTTGCAGGCAGATATGTGTCTCTTTGCCGTTTCCTATCTGAAAGAGCACGGCTATGGGCAATATGAGATTTCAAATTTTGCCAAACCGGGTTTTGAAAGCCGCCACAATCTAAAATATTGGACACTGTCAGAATATGTGGGGTTTGGTCCCGGTTCCCATTCCGATTTCGGTGGTGTCCGCTACTCCTTCGGCAGAGATCTGCAGGCCTATATTGACGGTACGCTCCACGGCGGGGAGATGCCTGTTGAAAGTGAAGACCTGCCCAACTGGACACGCGACACAGAATATATTATGCTGCGTATGCGCACGGTACAAGGCATTGATCCCCGTTATTATGAACGTATCTTCCGCCAGCGTTTTTCTATTTTTCTGCCGCTGCTGGAGCAGTATGAGAAAGCGGGTTTTGCAGAGCGAGGCGAACATGATACCTGGCATTTCACAGCAAAAGGTTTCCTGCTGTCCAATACATTGATCAACGGCCTTTTGGATGCTCTGGCAAAGGAAAAACAGCGTCGTTTGGAAGCAACCGCCCGCGGCGACTTTATGGTCCGCCCTTGACAGTCCTTTCCAGTTTACATAATTTCCATTCTATGGTATAATAACCACATTTCACTTTTCTAAACTTTTTTGGAGGTGCAATTTCATGAAACCATTCCCCCGCAAGCTTTTATCCTTTACACTGGCTGTGGGCACAGCCGCATCCATGGTACTCACGCCTCTGGCTGCTGTCATTGGCACAGATCTTCACCTACAGCAAACAGAGATTCATCAGGGCACTGTATTATCACAAGGTGTATATTGGGGATACAGCGCAAATGACAAGCGCAGCGAAAATTTTATTACATATACCCCCGGCGGAGCTGTCAAACCGATTGTAAGTTATGGTGATAAAATTGCTACCACCAACACCCTCTCCAATGCTGCCAAGTCGCTGGAAGCACAGGGCTATCGTGTTGTTGCCGGCATCAACGGCGATTATTACTACACCTCCAACGGTGTTCCCATGGGCATGCTTGTAACGGATGGTATCCTGCGCACAGGGTACAACTATACTTGGGCCATCGGCTTTATGGAAGACGGCACTGCTATTATGGGTGATCCAAAAGTCGCCGTCAATATGACCTACACCCACACCGTAACGGAGCCTGTCACACCCACCGAATCAGATGACAGTGGTGCAACGCCGCCTTCCGGCGAAACCGTCACCAAGGAAGTCACGGTGAAACAGAAAATTTATACCGTAAATAAAGCGCGCAGCAACAGCGGCATTTTCCTGTATACCAACGATTTTAACAGAAAAGGCACAACCGGCAATACAGAGGCCGGCATCGATGTGGTTCTTGCTCCTGCCGACGGAACACAATCTACCGACCTGCGCATCGGTCAAAGCCTGAATATGGTGGTGGAAAGCGTCACTTCTAAAAGCGGCGCAACTCCCGTACCGTCAGGAAAAATTGTCCTTTCGGTCAACAACAACGCAAGCGATCAGAATAAGAAAGTTCTGGCAGATCTAACCCCCGGCACCCCCGTCACCATCTCCGTCAACTCCGCCGGCGGCAGCTGGAATCGTGCTAAATACATTACCAGCGGATTTAAGCGGTTGGTCGAAAATGGGGAAGTGGTTTCCGGTCTCAGCACAAGCAGCGCTCCCCGTACCGCTATCGGTCAGAAGAGTGACGGCTCTCTGGTGTTCTACACCATCGACGGACGTCAGAAGGGCCACAGCGTCGGTGCTTCCGAGCAGCTGTTGGCAGAACGTCTGCAGCAGATCGGCTGCACCACCGCCCTTTGTCTTGACGGCGGCGGTTCTACCACCATTACCGCAACACTGCCCAACAGCACCCACGCCACCACAATCAACAAGCCCTCGGAAGGTAAGGAACGGTATGTTTCGACCCATATTTTCCTTGTGGCTGACAATACCCCCACAGAGGAACTGAGCCATTATTATATCTCTCCCGTCAGCTCTCAGGTTCTGGCAGGCACAAAGGTGCAGCTCAGTGCCACCCCTGTAGACACCAACTACATTCCCATGCAGACAGATTCCACTGAACCCATCTGGTCCGCTGACAGCGGCAGCATCGATCAAAACGGTCTGTTTACCACACCAAACGAAAGCGGTCTATCCACCGTGACTTTCAGCAACGGTTCCCAGAGCGGAACAACACAGGTTCAGACTGTTGCAGATCCCGATTCTATTGTAGCGCGCTGCAATAACAAGGTTGTCACTTCGATCACCACACAACCTGACACCACTTACCCCCTGATCACAGCAGCTACCTATAATCACATGACCCTCATTTCGAAAAACACCTCTTTTAAGTACGAAGTGACCGGCGATATTGGTACGATTACAAACGACGGCATATTTACCGCCACCAAGGACGGTACCGGCTCCATTGTGATCTCTGCCGGCGCAAAATCCCTCACTATCCCAGTCACCGTAAGCTCTATGCCCTTTAAGGATGTGCCTTCCAATGCATGGTATTTTGATGCGGTGAAATATAACTATGAACACGGACTCATGCAGGGCACTACTCCCACAACCTTTGCCCCTGCGACCAACACCTCCCGCAGCATGATCGTTCAGATCCTCTACAATAAGCAGGGCAAGCCCAGCTCCCCTTACAAAGGTACCTTTACCGATGTAAAAGAAGGCCAGTGGTATGCACCGGCGGTTGAATGGGCAGCTAAAGAGGGCATTGTCAACGGTACCGGCAACGGCGAATTCAATCCCAATGGCGAAGTTACGCGCGAGCAGATGGCTATGATTTTCCGTAATTATGCCAAGTACGTCGGCTACGATACTTCCGCCCACGGCGATACCTCCGCCTTTACGGATGCAAACCTGATTCACAGCTGGGCCTGCGAATCCATGTCGTGGGCAATCGGCGCCGGTCTGCTGAAGGGCAGCGGCAATAACCTTAATCCGCTCGGCACAGCATCCCGTGCCGAAATTGCACAGGTTTTGACGAACTTTGAAACCATTTTCAACCATCAGAAAAGCACTGATCTGAACAATTCCGCAACCGAAGCTGCTGAAACCTGATGCTGAAAAAACTTTACAGGTCTGCAAGTGTCATTGCAAAGGGCTTGTATGATTTTCAATCTTAAGCAAAAAGTTCCTATACTCGAAAAATCGAGTATAGGAACTTTTTTTATACGCCCGTTAAGTCAAAGGGCGGTGTATATTCTTCTTTTGCTGCGCAGCGTTCCTGCTGAAATCCTTCCGTCAAACCACAGTTTTCCATATAGACACCGGCCGCACGATACTCTGCTTTTGTTACACGCCGCGCAATTTCCTTTGGCACGCCCTCAATGGGTGTATACTGGCTCATCAGCGAAAACAGAATCTGTCCTTGTTGAAAATGTTCCGCAACCCAGTCGATCACGCGCTTCGTATCCGCAAGTCCGCCGGGCAGCATCATGTGCCGAATGACCACGCCCCTTTTCAGCAAGCCGTTTTCGCCCATCTGATAGGGGCCGACCTGCCGATACATCTCTAAAATCCCCTGAGATGCCATTTCAAAATAATCCGCTGCGCCGGAATACTTCTTGCTCATTTCCGTTGATACATATTTCAAATCCGGCAGATAGATCTGCACCTTGCCCTCTGCCATCCGCAGCGTTTCCAACCGTTCATAGCCACCGGTATTCCATACCACAGGCACGCTCAGCGGCTGCTCCAGCGCTTTCAAGATCCAAGGTGTAAACTGGGTCGGACTAACCAGATTAATATTGTTTGCGCCCGCTGCAATCAATTCTTCAAAAATTTCCCGCAGCCGTGAAAGGGGAATTTCTTTTCCAAAGCCCTTTGCGCTGATCTCATGATTCTGGCAAAAGACGCACCCCAATGTACAGCCGGAAAAGAATACGGTTCCCGATCCCTCTGCACCACTGATGCACGGCTCCTCCCAATAGTGCAGTGCCGCACGGGCAACTTTCACTTCTTCTCCAACGCCGCAAAAGCCCACAGCTTTTGCACGGTCAACACCACAGCGGCGAGGACACAGTGTACAAATCATCTTTTTCCCTCACAATTTTTCACAGAATTCCCCTGCGAATGCATCCAACGTAAATATTCCGTCCGTACAATCCACAATATTCACCGCACAGTTTTTCTGCACATGGCTGCCGTAAATTTCATCGGATCTCTTCCCGAACATGACGCTGAACAAGCCCCGCACCGTTCCGCCGTGGGCAACAATCAAAACATGCTCCCATTCTTTTTCCTTTGGCAGAATCACTTCCTCCAAAAAAGCGCGGCAGCGCAACAGCAGCGACGCATAGCTCTCCCCGCCTTGCGGCGGCACATACTCTTCAGGCTGCGCAAATAGTCTTTGCGTGGGGCGCTGCTCTTCCCCCAGCTCCGCAAGAAACATGCCTTCGGCACTGCCAAAGCTCAGCTCCATCAGCCGCTCATCCGGCTGCACGGTAACCCGGCTGCCTGTAAGAATCAATTCAGCCGTTTCCCTCGCCCTTTGCAGTGGGGAAGAAAACGCCATGGAAAAGGGAATATTTTTCAATTCTTCACCTGTTTTCCGCGCAGAGCGGCGCCCTTCCTCATTTAAGGGAATATCGGTGCGTCCCTGCAGCTTTCCGGCTTCATTCCACGCTGTTCTTCCGTGACGCAGCATATATAGCTTCATGTCTGTTCATCCTCTTTTGAAAAATAGGCAGCAGCGGCATCCGTAAATTTCACAAACGCAGAGGGTACCGCCCGCTCAGCGCACATCTTCCGGGTCGTCCACGCAAAGTTTTCAGGACCATGCCCCGTTACACGCAGCACATAGCCGCGCATATGCCACTCCACATGGGTAAAAATATGCTTTGCCTCCAGCTGTTTTTCCCATTCAATCGGAGAGATGCCCCAGTGTGCAAGCTGCGCCGCTGCGCCGGCTTCATCCAGTGTCCCTTCCACATTGGGAAATTCCCACAAACCGGCAAGCAGTCCGGTTTGCCCACGCTTTCTCAGTGCCACACCCTCTGCCCCCAGCAGGACGAACACCGTTTTATATTCTTTTCTGCGCGGCGCCTTTTTCTTTTTTACCGGGAGATTGGACCAGCTGTTTTCCAGATATGCCCTGCAAAAGCTACGGGCAGGGCAAACTTCACAATGCGGCGCCCCGTTGGGTACGCAGACCATTGCCCCCAGCTCCATCAGTGCCTGATTGAAATCACCGGGACGATTCCGGGGCTGGATCTCCGCCAGCCACCCACGAAACCGCGCCTTTACCTTGTTATCGAGGATGTCTCCGTCATCCCCTGTAATGCGTGCGATTACCCGGAGCACGTTTCCATCCACCGCCGGTACACATCTGCCAAAGGCAATCGACGCAACCGCGCCTGCTGTATAGTCACCAATGCCCGGCAGTTTCAAAATTTCATCATAAGTATCGGGAAAGCTTCCGCCATGGGTATCCATAATGACCCGAGCCGCTTTTTGAAGATTGCGTGCACGGTTATAGTAGCCAAGCCCTTCCCAGAGCTTGAGAAGCTTTCCTTCCTCCACTTCCGCAAGACTTTCCACATCCGGCAGTGCTTCCAAAAAGCGCCGATAGTAGGGCAGTACCGCACTCACACGGGTCTGCTGAAGCATGATTTCCGACACCCACACATGGTAAGCCGTAGGATCGTCTCTCCACGGCAGCACACGGGCGCAGCCGTCGTACCAGGAAAGCAGATTCCCCGGCAAATGATATAAGTTTTCCGGCAAATAATTCATTCTTTCATCCTTTATTAAATCTCGTTGCAAAGCCGCAGCGCCGACACAGTGCCTCGGCAGGCGTGCGGTTTGAAAAACCGTTATAAATTGCCCTTGCCCTCGGACTTTCCAAAATCTCAGCAAAAGGCGTTTCAAAAATATTGCCCAGCGGTATATCGCCTTCGTGGTCCAAGCAGCAAGGCACCACGGTACCATCCGACAAAATACCCACCTGATCACGCAGGCCAAAGCAAAACTGCGCCCCGGTTTCCTCCTTTTCCATATCCGGCCAGGCGAACATCTCTTCCATTTCAAGAAACAGATTTTCTGCCAGCACACGGCTGCGGCTGCGTGTTCTTGGCAGTTCCTCCGGATCTATACCGATCTTTTCCTCGATAAAACGGAGAATTTCACCATTGCGCGCCTCGGCGCCGCCCTCGTTCCACAGGCGCAGCGCACAGTATGTGCTCTGTTTGCGCAGTTCCTCGCAAAATGCCCATACACTCTGCAAATACTCCTGCATATCCATGGACGCACCGCTGCCTTCCAGCGCATGCAGGGAGATGCTCACCTTGTGAATGGTCTGCCCATGGTCTAAAAGCACCGCCCCCCTCTCTTTTAAAAGGGTGCCGTTGGTGGTGATACAAATACGAAATCCCCTTTCCTCCGCCGTCGTTAAAATATCCGAGAGCGCCGGATGGGAAAGAGGCTCGCCCATCAAGTGCAGATAGAGAAAGCGCACATGCCCCTGCAGCGCATCGGCAACCGCGGAAAACTCCGCCGCCGTCATGCGTCTGGGCGCGCGTTTCGTCTTGGGACAAAACGCACAGCTGAGATTGCACTGATTCGTAATTTCAACATAAGCTTTATTCAGCATTTCTTTTCTCCTCTGCCTGTATGCACATAAACGTTCTCAGTCCTCTTCAAGATACATAAAGCGCGCAACGGTTTTTCCATCCCGCTCCACCTGTTCGTTCCACATATGCACAGGACGCACCCACAGCCCGCCCTCGCCGTATAAAGCGCGGTATAAAACCAGTTCTTCACCCGTTTCGCTGTGGCGCACCATCCCCAGCACTTCATATTCATTGCCCTTAAAATGGCGGTATTTTCCGCATTTGATCTTGCTCATCGTTTTTTCTCTCCTCTGCGCCAGATTGCCGCTGCATTTGTTTTTACCAACAGCTGTTCCACAGGGAGCTTCATCGGGCATACGTCCTGACAGGACAGCGACTTGGCGCAATCCTTGAAAAAGTGTTCCGTATATGCCCTGCGCATCTCCTCCCGGTGTTCCCCGGGCGCACTTTGATCGAAAGCACGAAAGGCTGCCACAGCAGAAAGCGCACCGGCAAACGCACCCTTTGGTGTGCAGTTCGGGCACACTTCCAAGCACAAGCCGCACATCAAACACGATGCCGCCTGATAATGGAGATTTCTCCGCTTTTCATCACCCAAATCCGCCTTATTTTCAAGCCAAAGCTCCATCTCACCCAGTTGGTCAAACATCTTCTGCCGATCGACCTGCAAATCACGCAGCCGCGGAAATTTCCGCAGCGGCTCCAATGTAATTTCTCCATGCCGCAATACATCCTTGAGCCTGCATGCACATGCCAGCCGCGGTTTTCCGCAAATCACCATAGCACATGCACCGCACTTTTTTTCAAGGCACGCACACTCCCATGTAATGGGAGCTGCCAAGGCTCCGCCCATGTCCCGCAGCTCCGCGCGGCTGTTCAGTTCCTCCAGCACGCTGGCAACGGAGCTTTCCTCGCTCTGCTCTGTCAGAAAGGTTTGCCATGTACTTTTTTCTGTGCCGCTGCCGCGCAGAATTTTTACGCGATATGCCATGGCTGTCCCTCCTTCGGAATTTCTTCAAACGCAATCGTCGTTTCCTCGCCGTTTCTGCGTGCAACAGTGGTTTTACGAAAGTGCTCATCATCACGGGCAGGATAGTCACTGCGCCACTGGGCACCGCGGCTTTCTTTTCTCTCCCGCGCACTTTCCACCATTGCCTGTGCCAGATGTACCCTTTCCAGCAGCAGCTGCTGATCCACCGGAAGAACCGATGCATCTTTTCCGGTTTCCAGCATCCTTTGCAATCCGCGGAGCGTTGCTGCACCCTCTGCCAGTGTTTCCTCGCAGCGCCGAATGCCCATACATTCTTTCATGCACGCCACCAGCTTCTGTTCGATTGCCTTGCAGGAAACCGCTTGTGTACGCTTTTCGATTTCCCGCAGAGCACCCTCATATTCTTTCAGCACCAGTTCATCGGCACATTCAACCTCTAACGCCCCTTTTAAAATCGTCTCTGCGGCACGCTTTCCGCCAAATGCCGCCCCCAACAGGGAATTACCGCCCAAACGGTTGGCACCGTGATACTGGCAGGCACATTCCCCTGCGGCATAAAGCCCGGGAACGGTGGTGCGATGCGCCGCATCCACATACAGTCCGCCCATAAAATAATGAATGCCGGGATAAACCGGTACATATGCCTTTTGTGGGTCGATATTTAAAAATTCCAAACAAAAGGTACGCAGATCGCTGAGTTTTTTTTCAAAAACCCGACCATCAATGCCCGTCATATCCAGCCAAACATTTTTTTCTCCGGTTGCCTCACATGCCATGACGCTCTCACGCGACACCACGTCTCTTGGCATGAGGTTTTTCAGCTCCGGATACTTCTCTTCCATAAAGTACCACTTTTCTCCATGTCGCCGCACAAACAGCCGTCCGCCTTCACCGCGCGCTGCTTCGGAAATCAATGCACGCTTTCCGGAAATTGGGGTGGTCGTGGGATGATATTGAATCATTTCAAGGTTTGCGCAGGCAGCCCCGGCAGCAAATGCCACGGCTGTGGCTGCGCCTGTATTTTGTGTTGTTCCCGTAGTTTTTCCAAAAAAACCGTTCAGCCCACCGGATGCCAACAGGACATTTCCCTGCAAAAACTGACAACAATTTGTATAATAATCTTTAATAATACATCCAGTACACTCTTTTTGCTCATTTATGGCAATTTTCTGCACACTGTGATGATTCATGCGCACAATGTGCCCCTTTGCCTCCCACTTACGCGTTTCCTGAATCAACGCCGAAGCAATCTGTTTTCCCGTGCTGGACTGGGCAAAGGCCGTGCGCTTCTTTTTTTGTCCGCCAAAGCAGCGCAAATCAAGGGTCCCTTTTTCTGTACGGTTAAACGCAACCCCCAAGGAAGCCAGCCACAGCACAATTTCCCCAGCCCCTTCGGTTAAAGCACGCACTGCATTGGGGTCAGCCAAATCGCATCCTGCATGCAGGGTATCGGCAAAATGTTCCTGTGCGGAATCTCCCTCCCCCTTGGTGTCCAATGCGGCATTGATTCCGCCTTCTGCCATCACGGACTGCGCACGCTCAGAGGGCATGGATGAAACCAAAATACTCCTCTGCCCACGCTGCGCCAGCGTGATCGCCGCAGTAAGGCCGCTGATTCCTGCACCAATGATAATTACCGGCTTCATAGCATTGCCCCCATAAAATAGCCAACCGCACCGACCACTGCCAGCACAAGCAGTGCCGCTGTCATTCTTTTCGTCCAGCGATGCATCCGCCCATCCGTATCAATACCGGAGTCAATCAGCAGTGGGCGAATATTTAAAAGTATATGGATTCCAATGGCTGCCACAAAGAGCAACTGCATGATTAAACTGATTTCATCAAAACTTTTCGGCAGCACACCAAACGGTGTCATGATCGTCCAGAGAGTGCGATGCACAAACGCCAACACCAAAACAAAAATACCGCTCAACACGCGGAGCCAGTAGTTTCTATTTTCCGCAATATATTGTCCCAAAGTACGCGCGCCCTTTTTTCGAAACACTTTCCAAAGGGCAAGCACCGCATGGACGCAAACAAACCCCATAAAAACATATGCAAATTGGCTTTGCAGCAGAAACACGGGAGTCAGCAGCGTCACAGACGCCATCAAGACATGAAGGATCAGCAATATCAAAATCAGCCATGCGATAATCGTATGAAATTTATGCACAGGTATTCCACCCCATTTGCTTAAAATAATTGCTATGATATTATAACGCTTTTCCCACCATATGAAAAGAGGCGGCATACTTACACCCTTTTCTTGACAATCTTCTCCGCCTGCAATATAGTTTATTGCATCTATGTTTTTTCATTCACGGAGGTATCAAATGAACTCTCATCACACATTGAGCGAATCGCTTCTGGATGCATGGATCAACTTGTCTTTCACACTGTGGAACGAGCGCTTTATGACCGATTTAACATTTAATGAAGCATGCATCTGCAACTTTCTATACCATCAGGCATGCAATTCACCCGAAGCTCCCTTGACTGCCACAGATCTTTGTCAAAAGACACAGCTGCTGAAAAGCCAGATGAACAAAATACTTTCCCAAATGGAACGAAAAGGATATATTTACCGCGTACGCTCTGAAAAGGACAAGCGGCAATTTCTGATTTATCTCAGTGATGACGGACTTTCTGCCTACCAAAAAGAGCACACCAATATTGCGGCTATTTTAGAACAGGTCGTGGCAGCTTTGGGCGAAGAGAAAGCACTTCTCACCGCTAAAATTCTCACTGATGCATGCGAGGCTTTCCAGAAGGTCACAAAAGAATCCTGATAAAAATTGTATAGATATCTGAAAGATAGCTGCCCCTCTGCGAAAGTTCGTCGCAGAGGGGTGCATGGATAAAAGGCGAAGCCCACGGTTCGGGGAAACCGTGGGCTTCAAGACTATATAGTACTTCGAAGGACTGACTTTCTCAGCGTTCGAAAGGACTTACTTACAGATGGCATTCTTCAGACCGACAATCATGTAGCGCCCGGCAACAGCGCCCTGATCGGGTACACCGATTGCCTTGGCTGCAAACACCGCAGCCTTGCCAAACTTGGGTGTCATCTGCTTGGTCGCTTCCACACCTTCGTCAGCACCTTCCAGTGCCGCATTGATCACAGTGTCAAGATCAGCTGCACCTGCCGCAACAGCTGCAGCAGCCTTCTTTGCAGCCGCATCCACTGCATCCAGAATGGTACGGTCACCCAGCTCACACTTGCCGCGCTTCTGGATACCGGCAGCAAAGGCCGTCAGATAAGCAGACAGTTCCGCAGGGCCGATCTCGCTCTTGCCCTTCAGTGCCTTACCGCCTTCCATCACACCGCTGGACATCAGCGTGCCCATCGTAGAGGGAACCAGAGAAGACATCTTCATACCGGATTTCATCAGTGTTTTACCCACATCTCCGGGTTCGCTGTTTTCACGGATCAAATCGGGCAGTGCCGCATAACCCTTATGCATGGTCAAGCCCAAATCACCGTCACCCATCTTTGCATCCATATCGCACAGTTCATCTTTTTTCTCAGTGAAAATCTGTGCTACGCCTTCAAACAGCTCGGGCAGCTGATCAAATGTAATCTTTTCCATTACAAATCTTCCCCCTTAGGCCTGGGTATAGAAAGGAGTCTTGACGGGCATGTCGATCTGCTCCTTCATCTCATCATCAGCCATGCGGCAAATGGAAATAGAAGCGCCAGCCATTTCCATGGAGGTTGCATACTCGCCCACAAAGGTACGATATACCTTGATGCCCTTTTCGTCCAGAATCTTGCGGACGGAATTGCACAGGATGTACAGCTCCTCGACGCTGGTTGCTCCCAGACCGTTGATCAGCAGGCACACTTCCTCACCGGAAGCAACAGGCATATCGTCCAGCAGGGTCTTCATGGATTCGGCAGCAATCTCGTCTGCGGTCTTGATGGGGCCGTTCCAGACACCGGGTTCACCATGGATACCCATGCCCATTGCCATTTCATCTTCACCCAGAGTAAAGTTGGGATGACCGACTTCGGGGATCACGCAGGGCGTCAGTGCAAAGCCAACGGTGCGGGTGTTGTCCTTTGCTTTCTGCGCAGCTGCCAGAACTTCATCCAGATTGCCGCCCTTTGCAGCCTTGGCACCTGCACACTTATACATAAAGAAGATACCTGCCACACCGCGGCGTGTATCAGGATTTGCATTGGAATTGACATCGTCAGCGCCCACGATAGAGCGTGTTTGAATATCGTCCATATCACACATTTCAGCAGCCATATCAAAGTTCATGATATCGCCGGTATAGTTGCCGTACAGATACAGAATACCTGCGCCGGCTTCCACTTCCTTGGAAACATTGTAAATCTGTTCGGCAGAGGGGGACTGGAACACACCGCCAACACCGCAGCCATCCAGCAGGCCATCACCGACATAGCCCAAAAACAGCGGAAGATGGCCTGTGCCGCCGCCAGTAATGATAGCAACCTTGCCATCCTTCTTATTTGCGGTGCAGAAGCAGCGCAGATCATCATTGACATACTTCACCTGATCGCCATGTGCATCATAAATGCCCTTGAGCATCTCGTCCACATAATTCTCAGGAGCGTTGATAATTTTTTTCATGAATATGTCCTCCTTATATTGCTTGAATAGGATTTACAGCATCAAACCCAGTTCTTCGTTCAAAGAATCGAAGTAAATATCATCATGACTGGTATTATTTTTGAAAATACAAACGCTCATCACTTCTTTGCCCACTGCAAATGGTACTGCGTGCCATACAGAAGGTTTCAAAGAAATACCTAACCCACAGGGGATATAAAATGCAGCTACACTTTCTTCCTTCAGCTCACCCGCAGGTGCTACACAGACGATCAGATCGCCGTCCATCGCAATCAGATTTTCAGTTGTATGATCGTGTCCCTCAAAATCCTTCAAAACAAAGTCATGGGGAATGACACGCATCAGATTGATGGAAGTGGGATCGTCCAGCACCACAACCTGCGGATACCAAAGATGAGACACAGGGTTCCCGCCTGCTTCACGACCTTCAGTAGTGAGCACCTCTCCAAAAGGTGCAAAAGCTTCTTTTGTCAGTTTCTGAACTTTGATTGTTTTCATGGGGACCAGTCCTTTCCATTCTAAATATCAGTGTATCAGGATGCAGAAGCAGTATTCTTTTTCTTAGCCGGACGATTTGCCAGAATCACACTCAGAACCAGCGCAACAATCAACAGGCAGCCGTTTGCAAAGGTTTTTGCATTCTGAGAAACATGCATCAAAGTAAATGCATTGGCAATCATCTGCAGCAGCAAAACCGACAGTGTCACACCCAAAACACGGCCACGGCCGCCGTCGGGATGAATACCGCCCAAAACGACGATCAGTAATGTCAGCAGCGTATAGGTGGAACCATTGGAGGATTTTGCAGAATTCAGATGGGATGTGATCAAAATACCGGATACACCGCCCAGAATACCGGAAAACATATAGGTCAGGACAGTAACTCTCAATGTGTTGATACCGGAATACATGGCAGCCTTGGCATTGGAACCCAGAAAATAAATCTCATGACCAAATATCGTGAATTTCATAATAAAGGCAACCACGAGCAGAACCGCAATAAAAATCAACAGCACCCACGGAATGGATGTACCGGGAATCGTCCCGTTTGCAATATTTTTAAAAGCATCACACATACCGTTGATGGCAGGGCCACCAGTAATACCATAGGCAAGTCCGGTATACAGCTGCAAACCGCACAATGTGACAAGCATTGCAGGCAGGTTGAAATAGCCGATGATAAAACCGTTGAATGCACCACAGGCTGCGCCTACAACAATGGCAACCAAGATTGCCAATGCAATCGCAGGAATCACCATACCGGGATTCAATACGGTCGTACCGTCCATTTGCACCATATTTTTCAATATCAAAGCCGCCAAGACACCTGTCAGGTTCATAATGCCAACCAGCGACAAGTCAATGCCGCCGGCAATCATGCATACCATCATGCCGAAAGCAAGAATACCATACTCAGGGAACTGGAAAATCATAGATGTCAGATTTTTCCCGGAGAAATAGGCATCGGGTTTCAAGATCAACATGATGACAGCTACCATCAGCATCAGACCGATAATGGTCAAAATATGGCTATCTTTCATAACACCGGGCAGCCGCATGCCTTTCCCTTTCTTTTCACTTGTACTCATAACGACTGCACCTCCTTAAATCTTACCCAGGCGTGCCTGTCGCTTTGCCTGTACAGATGTCAGCACCGAACCCAGCAGAAGAATCAGACCAACAGCAAAGGTCTGCCAGCAGGTAGGAATACCCAACATATTCAGATTGTTTTGAACCAGCGTGATCAAAAGCACACCGAGAACCGTACCACCCACATTACCATGACCACCGGTCAGGCGGCATCCGCCGACAACACATGCCGCAATGATAATCATTTCTTCACCCATCAATGCGGTGGTTGTAGAGGAGTGCATCAGTGTCGTATAAATCATAGCAGTCGCACCGGCAACAACGCCGCAGAAAATATATGCAAAAAACTGCAGGAGGCGCACATTGAAACCGGCGATACGAGCTGCATTCTTATCACCGCCAATGGCATACAAGCCGCGGCCAAGCATCGTATATCGCATGACGATTGCCACAACAACACACAAAAGCACAGGTACCAGCACCAAAATCGTCAGCGGATAAGTAAAGCCGGTATCCGGAGAAGTATATGTGAGCAGATTGGTTGCATACAGTGCCTCCAGTGAATCCGGCAGAGATGTAAACTCACGCGTACCCAGGAGCATAATCAGTCCGCCGGAAGCAATCGAGCTTGTTGCAAGGGTCGCAATCAGCGGAGGCAGCTTCAAGCAGGAAACCAGGATACCGTTGATCACGCCAAAAAACAAACCAATGAGCATCGCGATCCCAAAAAAGAAAAAGACATTATCCGGTCCAATGCCATTATAATTTAAATACATCGGCACATACATGGCAACGCAGCCCACCGCAGGGAACGACACATCGATACCACCGGAAATGATGACTACCATTTCACATATTGCAAAGCACATGGTAAAAATACTTGCACGCGCCAGATTCACCACTGTTGCAGGACTTAAAAACGAAGGCTGACGAATCGCAGCAACCACGCAGAAAATGACCATAACATAAATCAAGATCATCGGTGTACTGGTCAGCGCCATTTTCAATTTTTGGCTTTTCGTTGTCATTTGCTCTCGACCTCCTCTACACTGGCACCGATCAGCAAATCAGAGAGTGATTTCTCATCAATGTTGTTATCGATCTGTGCCGCAACCTTGCCGTCGCGCATAACAACGATCTTGTTGCAGTTTTGCACAAGCTCGGGCAGATCATCGGAAATCACAATGACACCGATCCCCTCTTGTGCCAACCGATGCAGAATTGCATGGATTTCTGCTTTTGCGCCGATATCAACACCAACTGTGGGCCCATCAAGGATAAACAGCTTCGGATTGGTATTCAGCCATTTCGCAATAACGACCTTTTGTGCGTTACCGCCGGACAATGTGCGAACAGCAGGCTTCGGAGAAGGTGCAACAATGCCGATCTCTTCAATCCAATGGTAAGCTGCCTCCTCCATTGCCTTATCATCCAGGCTGAACCCTTTCATATATTTATGAATAGACGATGCAATCGTATTATCCTGAATGGATCGATCCATAAACAGTCCCTGCGTCAAACGATCCTCAGGAACATATCCAATTTCATTTTTAATGGCATCCTTGACATTGTGAATTGTAATTTCTTTGCCATTGAGGATAATTTTACCGCTTTCTGCAGGTGCAACACCAAACAGCGCTTCACCTATTTCACCACGGCCGGAGCCCAAAAGACCGGTGAGCCCCAAAACATCCCCTTTATTCAGCGTAAAGGATACATTTTCAAATGCACCGGAACGTGACAAATTCTCAATGCGCAGAATCTCCTCATCAGAGGGTGCGGGATTATACTTTTCACCGGAAATATCACGCCCCGTCATATCTCTGGTAAATCTTTCCTGATCATACTCACTGATTGGACCACTGGACACATATCTGCCGTTTCGCAGAATGGTCAGGCTGTCCGCAATGCGGTAAATCTCATCCAGCTTGTGATTGACGATCATGATTGCGATGCCTTTTTCCTTCAGTCCACGCACAATATCCCACAACTTTTCCACTTCACGTGCCGTTAAAGCCGTGGTGGGTTCATCAAGAATCAGCAATCTTGCATCGTTGATGATAGCACGGCAAATGGCTACCATCTGTTTATTCGCCACGGACAGACGCTCCAGCTTGACATCAGGATCAATGTTTGCACCAACCTGTGCCATTGCTTTGGCGGCAATCTCATGGATTTCTTTCCAATTTACAACTTTTTTTCTATTTTTCAATTCGCCGTTTAATGCAATATTTTCCGCAACCGTTAAGTTAGGGAATACAGCAAAATCCTGGTAAATTACCTGAATACCACGATTGATCGCATCTATCGGCTTCATATGTTCTACTTTTTCTCCATCAATCCAGATGGTGCCCTCGTCAGCATTATGTACACCGGAAATTGCCTTGATCAGGGTAGACTTGCCACAGCCGTTTTCACCGGCCAGACAATGGATCTCACCCTTTTTTATCTCGAGGTTAACTCCCTTCAATGCATGGACGCCGCCAAACGATTTTTTGATACCTTCCAGTTTCAAAAATACTTCATCAGACATGGTGCCAGCCCCCGTTTTCCTATATAGTCTATCCGTATAAACCCCCATGCGGTGCATAGCCGCATGGGGGTTGCTTATGCCTCGCTAAAAAGCTCTCGTCTTTTCTTATAACTTAGTCTTATAACTTAGAAGTTATAATCTGCCATGTTAACACTCGTGACGTCAACACGCGCATCACCATACAGAACGGTGGGAGCGTCCTCGTTGACAGTCAGGGTTTCATAGCCGGTTGCCTTCAGGGAAGTGGAAGCCACATCCAGCACTCCGCCCTCTGCATTCAGCACAGCGATTGCCAGCTCGATCATTGCCTTACCAGCCTCAGCGGGATCCCAAACGGAGAAGGAAGCAACGGTGCCATCTTTGATATAGTCACCGCAGATGCTTGCCATGGAAGTACCAACAATTGCAACTTTGCCTGCCAGACCCATCTCAGCAACTGCCTGTGCAGCACCGGCAACGTCGGTAGAGGCAGAACCCTGGATGGCAGTAATCTCGGGATGAGCCTGCAGCAGTTCCTTGGTCTTGTTGTAGGAAGCAGTGGTCTGGTCACCGGTTTCATAACGGTCCAGCTTGACCATCTTGCTGTTTTCTGCAAAGTACTTGTCCGCAGCATCGCACCACTCGTTGTGAGAAACGGAGTTCAAGTCGCCGACGAACTGGATGTATGTACCTTCACCGCCGGTCAGATCGACCAGCTGCTTTGCAAAGTTGATGCCGTAATCAGCATTGGAGAATGCTTCCAAATCATAATCGAAATACTTGGGGTCCATGGAAGCTGCCTCATGAGTGATGACAAGGATGCCCTTATCCTTTGCCTTTTCCAGAATGGGTGCCAAAGAATTGGAGTCAAAAGGAACAACACAGATTGCATCCCACTCATCAGCCAGCAGGCCTTCAACATAGGATGCCTGATCTGCACCCTCGGTAGAACCGCCGTAAAGGTAATTGGTGCCGTTTTCAGCATTGTATGCCTTAACGCCCTCTTCCATACGCTGGAACCAGCCAATATTGGTCATCTTAGGCACAACAGCAATTTTGTAGTCTGTGCCTGTGCCTTCGCCTCCACTGCTGGGAGGCTGGTTATCATCGCCGTTGTTGCCGCAGCCTGCAAACAGGGTCGCTGTCATCAGAGCAGCTGTACCAAGCGCGAAGATTCTCTTACTATTTTTCATTGTAATCAGATCCTCTCTTCATCAAGAAAATTTTTCTCGGTCTTCCAACCGTATTTTTATAGTAAAATATTCGCTCCATCTTGTCAAGTTAATTTCAACAACGAAACCCAAAAAGGGCTATTTTTTTTGTCGCTTTTCGCCAAAGCAGCCCGAAAAATACCATGCAACTCCTCCAAAAGCAGTGTCTCATTTTGCACTTATTTTGTGAATTTGCCCAATCGCTTTTCAATCTTCTCCACAGGAAACTCATTTGTTTTTGTAGTAAAAACATTTCTTGCTTTTTTGCCTATAATGACCTTGATTTCATCAGTAAAATCCAGTATGATGCTGTCAGAACCACCAAAAAGTACGAAAGGGGCTTTTTTATGAATAAATATGTACTCGGCATCGACTACGGTTCTTTATCAGGTCGCACCGTTCTCGTTCAGATCGATACCGGTGAAGTAATTGCTGAGTGTACCTTGGAGTATCCACATGCTGTGATGGACACCGCCCTGCCGGACGGCACACCGCTGGGGCAGGATTGGGCACTGCAGCATCCGCAGGATTATCTCGACGTACTCTACACCACAATTCCCACCGTTTTGAAAGACAGCGGCATCAATCCGGCAGACATTATTGGTATCGGCACAGATTTTACTGCCTGCACCGTTCTGCCCGTCAAGGCCGACGGCACGCCGCTGTGTTTCCTGCCGGAATTTGCCTGTGCACCAAATGCCTATGTAAAGCTTTGGAAGCATCACGCTGCACAAAAGTATGCAACGGCACTCAACGAAATTGCCGAAGCACGCGGTGAAACATTCCTCAAACGCTACGGCGGAAAAATCTCCAGTGAATGGGAAATCCCTAAAATCTGGCAGATTCTGGACGAATCTCCGGAAATCTATGCCGCCGCAGACTATATTGTAGAAGCCGGCGACTGGATCGTGTGGCAGCTGTGCGGCATTCTCGGCAAAAATACCTGTGCCGCCGGTTATAAAGGCACTTGGAGCGCCAAGGACGGATACCCCTCTTCTGATTTCTACAAAGCATTGGATCCCCGCCTTGAAAACTGCGTGCGTGAAAAATTGAATTTCCCCATTGCAGAGCTTGGCAAAGCCGTGGGCGGCATTACCGCCGAAATGGCAGAACGCACCGGTTTGAAGGCTGGTACACCCGTTTCCGCTTCCATTATTGATGCCCACGTTGCCATGCCCTCCGCAGGCATTACAGGCCCCGGTCAGCTGCTGGCAATTATGGGCACCTCTACCTGCCATATCCTGCTTTCCAACGAGGAACACCTCGTGCCCGGCATGTGCGGTGTGGTGGACGGCGGCGTATATCCCGGCTACTATGCTTACGAGGCAGGACAGTCCTGCGTAGGGGATCATTTCGCCTGGTTTGCCGAGCACTGCTGCCCTGCATCCTATCAGCAGGCAGCAAACACCCAAAATAAAAATCTCCATGCCTATTTGACAGAGCTTGCCGAAATGCTGCAGCCTGGAGAAAGCGGTCTGCTGGCTCTGGATTGGTGGAACGGAAACCGCAGTGTATTGGTGGATTTTGATTTGACCGGTCTGGTTCTCGGCATGACCTTAAGTACAAAACCCGAAGAACTTTATCGTGCACTGATTGAAGCCACTGCTTATGGTACGCGCATGATCGTTGATAACTATGTGAAAAACGGGGTTCCCGTGAAAAAATTTGTCGCAACCGGCGGCATCAGTCAAAAAAACGCCATGGCAATGCAGATTTATGCCGATGTACTTAACATGCCCGTATACATTGCAGACGGCAAGCAGGGCGGTGCATTGGGCGCTGCATGCTTCGCAGCTGTGGCTGCCGGTAAAGAAGCCGGCGGCTTTGATTCCATCACGGAAGCCGCTGCTGTGATGGGCAAACAAAAGGATACCTTTTATACTCCGATTCCGGAACACGTGGCAGTTTACGAAACACTCTATCAGGAATATACCCGACTGCATGATTATTTCGGCCGTGGGGGCAATGATGTTATGAAGCGCCTGAAAGCCATGCGCACTCAGATCAGAGGATAAAAAAGCAGGCACGATATGTGAAAACGCATATCGTGCCTGTTTTTTATAGACTTATTGGCGGATGCAAAAATAAAAACCTCAGTCAAAAGACTGAGGTTTTTTGGAGCGGGCGACGAGGCTCGAACTCGCTACCTCCACCTTGGCAAGGTGGCGCTCTACCGGATGAGCTACGCCCGCGGAACAATTGATATCTTATCAGATGGAACCGCAAATGTCAACAGTTTTTTCATAATTTTTTTAATTCCCTCGGTTTCTGCTGATATCACCTGTTTAAAACGCAGCACTCTCTGAGCCATTTGGCATTTGCACACCCGACCATACGATTTCTATAATCCGTGTGTCTCCAATCGTTCCCTCATTTGGATAATACGTTATGGACCAATCCATTGCTTTGTTGCCGCTGCTCTCCATGACCTGTGCAACGGATCGCTCCATATCTTCTGCTGACAGATCCATATAGTCGATTTTGACTGCCAACTCACTGCATCCATCCTCCAATGCCAGTGCAAGCAATTCCGGCAAAGCCGCCCCAGTGGTTGCATTGGTCAGCGCACGCAGCTGCATTGGTGTCTTTTGATAAGTGAAGCGAACCGTCATCTCATAGCAATTTGTCCCCTCTTCACAATCATATGTCACATAATCCACCAGATACGCTCCCAATGGATCTTCCACAGTCACCTCGGCACAGGCCCGTTCCATGTCATGAATCGCCTCGGCCTTTTTTTCATATCCATACATGCGCACAATACCGGTATCCTTCTGCTCCGCAAGCAGCATCAAAAGTCCATTCACAAGACTCTGGTAGTCCTCCGCACGCAGGGCAGATGCCGTTGCATCCTCCCAATACTGGCTCGTATGGGGCTTCACACTTTGATAGCTGCGCTCCAAAATAGACATACAGCCTGATAAAGGCAGTGCGGCCGCAAGCAGCAACAGCATCATTCTTTTTCTCACAACCGCACGCAGCTCCCTTCTTTTTAGATACTGTTCTTTGTATATTCTCCAAATCCTTCGCCCAGCACCTCATTGGCCTTGCAGACAATAACAAATGCATCCGGGTCGATTTCACTCACCAACAATTTCACCTGCACAATCTGGTTGCGCTTCATGGCACACATAATCACCTTGCAGCCCTTTTGGGAGTAAGCACCTGTACCCTCCAACAGCGTCACGCCGCGATCCATTTCCAAAAGCTTATTTGTAATCGCTGCATACTCGGCACTGATGATATACACAACCTCTGCGGTACGGAATCCGTAAATAATATAGTCCATGACAATGGAAGAAATGTAGAGTGCAACAATACCATACATGGCATTGACAATATTATGAAATACCGCCGCATACACGCTGACAACTGTCACATCAATCATCAGGCAGAGTTTGCCGATGGATAAATGAGGGAAAGGAAACTTAAGCAGCCGCGCACCCAGCTCCGTGCCGCCGGTAGTCGTATTGACCAGCATTAAAATACCCATAGAAATACCCAAAAACACACCGCCGTAAACACTGGCCAGCATGGGGTCCATAGGCGTAAAAACATGAAGCATGGCAATACCATCCAGCATCAGCGAACTGAGCACCATGGCAACCAGTGAACGAAATACCGCACGTTTGCCGAGAAAAATCCAGCCTAAAATAAATAGCGGTACATTCAGAACAATGGTCATAATGCCAATCGGAATTTGCGGAATCAGGGCATTGATAATCTGTCCAACGCCTGTCAGACCGCCAATCGAAAATTGATTTGGTCCTACGAACCAGTTAAAGCCCAGAGCAAAAATAGCGCATCCCAACACCAAGACACCCCATTCATACGCCAGGCGGAGCAGTGGATGTTTATCTTTCATATTTTTTAAGCTCCTTTCCAATTCTATCCCCATGCAGCAGTGAGCCACGCCACTTTCTGCCCCCACGGATGTTAAATCAGCGTAATCTGTTTCTCGTCGCTGTCCTCTTCTTTGAGCACTGCCCCGGCAGCAGGGATATTGCGGCCGCGATAGCGGCTCAAGTTTGCGATCCCCGTATCCTCCGGAAAGCAAATATGGTCCAAATGATATTTCGGCTTCATCGTCAATACATTGACGCCCTGTGTGCTGCGGGTCGTTTTGGGTGCCAGCAGTGCCGTATTGATGATCAGCACACGCGTTTCTGTAGAATACAGCGCAATTTCGCGCTCTTCTGTCAGCACCATGAACTGCACCACAGGGCTCTTATCACTATATGCACCTGTCAGGCGGCGGCGATTAGAGGCCGTCTGATAAGCCGACAGTTCCACACGCGCCACTTTCCCGTTTTCAAAAAAGAAGAGCATATGGGCACTGTAATCACCGGGCAGCACCATAAACCTGACGCTCTCGCCTTCGTCCATGGAAAGCTTGCTGGGCAGATAATCACCGAGGACACTGGCTTTGCTGTCATCAAAGTCGCTCAGCCGGCTCTTATAAACCTGACATTTGTCTGTAAAAAACATCACTTCTTTCCGGTTGGTCGTTTCAAAGGTCTGGGCAAGGCTGTCGCCCTCCTTGAACTTCTGCTCGCCGCTCATGCGCAGAGACTGGGGCGTAATCTTTTTGAAATATCCCTCCCGGGACAGGAACACCGTGACCGGATAATCCGGAGTTTCCTCTTCTTCAGAATACTCCTGCACCTCATGGCTGTAGATGATATCTGTTTTGCGGGGCACCGCATACTTTTTGCGCACCGCTTTCAATTCATCAATGATAATCTTTTTCACGCGCTGCGGCTGATCCAATGTATCCTGCAAATCAGCGATCTCCGTTTCCAAAGAATCCACTTCCTCCACGCGTTTGAGGATATACTCTTTGTTGATATTGCGCAGCTTGATTTCCGCCACATACTCCGCCTGTTTTTCGTCAATACCAAAGCCGATCATCAGGTTGGGCACGACTTCCGCATCGCTTTCCGTTTCACGGATGATTTTGACGGCCTTATCAATATCCAGCAAAATCTTTTTCAGGCCCTTGAGCAAATGGAGCTTATCCATTTTTTTATGCATGATATAGTACACTCTGCGGCGCACACACTCGGTGCGCCATGCGCACCATTCCTGCAAAAGCTCGCCCACGCCCATAACTTTGGGCATGCCGCCCACCAGCACGTTGAAATTACATGCCATGCTGTCCTGAAGTGTTGTCTGCTTATACAGGCGCTGCATCAGCTTATCGGGATCTGCGCCGCGCTTGAGGTCAATGGTGAGCTTCAGGCCGCTCAGATCCGTTTCATCACGCATATCGGCAATTTCCTTTGCCTTGCCTGCCTTGATGAGTTCCGCCACCTTGTCAAGAATGGCTTCCGTGGTGGTGGTGTAGGGAATTTCATAAATTTCAATCAGATGATTTTCCTGATCATAGCGGTATTTCGCACGCACCTTAATGCTGCCGCGTCCGGTGCGGTAAATATTTTCCAATACCGCACTGTCACAGATCAGCTCACCGCCGGTGGAAAAATCCGGTGCCAGCAGCGTTTCAGAAATCACGCAGTTGGGATTTTTCAAATACGCGATCGTAGTATCGCACACCTCGCCCAGATTGAACCCGCACAGCTGTGATGCCATACCGACAGCGATACCCTGGTTTGCAGACACCAGAATATTAGGGAACGTGGTGGGCAGCAGGGTCGGCTCCTTCATGGTATTGTCGTAGTTATCCACAAAGTCCACCGCGTCCTGATCGAGATCACGGAAAATTTCCGCGCAGATCGGTGCCAGCTTCGCTTCGGTGTAACGGGGAGCCGCATAAGCCATATCACGGGAGTATACTTTGCCAAAGTTACCCTTGGACTCCACAAAGGGATGCAGCAGCGCACCGTAACCCACGCTCAAGCGCACCATAGTATCGTAAATCGCCGCATCACCATGGGGATTCAGACGCATGGTCTGACCGACAATATTGGCAGACTTCGTGCGCAAACCCGACAGCAAATTCATTTTATACATGGTATACAGGAGTTTTCTGTGGGAGGGCTTAAAGCCGTCGATTTCGGGAATGGCACGAGACACGATAACGCTCATGGCATAGGGCATATAGTTCACTTCCAACGTCTGGGTAATCGGCTGCTCCAGAACCTGAGCATGCAGCCCCAGCACATTGGGATTTGTCGCCTTTACTTTTTCGACAGTTTGTTTTTTCTTCGCCATTTAATCCTTCCTTATCCGGTTATTGCCTGATGCGCAGCAGCCGGTCTTACTTCTTTTTCTTCTTGCCGTTCTTCTTTTTGACGGTACTGGGGTCGATATAAGGATAGTTCCTTATCATGATCGTTTTAAAAATCGCAAAAATCACCACGCCGATCAGTGCCGCCGCATATCCCCAGGGATTGACCTGAATGCCCAGCAAAAGACCGATCAGAAGCACCAGCAGGCCGACATTCTCCATTGCCGTTGTCCCGCGCCAGCCCTTAAGCTGCTTTTCATCCAGCGTCAGCTGACGGTGGCTCGGCGTCCAAAACCTGCCTGCCACCGCAATCAATTTGATTGCAAAATAAACAATCAAAACAACGAGAATACTCGTCACCGGTGCTGATTTCAAAAATTCCACGATTCATCCCCCCCTTTACGATACATCGATCTGATCCAGGAAACGATAGCCGTTTGTGGCAATGTACTCCTTGCGGCCCTGCAAATTATCACCCAGCATCAAATCAAACATCTGTGCTGCGGCCTGCGCATCATCGGGCATAATGCGGATCAGGCGGCGTGTTTCGGGGTTCATCGTCGTCAGCCACATCATATCCGGGTCGTTTTCACCCAGACCCTTGCTGCGTGCCACGGTATACTTTGCGCTGCCGATCTCTTTCAGAATATTTGCCTTTTCTTCCTCGGAGTAGGCAAACCACGTTTTGCCCTTGCTGTTGATTTCAAACAGGGGTGTTTCCGCAATATAGACATACCCCTTCTCGATCAAAGTCGGCGCCAAACGGTAGATCATGGTCAAAATCAGGGTGCGGATCTGGAAGCCGTCCACGTCCGCATCGGAACAGAGAATGATCTTGTTCCAGCGCAGATTATTGAGATCAAAGGCATTGAGATCTTTCACCTTTTTATTATCCACTTCCACACCGCAGCCGAGGACTTTCATTAAATCGGTGATGATTTCGCTCTTAAAAATCTTTCCATAGTCTGCCTTCAGGCAATTCAGGATCTTGCCGCGCACGGGCATAATGCCCTGAAACTCCGCATCACGGCTCAGCTTGACGCTGCCCAAAGCCGAGTCACCCTCGACGATATAGATTTCACGCCGGCTGACATCCTTTGTACGGCAGTCCACAAATTTCTGCACACGGTTGGCAATGTCGATATTACCGGACAGCTTTTTTTTAATGTTCAGGCGTGCCTTTTCCGCACTTTCACGAGAGCGTTTATTGATCAGTACCTGCTCGGCAATCTTTTCTGCATCAAAGGGATTCTCAATGAAATAGATTTCCATATTGGAGCGCAGAAAATCGGTCATGGCTTCCTGAATAAATTTATTGGTAATGGATTTTTTCGTCTGGTTTTCGTAGCTGGTCAGCGTTGAGAAGGAGCTGGACACCATCACCAGACAATCCTGAATATCATTGAAGGTGATTTTGCTCTCACTCTTCTGATATTTATTGTTCTGGCGCAGGTAGGCATCGATTGCGGAAACAAAAGCGGACTTTGCCGCTTTTTCCGGACTTCCGCCGTGCTCCAGCCAGGAAGAGTTGTGATAATATTCGATGATATTCGTTTTATTGGAAAAGCACAGTGCGCAGCTCAGCTTGACCTTATACTCCGGCTTATCCGCCCGGTCACGGCCCTTGCGCTCCGTTTCCCAGTAAACAGGAGCCGTCAGGCTCCCTTCGCCTGCCAGCTCCGACACATAATCCTCGATCCCCTTTTCATACAGGTAGTCCACGGTTTCAAAGGAATTGCCCTTCTGATCGCGAAACCGGAAGGTGATGCCGGGGTTCACCACCGCCTGACGCTTCATCACATCCATGAAGTATTCTGCCGGAACGGAAATGTCTGTAAAGACGTCCAAATCAGGCAGCCAGCGGGTACGCGTACCGGTTTTTTTCCGGCTCAGCGGCTTCTTCTCAAGGCCGCCCACATTCTCGCCGCGCTCAAAGTGCAGGCTGTATTCATATCCGTCACGCCAAACCGTTACGTCCATATACCGGGAAGCATACTGGGTTGCACAGGAGCCAAGACCGTTCAGACCCAGCGAATATTCGTAGTTATCGCCGCCGTTGGTATTATATTTGCCGCCGGCATACAACTCGCAGAACACCAGCTCCCAGTTGTACTTTTCTTCTTTTGGGTTCCAGTCCACCGGGCAGCCACGACCTGCATCCTCCACCTCGATGGACTGATCCCTGTAGCGTGTCACGGTGATCAGCCTGCCGTGACCTTCGCGGGCTTCATCGATGGAGTTGGAAAGAATCTCAAACACCGCATGTTCACAGCCGTCCAGACCGTCGGAGCCAAAAATGACACCCGGGCGCTTACGCACACGGTCGGCGCCTTTCAGTGCGGCGATACTATCATTGCCATAAGATTTCTTCACGTTTTGTTTCGTCCTTCCTCAGAAAAGCGCACGGTATCTTATCCACGCGCAAAATCCTTTTCGCTGCGGCACTTTTCCAACAACCGCATACTATTTTAATTTATAATTATAGCGCAAATTTAAACCAGTGGCAAGGGGCGCAGAGAAAGAACCGCCGCCGGCAAACAGAGCAGATATGCACCCTCGCATATTGATTCATTTCTTTGCTTTTTAATACACAAACAATCTCCTTCATCCATATCTTTTCTTGTACCAGTCCCCTTTTTATGATATAATAAGCATCACATTTTTTGTCGAAGATAAAACTTCGCCAGAAAAAGTATGGATAGAAACGACGCATAATTCTGTCGCAACTTGTCAAAAAAGCAGTAATTATCACACTTGTACACAGTTTCCACAGAGTTTTGCACATTACTTATGTAAACTTGAAATTGCTCCATACATTCTAAAATTTGTCGGAGGTGCTTCCATTGAAAAGAAACAGGGGCGTGCGCATCGTCGCCATCGTCATCGCCGTAATATTGGCGCTGTCGCTGCTGATTATGCCGTTTGCCAGCATGGCCTATGGTGCAGAAAAAGAGGACGGTATTACCGTCCTCTTTACACATGATCTTCACGACCACATACTGCCCATTCATGTGACCGATGCAGCCGGCAATACCACCAATTCCGGCGGCTATGCACGCTTGAAAACCGCTTTGGATGCACTGCGCGCAAAACACAAAACAACCCTTACCGTGGATGCAGGCGACTTTGCCATGGGTTCCCTTTTTCAGACAATTTATGCAACCGATGCACCGGAGCTGCGTATGATGGGTGCCCTTGGCTATGACGCCGTTACATTCGGCAACCACGAGTTTGACTATGGTCCAAACAATCTGGCAGCCATGCTCATGGCTGCCAAGAAAAGCGGGGATGTGCTGCCTCCGATTGTGCAGTCCAACTACACTGCGCTGAGTGAAGGCACACCCGAACCTGCCGCAGACGGCACTTCCCTTCCGGATGCTCTGGATGCCTACGGTGTGCAGCCTTACACCATTCTTGAGCGCGGCGGCATCAAAATTGCGGTTTTTGCCATTATGGGTTACGATGCGCACACCTGTGCGCCCAATTCCGGTATGGAGCTGCAGGACCCCATAAAAACCGCCGCCGCTGTTGTGGCTGAAATCGAAAGCAAGGAATCCCCCGATCTGATTGTCTGTCTCTCCCACAGCGGCACCCATGAAAACGAGAAAGAATCCGAAGACCAGAATCTTGCCAAAGCAGTGCCCGAAATTGATTTGATTATCAGCGGTCATACTCATACAACATTGGAGCAACCCATACAGGTCGGAACCACTTATATCGTTTCCTCCGGTTCCTACTGCACCAATCTCGGCGAAATTACCCTGATTCCTGACGGCGAGCACTGGGCGCTTCATCATTATGCACTGCATCCCATCGATGATTCGTTGGCTGAAGATCCTGCCATTGCCGAAACCATTGAAGAATTTAAAAAGGTTGTGGAAGCATCTTACCTCTCCGCCTATGATATGACATTTGATCAGATCCTTGCCAAAAACGATGTCACTTTCACGCCGATAGAGCAAATTGACTTTGCTTCACCGGAAATCGGATTGGGCAATCTTTTGGCAGACTCCTACATGTACGCAGTTTCTCAACTAGAAGGTGCCGCTTACGATCCTATCACCATGGCCGTTGTGCCCAGCGGCGTGATCCGAGCCTCGTTCCCGCGGGGCAAATTGACCACCGCAGATGCCTTTAATGCCCTTTCCCTGGGCATTGGTGCGGACGGTACCATTGGTTACCCCCTTGTCAGTGCCTATGTGACCGGAAAAGAGCTGTCCGCTATTGCTGAAATCGACGCATCTGTCAGCGCACTTTTTTCCCCGGCACGGTTGTATTTCTCCGGCATCCGCTATACATATAATCCCAGCCGCATTCCCATGGATTTTGTCACGGACTTAAAACTGGTGCAGGAAGACGGCAGCGAGAGTTTCCCCAACAAAGATCGTCTGTACCGCATTGTAACGGACCTCTATTCCGCTCAGATGCTCGCTTCTGTTCAGGATATGGCCTTTGGCATGATCAAGCTGACACCCAAAGATAAAAACGGCAATAAAATCACAGATTTTACCCCCTATATTCTGCACGATCAAAACGGAAAGGAACTCAAAGCATGGCAGTGCGCTGCCACTTATCTCACCTCATTTGAACAGGATAAAGACGGTATCAGCGTAGTTCCCACGCGTTATAGCGCAGCGGAAGGCCGCAAAATCATGAACAACGACGCAAGCCTTGGTGCAGTAATTTCCAGTCCCGGCACCAGCACCCTGATAGTCATCGGCATTCTATCCTTTTTTGTTATTGCCATCGCATTGATTGCCCAGCATTTTATTCGCCGCTGGGTCAAACGTATGGATTATGACGAAAATCGTCTTTGATCCTCCCACTGCAGCTTCTGGCGTGTGGAGGCGTGCTCTATACGCTATTTTTTATTTCGCACAAAAATAAGAACAATCATTTGTGCAGAATGATTGACTTTTCCTCCCAGTTTGTTATTATGGGAAATTAGAAATTATTGTTTGGTTTATTAAAATTTTGATGATATGGAAGAGGAGTCTTTTTATGCTCACACTGGATCAATTTAAAGAAGCGCGCAGCGTACTGCGCGGTGTCATCGACGATACCGAACTCGTTCACAGCAATTACTTCTCTGATCTTTGCGGAAATGAGGTTTATCTTAAGCCCGAAAATTTACAGGTCACCGGCGCTTATAAAATTCGCGGTGCCTACTATAAAACCAGTAAGCTGACCGATGAGCAAAAAGCAAAAGGTCTGATCACCGCCTCTGCAGGCAACCACGCCCAGGGCGTGGCATACGCCGCCAAGGTAGCGGGTGTGAAGGCAACCGTTGTGATGCCCACAACAACGCCTTTAATGAAAGTAAACCGCACCAAACAGCACGGGGCAGATGTTATCCTGCACGGCAGCGTTTTTGATGATGCTGCGGAGCATGCCATGAAGTTAGCAGAAGAGCAGGGTCTGACCTATATCCCCCCTTTCAATGATTTGGAGATTGCCTGCGGTCAGGGTACCATTGCCTATGAGATCTTCCAGTCTCTTCCGGATGTAGATATCATTCTTGTTCCTATCGGCGGCGGCGGACTGGCTGCCGGCGTTTCAACCCTTGCAAAACTCCTTAATCCCAATGTGAAAGTGATTGGTGTGGAACCCACCGGCGCAGCTTCCATGAAGGCATCTGTAGAAGCCGGTCATGTTGTAACCCTGCCCTCCGCCGTAACCATCGCAGACGGTGTTGCTGTGCGTACACCCGGCGATCTCGTTTTTCCCTATATTCAGGAAAATGTGGATGAATTGATCACCATTGATGATGATGAATTGGTGGACACCTTCCTCGACATTATGGAAAATCATAAAATGATTGTCGAAAATGCAGGTCTGCTGTCTGTTGCCGCACTGAAGCATCTCAAATGCAAGGGCAAGAATATCGTTTCCATTCTGTCCGGCGGCAATATGGATGTCATCACCATGGCAAGCCTTGTGCAGTACGGTCTTATCAATCGCGGACGCGTGTTTACCTTCTCCGTGATGCTCCCGGATCGTCCCGGTGAATTGCTGCATGTTGCTGAAATCGTCGCAAAACAGAAAGGCAACATTATCAAGCTGGAGCATAACCAGTTTGTCAGCATCAACCGTCAGAGCAAGGTGGAATTGCGCGTTACCCTGGAGGCCTTCGGCCACGAGCATAAATCGGCGATTCTCAAAGCGATGCAGAATGAAGGCTATGATGCTTTCCTTGTGGATTCTACCAGTATTTACGATTAACAAAAGGAGTGGACACATCTGTGCCCACCCCTGGATCTATATAAAGCAGCACGGCGGTCGGCTGCGGCAGGGACCGGAAGCTGCGCACAAAATGAAGTTTTTTCTGCAGCCGTGCGCCATAGGTGCCGCTTGGTTTATATTATGTCGCTGCACACCATGGCGTTCCAACAACACAAAGGAGATTTCCCCATGACTATTAAAATCGCGCCCTCTATTCTATCGGCTGATTTTGCCAATCTTCAGCGTGATATTGAACGCATTTCCACCGCTGATCTTGTTCATGTCGATGTAATGGACGGTATGTTTGTACCCAATATCTCCATTGGCATTCCCGTTGTCCAGTCCCTGCATCCCACAACAACGCTGCCGCTGGATGTTCACCTGATGATTACCCAGCCCATACGCTATGTAGAGCAGTTCTGTGATGCAGGCGCCGACATTGTCAGCTGTCATGTAGAAGCAGATACTCCCCCAAATATTCACAAGGCACTGGAGCTGATCCACGCCAAAGGCAAAAAAGCCGGTGTTGTCCTGAAACCCAATACCCCTGCACAAGCAGTTCTGCCCTTTATCAAAGAGGTGGATATGATCCTCGTGATGACTGTGGAACCCGGCTTCGGCGGTCAGAAGTTCATGGCGGACATGATGCCCAAAGTACGTATCATCCGTGGCTATATCGACGAAATGAACCCTGCCTGTGATTTGGAGGTAGACGGCGGCATTGATCCTGCCACCGCCGCTGTTGCCATTGAGGCAGGCGCAAATGTGCTGGTTGCCGGCAGTGCTGTTTACAAGGCTGCTGACATTTCCGAATGCATCGCTGCGCTGCGCAATGCTTAATACCCGATAAGGAGAGATTTTTTTCATGGAATATTTTCCCGCACCCCTTGAAAAACTGGTAGAACAATTCGCAAAGCTCCCCGGTATCGGCGGAAAGAGCGCACAACGTTTGGCATTTTATGTACTGGGTCTGCCCGAATCAGAGGCGCAGGAATTTGCCGATGCCATTCTGGATGCCAAGAAAAATGTCACCTGCTGTCCCGTCTGCCAAAACCTTACAGCCGGCGGTCTTTGCCCCATCTGCGCTTCACAGAAGCGCGATAGCTCCGTTGTCTGCGTTGTGGCAGATCCACGCGACGTCATCGCTATCGAGCGTGCCCGTGAGTTCAACGGCCGTTATCATGTGCTCCACGGTGTCATTTCTCCGATGAACCACATCGGCCCCGATGATCTTCATATCAAGAGCCTTCTCGACCGTGTGGCACAGGGTGAGGTGCAGGAGGTCATTATGGCCACAAACCCCGACACGGAGGGGGAAGCCACTGCCATGTATATCGCCCGTTTGCTCCGCCCCTTCGGTGTACGCGTAACACGCCTTGCCTATGGCATCCCCGTAGGCGGTCATTTGGAATTTGCAGATGACGCAACTTTAATGCGCGCCCTTGAAGGTCGCCGCGAAATATAACACAGCCAAATAAAAAGCGCTCCGAATGAATTCGGAGCGCTTTTTCGTTCTATTTAAAATTATCTGTCCATCTGCTTGCGGCGAGACAAATTCACTGTGCCGTCCTGCATGGAACTGACCCAGTCCAGACTCTGACCGGTACCCATTGCCACACACTGGATCGCATTTTCAGCAACCGTTGTCGTAATACCGGTACGGGATTCAACCAGCTTGTCAAACCCTTTCACCATGCTGCCGCCGCCGGTCATGACAATGCCGTTGGTGGAAATATCAGCCACCAGCTCAGGCGGTGTTTTCTCCAACACAGAGTGTACTGCTTCCAGAATACGCTCTGCCGGCTCTTCAAATGCTTCGATCATTTCGCTGGAGGAAACGGTAAACACCTTGGGCAAACCTGTCATCAGGCAGCGGCCCTTCACTTCCACAGTTTCCTCTTCCTCTTGAGGAAAGACACAGCCGATCTGCATCTTCAGATCTTCCGCAGTACGCTCACCGATCAGCACATTGTGCTTACGGCGGATATACTTCACGACAGACTCGTTGAACATATCGCCTGCTACTTTGATGGATGAGGATTCCACCACACCGGACAGAGAAATGACTGCCACGTCCGTCGTACCGCCGCCAATATCAATAATCAGGTTGCCGTCGGGCTTTGCAATGTCGATCCCTGCACCGATTGCTGCCGCTACGGGCTCTTCAATCAAGTACACGCTGCGGGCACCCGCCTGAACACCTGCGTCAATAACGGCACGCTCTTCAACCTCGGTAATACCGGAGGGAACGCAGATGATGACACGGGGCTTAAACAGCTGGAAGCCATTGACCTTGTGGATAAACTCTTTGAGCATACGCTCTGTCATATCGTAGTCGGAAATAACGCCGTCACGCAGAGGACGGATTGCCACAATGTTGCCGGGCGTACGGCCCAGCATTGCCTGTGCATCCGCACCGACTTTCAGGAGCTTTCCGGTGTTTTTGTCCATTGCCACAACAGAAGGCTCGTTCAAAACGATTCCCTGTCCCTTGACATAAATCAGAACGGATGCAGTACCCAGATCAATACCAATATCTTTTGCAAATGCGCACATGTGCCCACCTCATTTAAACTTTCTATTCTATAATTTATTTATTCCTGCCGGAGCAGGTTCTATTCCGAATTTACATTATACTTTCCTTTTTTCCTTTTTGCAATAGCTTACTGGTCTTTTTCAGAGTTTTCGGCAATTTTTGCAACTTTTCCCACCGCTTGTGCAATCGCGGCGCAATGGACCTTTGCCGCACCGGCACTGACCAGAATCCGCGCACACTCCTCCACCGTACTGCCTGTGGTAATGACATCATCCACCAGAAGGAGTTCCCGCCCTTCGGCAGAAACATTCTTCTTCATAGCGTATGCCCCCAATACATTGGCACGGCGTTCCTCCGGTCTTTCCAAACGAGATTGCTGGCGTGTATCACGCACCTTTTCAATCATCTTTTCACAGGGGACATCCAACAGCTTTGCCAATTCCTTCGCAAGCAGCTCCGACTGATCGTATCCCCGGTCCTTTTGACTGCGGCGGCTCAGTGGGACCCAGGTAACAATATCGATTTTGGGAAATGCTTTTCGCACATACGGCTCCAAAAAAGCCGCATAAGTTGCAGCACGCCATGTCTTTTCATGAAATTTATAATCCAAAAACGACTCACGCACCATATCCTGATAATACATCGGTGCTACACATTTATCAAAATATGTACCGCTTCTAAAAAGATGTTCCCCCTCTGCCACAGGAACTTTCTCGCCGCAGCTGCGGCAGAAATAACGCTCTCCGTCCTTTAAAAGCGCGTCACAAAAAACGCATTTTGGCGGATACAGCAAATCAAGACAACGATTGATTACCTTTTTCATTGTGTATCGTTTCCTTCCCGCAGTCTGACTTTCAGACCACTGTAGCGACGGCTCCGCCGATCTGTTGCCGCCATTTGATAAACCACATGATCATCCCCCACCAGAATCAGCAGCTCCTTGGCGCGGGTAATTGCCGTATACAATACATTGCGCACCATCAGCGTTGGCGCGCATGGGGCCGCAGCAAGAATCACCGCACGGTATTCGCTGCCCTGTGCCTTATGCACGGTCACTGCATAAGCAAGCTCCAATTCTCCAAGCATTTCTGCTGTATAGGTCGCAATACGATCATCGAACAGCACCGTGAGCAATTCTCCCGACGGATCAATCTCTGTCACAATGCCAACGTCACCGTTGAATACGCCCGTGCCCACGGCTCCGTCACTCTTTTGCCACAAAATGTCATAATCATTGCGAATCTGCATTACACGGTCGCCCTCACGAAATACCGTGCTGCCAAATATCTTCTCCCGTTTTCCGCCCCTGGCAGGATTCAGTGCCTCCTGAAGGGCACGGTTGAGTGCAGATGTGCCTGCCGCACCCTTTCTCGTGGGTGACAGCACCTGAATCTGATTGGCATCAATGCCCATCTTCGTCGGAAGCCGGGTTTTGCACAGCTCCACGATCGTGGAAAGCACCCTGTCATCTTCCCTGCGGCGCAGGAAGAAAAAGTCGCCCTGATTATTGGCAAGCACCGGCATATTGCCTTCATTAATGGCATGGGCATTGCGCACAATGGCAGACTCTTGCGCCTGACGAAAAATTTCCGTCAAAAGCACCACCGGAATCTGTTTGCTGCGAATCAAATCCGAAAATACATTCCCAGCCCCTACCGAAGGCAGCTGATCGGCATCACCCACCATCACCAAACGGCATCCGGGACGCAGCGCCGCCAAAAGCGCACGCATCAGCGGCAGATCCACCATAGACATCTCATCCACAATAACCGCATCCACATGGAGTGGATCCTTCTCATTTTTGGAAAAGGTGACCTCGCCTAAATCTTCATTATAGCTCATGCCGAGCATGCGGTGGATGGTTTGCGCCTCACGTTCGCAGGCTTCACCAAGGCGCTTTGCCGCACGTCCCGTCGGCGCCGTCAGTGCCACTTCGTAGCCCATGCGCTCCAGCATGGCAACAATACCTCTCACACATGTTGTTTTACCTGTGCCGGGACCTCCTGTCAACAGGAAAATACCGGAATGTGCCGCCGATTCCACTGCCATGCGCTGCTCCGGGGCATACACAATGCCCTGCTCTTTCTGAATACTTTCAAGGATCTTTTCCACATTCCTGCCCTGATCCGCCTGCTCGTCACGCATCCGCAAAATGCGTGTGCAGACATAAGTTTCCGCTTCATAAAGATCGTTGAGATAGCATGCCTGTACATTGGAAACCGTTTGCTGATATAGTTTTTTCCCCTCAATCAGGGCATCCACCGCAATCTCTGCCACATCCTCAGAAAGCTCCAACATTGCCGCCGTAGCCATTACCAGCTTTTCCCTCGGTAAAAAGATGTGTCCATTATTCATATTATGAACCAGCGTAAATAATACCGCCGCCTGCACACGTTCTTTACTATCCGCAGGCGTACCATCAGAAAGGGCGATCTGATCCGCTGCTCCAAAGGGCACGCCATAAAAGCTGTCACACAGCAGATAAGGATTTTTTCGCACCACTTCGGATGCTCCGTCGCCATACCGCTTGTACAATTTCAGCGCCAGCGCCGCGGGCAGCTCGTTGCGCGCCAAAAACTCCATCAATCGGCGCATACCGGCCTGATAGCGAAAACTGTCTGAAATTTCCTTAGCCTTGCGTGCGGTGATTCCTTTGAGAATGGTCATCCGTTCCGGCTCAAGCTCCAAAATATCCAGCGTTTCCTCACCAAAGCGAGAGACCAGCATCTGCGCTGTGGCCGGACCGACACCCTTTACAACACCCGAGGAAAGATAATTCAAAATCGCCGTTTCCGTATGCGGCATATAGCGCTCGACCACTTCTGCCTGAATCTGCGCGCCGTGAACGGGATGGTGTTTCCACTCTCCCGTCACAATCAGCTCCTCGCCGGGAGCAGCGCAGGGGATACAGCCCACCACGGTAATCTGGTCGCCGTCCGTTGTATCCAGACGCAATACAGTATATCCATTTTCTTCGTTCTGAAAAATCAGACTGTTGACGGTGCCATCCATCGTGCAACGTTCCCCTGCCATAGTGCTCCCTCCTTACTTCTTTATTCCGTCTCTTTCTGTGCCCGGTCCATACTGCATAGCGTCACCCGTTCATGTTCCTGCGCCAGCTTCCGAGCCAGCATCAAAGCCTCCTCCGTCAAGCCGCAGTCAGCAATCAGGATCTTATGAATCTGCTGCCCGTAAACGGACACATTCACCAGTCCTGAAATGGTTCCTTCCAGTGCCGGTGCATCCTGCCTTACCGGAACAACTACAATGCACTTTTCCAGTGGCTGCCTTCTTGTAAAAAACAGTTTCTGCGCCCCGGTCCAAATAAGCCAGGCAATTCCAACTGCCGAAAAAAAAGCTATAAAACTCTCCATCAGAAGCTCCATGGAGCTCCCCCCTTCCTGCTCCATTCTATGAGCAGGGGCGTGCAGTTGCGCTTAAAATCACAGATTTCTTTTATTGTTTCAGCAATTTCCTCAAATACCGGCCTGTATAGCTTGCATCGCACTTCGCCACTTCCTCCGGCGTGCCGGTGCAGACAATGGTCCCGCCGCCGCTGCCGCCCTCGGGGCCCAGATCAATGAGATAGTCCGCCGTTTTGATCACATCCAGATTGTGCTCAATGACCACCATGGTATTGCCCGCCTCCACCAGTTTTTGAAGCACGTCGATCAAACGGCGCACATCATCGGTGTGCAGTCCGGTTGTTGGTTCGTCGAGAATATAGATGGTCTTTCCTGTGGAGCGTTTGCTCAGCTCCGTTGCCAGCTTAACACGCTGCGCCTCACCGCCGGACAACGTGGTAGAAGCCTGTCCCAGGCGAAGATATCCTAAACCGACTTCCTGCAATGTGCGGATCTTTCTGACGATTTTGGGTACATTTTCAAAAAAGTCCACCGCTTCATCCACAGTCATATCCAGCACTTCGTAAATATTTTTTCCTTTATACTGCACTTCCAAGGTTTCACGGTTATACCGCTTGCCCTTGCACACTTCGCAGGGCACATAAATATCCGGCAGAAAGTGCATCTCAATTTTCAAAAGTCCGTCACCCTGGCATGCTTCGCAGCGGCCGCCGCGCACATTAAAGGAGAAGCGCCCCGGTCCATAGCCGCGTGCCTTTGCATCCTGCGTTGCCGCAAACAAATCGCGAATATCATTAAATACACCGGTATAGGTGGCAGGATTGCTGCGTGGCGTGCGCCCGATGGGACTTTGATCAATATCGATGACCTTATCGAGATATTCTTCCCCCTCGATGCTTTTGTGCCTGCCCGGACGCACCTTCATACGGTTCAGATCCGCGCCCAGCCGTTTGAATAAAATTTCGTTCACCAGCGAGGATTTACCGGAACCGGACACACCCGTCACACAGGTAAAGGTACCCAAAGGAATGGATACATCCACATTTTTCAGATTATTCTCCGTCGCACCGCGAATGCTCAGCAGGTTTCCGTTTCCCCTTCTGCGCGTTTGGGGCACAGCCACCATCTTTTTACGTGCAAGGTACATACCCGTCAGCGATTTGGGGTTGGCTGCCACCTCCTCCGGCGTGCCTGCCGCCACAATCTCACCGCCGTGAACACCTGCCCCGGGTCCCACGTCAATGATATAATCCGCCGCACGCATGGTATCCTCATCGTGCTCCACAACAATCAGAGTATTGCCCAGGTCGCGCAGATGCTTCAGCGTTTCCAACAATTTATCGTTGTCTCTCTGATGCAGACCGATGGACGGCTCATCCAGAATATACAAAACGCCCATCAGGCTGGAGCCGATCTGCGTTGCCAGACGGATGCGCTGGCTTTCACCGCCGGACAGCGTTGCGGCACTGCGGGATAAGGTCAGATACTCAAGACCCACAGATTTCAAGAATCCCAGACGGCTGCGAATTTCTTTCAAAATACGGTCGGCAATCATTGCCTTCGTTGTCGGCAGTTCCAGCTGCTCCATAAACGCCAGCGCATCATTAATAGGCAGGCGCACATAATCATCAATATTCTTTTCACCCACAGTGACTGCAAGCACTTCCTTTTTCAAGCGCTTTCCGGCGCACTCAGGGCAGGCGCACTCGCTCATGCACTCTTCAAGCTCTTTTCTTGCATAGTCGCTCTGGGTTTCATGGTAGCGGCGCTCCACATTGTTGGCAATGCCTTCAAAGGGCTGCGTCAATGTACCGCTGCCACGCCCCTGTTCATAGTGCAGCTGCAGCTTTTCCGTGCCGGTGCCGTACAGAATCACCTTCAGCACTTCCTTCGGCAGCTCTGCCACGGGCGTAGACAGAGAAAAATGATATTTCTTTGCCAAGGCATCAAAATACATTCTGGAAATGCCGTCTCCCCGAATATTCGCCCAACCCGGCACCGTAATGGCACCGTCGAGAATGGAAAGGGAGCGATCGGGAATCATCAGATCCGGATCGGCCTTCAGGAGATTGCCCAAGCCTGAACAGGTAGGACATGCTCCATAAGGGTTGTTGAAGGAAAACATCCGGGGTGTCAGCTCTTCAATGGAAATACCGCAGTCCTCACAGGCATAGTTCTGGGAAAACATCAGATCCTGATCTTCGTTGAGCACATTCACCACCACGATACCGCCTGTCAAAGCAGAGGCGACCTCAATACTGTCCGTCAGGCGCTGATTGATGCCCTCTTTGATGACCAGTCGATCCACAATGATTTCGATTGTATGCTTTTTATTCTTTTCCAGTGAAATCTCTTCGCTCAGCTCATATAAATTCCCATCCACACGGGCACGGACATAACCGCTGCGGCGCGCATCCTCAAACACCTTGGCGTGCTCACCCTTACGGGCACGCACCACAGGTGCTAAAATCTGAATTTTACTGCCCTGGGGCAAACTGAGCACCTGATCGACGATCTGGTCAATGGTCTGCTGCTGAATTTCCTTTCCGCACTTGGGACAATGGGGCGTACCCACACGCGCCCAAAGTAAGCGCAGATAGTCATAAATCTCCGTAACCGTACCCACAGTGGAACGGGGATTTTTGCTTGTTGTTTTCTGATCAATCGAAATTGCAGGACTCAAACCGTCGATATAATCCACATCCGGTTTTTCCATCTGCCCCAGAAACATACGCGCATAGGAAGAAAGACTCTCCACATAGCGGCGCTGTCCTTCCGCATAAATGGTATCAAACGCCAGAGAGGACTTTCCCGAGCCGCTCAGCCCTGTCATAACCACCAGCTTATCGCGCGGTATTTCCACATCTACATTTTTTAAATTGTTTTCTCTTGCACCTTTGACAACGATTTTATCCTGCATTCATTTTACCTCTTATGCCTCTACAATCACATCCGCCGTAGTGCCGCGGATCAGCTTCAAAAGATCATCGGGCGCAAGCTCCACCTGAGAGCCGATCTTTCCGCCGGAAATGATGATCGTATTATAATCCAGTGCCGTTTCATGCAGCACTGTGCGAAACTGCTTTTTCATACCGATGGGGCTGCATCCGCCGCGCACATATCCCGTCAGTGCAGTAATCTCGCTGACATGAATCAGTTCAACGGACTTCTCTCCCACAGCTCTGGCTGCCTTTTTCAGATCCAGATTTTCTGCCACAGGCACATCAAATACATAGTAACTCTTCGATGCTCCTCTGGTCACTAATGTTTTAAACACACGGCCGGGCTCCTGCCCCATGCTCCGTGCCACCGTGACACCGTCTACCGCCACACCTTCCTCATGGGCATAGCTATGGGCGCTGTAGGGAATCTTTTTTTGATCCAGCACCCGCATCACATTGGTTTTGTTCTCCGATGCCTTTGCCATTTTCGCGACCTCGCTTTATCTACTAAACCACTTGCACAGATCAAGCCGTGCTCTTTTCAGAAATAAGCGTCTGCCCATCTTCATGGGCAGACTGCAACTGTCATTCTTTACCAACGCTCCAGCAATCCGCTGGCTGCCATGGAGGTAAAATCATTTTCCGCTACAACAATGTGATCCATCAGGCAGATTCCAACCGCCCGCAGGCTTTCCTGCACAGATCTGGTCACCGCAATATCCGCCTGTGAAGGAATCGCAAGGCCGCTGGGGTGATTATGGGCAAGATAGACATACATCGCATTATCTGCCAATGCATAACGCACCGCATCTCTCAGGTTAAACGCGCTGGAACTTGCACCGCCTTCTCCCAGCTTATGGCAGGCAATCAGGCGGCACTTGCCATCCAAACATACTTCCAGCACAATTTCATTGCGCTCGCTCCAGAAATATTTTTTGAGAAATTCGCCTGCCGCTTCACAGTCCCCAATCACCTGACCGGGCTGATCGAGCTCCGTCAAACTGCGCCGATAAATCTGCGGTACAAGGCGAATCAACAATGCCGTATTTTCTCCCACACCGTCCACTTGTGTCAATTCCGAGATCGGTGCGGAGAACACAGCATTTAAACTGCCGAACCGTTTCAGCAGTGCATGGGCGATACGGTTGGTATCCATGCGCGGAACCGCATAATACAGCAAAAGTTCCAGTGCTTCATGGGATGCAAAGGCACCCAGGCCATGCTCTAAAAATTGCTGTTTCTTGCGCTGCCGATGTCCCGCATGCAGATTCTCTTTCTTTTCCACAGGAATCAGCGATCCTTATTTTCCACCATATTCACAAAGATATGCTTCCATACGGTCCTTCATCTCGTCGTCGATGACGATTTTGCCGTCCACTTCCTGATTGTGCATCATATCAATGATCTGACGCACGGTAACGATCGGATACACCGCAATGCCATACTCTTCACGCAGCTCATTCAGTGTGGTCTGAAGGCCGGTGCCGCGCTCCATACGATCCACGGAAACAAACAATGCCACAATCTTGACATCGGCAACACCCTTGAAAAACTCGATGCTCTCGCGCACTGCGGTGCCTGCGGTGACAACATCCTCTACGATCGCAATACGGTCGCCGTCTTTGGGCTTATAGCCGACCATGCTGCCGCCTTCACCATGATCCTTTACTTCCTTGCGGTTAAAGCAATAGGGAAGATCACGGTCATAGTTGCGATACAAGGACGCAGACGCTGTTGTAACCAGAGGAATTCCCTTGTAAGCGGGACCAAAGAGCGCATCGATTCCTTCCGGCATGTTTTCCTGAATGCAGGCTGCATAATAATCCCCCAAGCGCGCCGCCTGTGCGCCAGTTTTGTAGTTGCCGGTATTCACAAAATATGGGGTCTTACGACCGCTCTTGGTGGTGAAATCACCAAAAGTCAGCACACCGGAGTCCACCATAAAGCGAATAAATTCTTCCTGATAAGTCATAAACTGTTTCCTCCTCTGGATTGATTGCGTGTCCATGGGATACGCATTCTTTCTACATACCTGTATAACTATAAATTATAGCACAACTCCCCATTCTTTCGCAAATAAAACTACAGATTTCTGAAAACTTTTCGCTGTATTGATTCGAAAAAATATGTTCTGCCTTTTCCCGTTTCCCACAAAAGCAAAGTTTTTTAAAAAAGCTTGACACGCTATGTCAATTGGCATAGTATAAATAAGGACAATTATTCAAAATAGATCGTTTCCGGTAGGCAAGGCTACCTCAGGGATACGGATTGTTGCCGCGCAGCAGTGGAGACACTGTCAGATGGTCAGCAGGGGATGTCGAATCCAAGGCATTCTCTAACACAATACCACCGCCCTGTGATGCTAAAGCTCGAACGGTGGACAGTTCTCTGCACAGTGTAACGCTGTGCAGTCCTTTGCTTGTTTTTATCCTCCGCCCGCTTATCGGATTGATCAGATAGCGCGGAGGTTTTTTTGTTGCCATTTATGCAACTTTTCCCTCCTTGTCACACATACTATTTGCACCTTAGGCTATGGAAAAGGAGGTTTTACCCATGCAGAAAGAACATTTGGATTTGGTCGTCGATTTTATCGAAGCGCTGCTCACAGCCGGAAACTATGCCGTTGCGCGAGAACAAATCGTGGATATGGAGGCAGCAGATATTGCGCTCTTATTATCGGAATTTCCCGAAGATCGATTACCGATTTTGTTTCGTCTGCTCCCCAAAGAGCTGGCTGCGGAAACCTTCGTTGAAATGGACAATGACCAGCAGGAGCTGCTGATCCAATCCTTTTCCGATACCGAGCTGCGAGAAGTGCTGGACGAAATGTATCTTGATGATACGGTTGACGTGATTGAAGAGATGCCTGCCAGTGTGGTACACCGCATCCTTCGCCATTGTGACCCGGAAAGCCGTAAAACGATTAACGAATTGATGAAATACCCCGAAGACAGTGCCGGCAGCATCATGACCACCGAATTTGTCAGCCTGACCGCCGACATGACTGTGCGCGATGCTTTCAAGCGTATTCGCCGTACCGGCGTGGATAAAGAAACGATTTACATTTGCTATGTGGTCAACGAAAGCCGCATTTTAACCGGTGTTGTCTCTGTTCGCACCCTGCTGTTGTCCGACTCGGATGATATTATCAGTGATATTATGGACAGCTCCATTGTCTGCATCCAAACATTGGACGATCAGGAAACCGTTTCTCAGATGTTCAGCAAGTATGACTTTATTGCCATGCCTGTGGTGGATAAAGAGCACCGTCTGGTGGGCATTATCACCATTGATGATGCTATGGACGTTATGGAGGCCGAGGCCACCGAGGATATGGAAAAGATGGCGGCAATTATGCCTTCTGACAAACCCTACCTCAAAACCGGTGTTTTGGAAACGGTCAAAGCCCGCTCCCCGTGGCTGATGATGCTGATGCTCTCTGCCACATTCACAGGTTTGATCCTCACATATTTTGAAAATTCCCTCATGGCTTGTGCCGTGCTTACCGCATTTATCCCCATGCTTTCCGGCACCGGCGGCAACTCCGGTACACAGGCATCTACCGCAGTCATCCGCGCACTGTCTCTGGGCGAAGTGGGGTTCCGCGATACGCTGCGCGTAATCTGGAAGGAAGCGCGGGTTGCTATGATCTGCGGTGTGCTGCTGGCAGCAGCGAACTTTATAAAAATGATGCTGGTGGATCACTGGCTGATGCACAATCCCGATGTGACCATTGCAGTTGCACTGGTCGTTTGCCTCACCTTGATCTGCACTGTGCTGTGTGCAAAAGTCGTCGGCTCCAGCCTTCCTATTTTGGCGGAAAAGGTTGGATTTGACCCTGCGGTCATGGCTTCTCCCTTTATCACCACTGTGGTGGATGCTCTGTCGCTGCTGATTTATTTTCGTGTCGCCACCCTTTTGCTGGGGATTTGAGGCCTATCCAGCCGGGTGGCAATGCACTGGAATTATGTTAAGCCACTGGCGAAAACAGACGGCTTTTTTCATTTTTTCCACAAAATCCACAGGTTTCTCCACAAAAATGTATTATTCACAGATTATTCATTCTTTTTTTATAATTCGTTCAAAAATTCGACACCATATTGTGGTATTCTTTATTTGCAAGCAAGAAGTAACCTAAAAAATTCTTTCTTTTCCTTACTCTCTCTTATGCAGAATCCGCTGCCTGAAACATGAACTCAGGCAGCGGATTCTGCGAATTTCCATACCGCCAGGTATGGTATGTTTGGACCGCCCTTTTCCGGGCGGTCTTTTTTCCTTCTACTGCACAAAAGCGCAGGCAATCCCAATCGTATGGAACTGTCTGCGCTTTTTTCTTTTTTATGATGCGTCGCACAAAACACGCTGCATGATTGCAAGCCCTGCCATGATCTCTTCCTTTGTGATCGTCAACGGCGGCATCAGCCGCAGCGTGTTTCCATCGTCTGTGAGCACCAGAAGTCCTGCATCCATCAGCCTCTGTGCCAGATCTTTTTGATCGATTCCCTGGGTCTGAACGCCAATCATCAAACCCATGCCGCGCACATCTGCAACATAGGGACTGGGCAGGCCCGCAATAAAATCGCAGATAAATTCGCCCTTGATTTTGACCTCTTCCAGCAGGGCATCGTCCAACTGCTCTAAAACAGACAAACCACCTGCGCAGGCTACGGTACTGCTGCCCAATGTTGCCGCATACATGCCGGAATCCAGTACCGCTCTGCATTTATCATTTGCCAAAATGCCTCCAAGGGGCAAGCCGCCGCCAATTCCCTGTGCAAAACTCAGCACATCGGGCAAAATTCCGTATTGCTGATAAGCAAACAGTGTTCCTGTGCGGCCGATGCCCGTCTGCACTTCATCAACGAGCAGCAGCCAGTCATTTTCTGCGCACAGCACCGCCAGCTGATGCACAAATTCCTGATCCATCGGATATATACCGCCCTCGCCCTGCACCAGCTCCAGCATCACAGCGCATACATCATCCCCACCCGTTTCGCGAATGGAATCAATATCATTTGCCTGTGCATAACGGAAGCCCTCCGTAAAGGGGAAAAAATACTGATGATAAATGGCTTGTCCCGTGGCAGCCATGGTTGTCAGGGTGTTGCCATGGAAGGAATGATTCAGCGTGATGATCGTACTGCGTCCATGTCCATATTTATCGAAACTGTATTTCCTTGCCAAATGGATCATGCGTTCATTGGCCTGTGCGCCGTCGCTTACAAACAGCGCCGTGCTCATGCCGGAGCGTTTGCACAGCTGCTCTGCCAGCGCAGTATAGGGTTCACTGTAAAACAGCCCCGATACATGGGCAAGGCGCAGTGCCTGCGCACCCACAGCACTGGCCCATTTCCAGTTTCCATACCCCAGACAGTTCATACCAACGCCGGATGTAAAATCCACATATTCTTTTCCTTCGGTATCGTAAAGCAGCGCGCCCTGCCCATGATCAATGGCAATGGGAAATCTTCCGCGGCTTTGCATAACATACCCGGTATCTCTGGAAATCAATTCCTGATCCATTCTATCGTTTCCTCCTTTAAGAAGTAATGGTACCGATACACCTGATCCCCAAGATCCATATCCGACGATGACTGCATCTGTATCGGCACTCTTATTATATACACAATTCTCTGCCGTTGGCAACCGCCATCCCCCATGCCGATCACAAGACAGAAACCGAATTTTAAAATATTTAAAATAAAAAATTTTTTGCATAGTTTTCAATTTCATGTGCACACTAACGACTATGGAAAGCAAAAGCTTTCCCAACACTTTTTCGTCCTACGGCGAAACAACGATACGGGTATCGCGTCGTTTCTGCGGAGGACAGAATGAAATCCGGAGGTAACGTTATGTCCAATTGTTGCTGTACCCCTAATAAGTCCATCAAGTGCTCTGTCACCCAGTGTGCACATCACTGCAAGGACGAGGATTACTGTGCATTGAACTTTATTCAGGTTGGCACACACGAAGCCAATCCCACTGAAGTGAAGTGCACCGATTGCGAGAGTTTTTCTCTGTAACGCATCCATTGGCACAGAGGGAGTCTATTTCCCTCTGTGCTGAATCCGATGTACATACGATCAGAAAGTGGGTGTATCGTGAAAAAAGGACTTTATCGCATGGCAGGCAGCTCAGCAGGGTTGATCAACGGTCTTTTCGGTGGTGGCGGAGGCATGGTACTGGTGCCTCTTTTATTGAAGGACAGCACACTGCGCGACAAGGAAACATTTGCCTCCACAATTGCCATTATTTTTCCAATCTGCGCAATCTCCTTTGTTGTACAGCTGTTTTTTATTGACTTTCCATGGCAAACAGCGGTTCCTTATTTGATTGGCGGAACTGCAGGCGGTTTGATTGGCGGAAAACTTTTTCGCGAAATGCCGCCTACGTGGCTTAAACGTATGTTTGCCCTTTTTATTCTTTATGGTGCATGGCGGTATTTGACATGACAGATTTTCTCATTGCCTGTATCGCAGGTTTTGCCACCGGAATCATCTCAGCATTTGGCATCGGCGGCGGCACACTGCTTCTTTTGATTATGACCTTATTTTTGAATATCGAAACCCCCATCGCTCGCTGCATTAACCTTCTCTACTTTCTGCCCACAGCCCTCGGTTCTCTCTATTATCACAAGAAAAACGGCTATTTGTGTAAAGATGTAATTACCGCAGCGGTCCCTATCGGTATGGTGTGCGCCATTATCGGCGCTGTCATCGCAGTATTGATCGATACTGCTCTGTTGCGCAAAGTCTTCGGACTTTATCTCCTCTGGGCAGGCATTTCCACGCTGTGGCCTTCCAGTAAAAAAAAGAAACCGTCTGAAGGGAAAAGGTAACGCGCTTGGGAACCTTCTTTTCCCTGATCTGCCTCACGCAAAAAAGCGTCCGAATTCGGACGCTTTTTTGCGTGATTTTAGGAAGTTCTGTCTCTTGCACAGGGCAAACAGCTCATATATAATAAATATATTAACTGTCTATTTTAAGGAGGATGCCCATGCTCCGCATCGATGATATCCGTCTGCTGCCTGATGAAGACGAATCTGTACTCCCTCAAAAAGCCGCTGAAAAATTACGTTTGCCCATATCCGCTTTAGAAAACTTACGCATTGTGCGCCGCAGCGTGGACGCCCGCAAGCAGGTTTATATCGTGTATTCCGTAAATGTGAAAGTCCGCAGCGAGGATAAGGTTTTAAAACACTGCCGCGACAAGCATGTGACCAAGGTGGTAAAACAGCACTATGCTCCCCCCGCTGCTGCTTATTCCGGCAGCAAACGTCCCGTGATCGTCGGTGCAGGACCCGCCGGCCTTTTCTGTGCCCTTCTCCTTGCCCGTGCCGGCGCAAAGCCAATTCTTCTGGAACGCGGCGCACCCGTGGAGCAGCGCAAAGCGGATGTGGCGTTTTTTTGGAATACAGGCCTTTTATCGCCCGCCTCCAATGTCCAGTTTGGCGAGGGCGGCGCAGGTACCTTTTCCGACGGCAAGCTGAACACCGGCACCCACGATCTGCGCAACCGCTGGATTTTGGAGCAGCTGGTGCAGCACGGTGCGCCTGGAGAAATTCTCATTGACGCCAAACCTCATATCGGTACCGATCAACTTTTTTTCGTTTTGCAGAATCTCCGTCAGGAACTGCTTTCCCTCGGCTGCGATATTCGATACAATCATCGTCTGAGTGACCTGAAAATCGAAAGCGGACGCATCACAGGTGTGCATACCCTTTCCTGCTGTGATGACTTCATCGAAACAGATACCGTTGTTTTGGCGATTGGCCACAGTGCAAGGGATACCTTTGAGATGCTCTATCGCCGTGGTATTCCCATGGAGCAAAAGCCCTTTGCTGTAGGCGTGCGCATTGAGCATCGTCAGGCCGATATCGACCTTGCCCAATATAAGCAGTATGCAGGACATCCTGCCCTCCCACCCACATCTTATAAGCTCTCCTGCCATACCGAAGCCGGGCGAGGTGTATTTTCCTTCTGCGTCTGTCCCGGCGGACAAGTCGTTGCAGCTGCCTCCGAGCAGGGACGGCTGGTTACAAATGGTATGAGTGAATATGCCCGTAATCGGGAGAATATCAACGGCGGTTTTCTGGTGGGTATCCAGCCTGCGGATTTTGAAAATGATCATCCTCTTTCCGGCATTGCATTCCAGCGGAAGCTGGAAGAGGCCGCCTTCCGCCTCGGCGGCGGAAAATTTATTGCACCGGCACAGCGCGTGGAAGACTTTCTTTTGCACCGCCCATCAAGCGGTCCCGGCAAGGTGCTCCCCAGCTATCGCCCCGGTGTGCGCTGGGCTGATCTTCACGAATGCCTGCCTGCTTTTATTACAGATGCCTTAGAAGAAGCCCTTCCCGTTTTGGGCAAGCGCATTGCCGGATACGATGACGGTGACACTGTTTTAACAGCTGTAGAAAGCCGTTCTTCTTCCCCTGTTCGTATTTTGCGCAGCAGCGAAACCTATCAATCCGCCGTTGCGGGTCTTTACCCCTGCGGGGAAGGCGCAGGCTATGCCGGCGGAATCATGTCTGCCGCAGCCGACGGATTGCGCTGTGCTGAAAAGATCGTGACAGCTTCGTTGTAATTAGACTATATTCCATATACCAACCCTTGCTCTATTGCTGACAACGCAATAGAAATAAACGCTGAAAGGATGTGGGAGCATTGATAAAATGCTCCCACATCCTTTATTATTGAAAAACTATTGAACCCTCGCACACAAACATGGTTTACATTTGAGGCACAGACGCGCCTTCCTCCACCAATTGTTTGGGCGAAGCTTTTGTCAATTGATCCCACAGTGCATTCACATTCTCGATACACAGGAAGTACACACTGGTCAGCACCTGATCCGGAATTCCCAGCTCCGCAGCATAGCTATTGATTGAATCCCAATCTGCTGCTTCATACGCAAGCACCAGCTTATACAACATACCGCATCTTCCTTCCTGATGAATCAGGGCTGCTTTCACTTCATCCGCCACAGGCACTTCTTCCAGAATTTCTTCCATCGGCGCATCGATCAAATGGTTCAGCGTAGAGAACATACCCAGCAAATATGCTTCCGAACGGGAAATCGGCATATCCTCTGCGTATTTCATCAGCTCACTGCAAAAATTCGCGCGCATGAAGGACAATTTCAAAAATTCCTCGCTCGCAGCATCTACTGTACTATCCACAAGGCTGGCACTAAGCAGGTAGATCCATTGCTTCAGCTGACCAAGACCCAGGGTCATAATTGCCTGATGAATGGTTGTGGCACGATGACGCAATGCGAAATATGCAGAGTTTGCCATTTTCAGCAATCCAAAGCTCAAGCTTGCATCCATAGAAATCAACTGCTCGATTTCATCCACATCAGGCTCGTCTTTGGTCACCGCAACCATCAGCCGGAAGAAGTTGCTTTGCAGATAGGCACTGCTGTGTGCCTTTGTCTTTAGCTTTCCTGCCACAAAGGGACCTTCAAACCCATCCACTTTCAAGCTGCATGCCAATTCATGCTGCTCAGATGTTTCAATATTGGTAACAATACATTTTTTGTGCATACTGTGCGCGATCTCAACGATATTACGCAACGCATCAGGCTGCGTTGTGCTGATATTCACTTTGATGTAATCAGTCGTATCCAGCAGTGATAAGTAACGCGGCGCAAACTGGAACTCGTTGACCGCAATTTTATACCCTTCCTTTGCAAACATGTTGACAAAGTGCATAGAGAGCGGATGAATAATAACACTGTCATCAATCTGAATGACTAACTCTGACTTATCAAACAGGCGCGGAGTTTTCTTCATCAGCAGCATTGTTGTAAAGGTCATAAAATTCAGTTTGCCCTTCAGCGCCTTACCGCCATCATTTGTTAAAAAATTATAGATGGTATCTGCCGCAGCATATTCATTCTCAGTTTTAACTTCTGTTGTAAACGCCTGATTTTCTCCGTGATAAAGAATTTCATGGCCAATAACGGTATTTTCTGCGTCCTTAATAGGCTGTCGGACAATATATTTGCTGCTCATATGGTTCCCTCCCTAGTTTATACACCCTTACAGGATGCCAGCAAATGATCAACCACTTGAACCAGATGTCCAATTTCCGGTTTGCTCAATTGCTCATCAGCGCCCAGTTCTTTGCCTTTGACACGCATCTCCTCTGTAATCAGTGAAGAGAAAATAATGGTTGGGATACGCATAAGGTTTTTATCTGTTTTAATGCGCTTTACCAAATGGTGTCCATCCATCTGCGGCATCTCAATATCAGTGATAATCAAGGATGCTTTTTCATGCAGGAACTTATCATCACGCAAGCTGTCTATATAATCCCACAGCTCCTGTCCATTCTGAAACATCTTTGTGTTCACATAACCGGATTTATGCAGTGCTTCCTCAATCATTTTGCTCAGCAGAATCGAATCTTCCGCCACAAGAATGGCCGCATCGCTGCGATCTCTATGACCAAGCTGATCAATCTCAGACATCTGAATCGTTGTTTCGGGAGCGATTTCTGCAATGATCTTCTCAAAGTCCAGAATCGTGACCAGATCTTTTCCGCACTGTGCAATACCGGTTGCAACGCCCTCTGCACCACCGGATACAGTCTTATCCGGCTTTTGAATATCTTTCCATGAAATACGGCTGATCCCCACCACCGAATGAACGCGGAATGCAATATTCATCTTATTAAATTCCGTTACGATAAACAGATCTTTCGGCTTTTTTTCGCATTCCACACGGGATAAATATTTGGGGAGATCCACGACCGTTAAAACAACATCGCGTGGCTTGAAAATTCCCTCCACAGCAGGATGGGAATGAGGCATGGGCTTCACCGGCGCGGAAACAAGAATCTCCTTCACCTTAGCAACATTAATGCCATAGAGACTGTCTTGAATGGTAAATTCCATGACCTCAATTTCATTCGTTCCGGATTCCAAAAGAATTCCGCTTTTATCTTCTCCTAACACCTTTGCTCACTCCTTCCAAGATTTCAAATAATCAGATCTGGTTTTCCGTGGCAGCGCACACACGCCATACCGCTTGATACATCAAACAGCAATGTACGGGCAATCGTTCCGCCGGTTTCTTCTTTCAGCAGCTTGATCCCCTCTCTCTTCAGGATAAGACGTACGCTCTCAATATTGCGCTGTCCAATATTCCCAAATGTGCCACCGGAAATTTCAAACATTTTTGCTCCGCCGGCAATTTTTGCTGTCAATCTTGATCTGGATGCACCTTTTGCTTCCATCATTTTAACCGTTTCACTGATGCCTGTGTCGGCATATTTCATTTTGCTTGTGCGTCCTGTTTCCATATTCAGCGGTAACATAATATGGATAAGCGCACCAATCTTCACTTTTTGATCATACAGACAGATGCCTACGCATGATCCCAAAGCATACGTCACCAGCATTCCAGTGCCTCTTGCCATTTTCATGTCCGCAATGCCGATGATGAGCTTATCATCTTTAATTTCCGCCATCAACGCCCAACTTTCTTAATAAAAATTCCAACGACCGAATATCAGGTGACATCAGCAGTCGGCAAGGTACCTCTACTCCATTACAAACAAATTTTCCGCCAATTGTCATAATATAATTGGACTGTCCTCCGTATGCTGCCATGGGAACTGCCATAATTGCGCCCTGCATGTCTACAGTAAATGCAGGAACTGTCAAATCCACTTGAATGCTTGCCAAACCTGTGAGCGCATTGATAAATGTAGAAATCATAATATTTCCAACTTCAATCAAGGCAGAACTTTCCATCTCGCGAAGGCCAAAATAGTCCTCCACATCTTTTCCCATCATACTTTTCAAAATTAAGTTTACAAAATCCAGCTTTTGAACAGAAAGCATAATACCATTGATCTGACCACTCAACCGCACCAGAACACCGGCGGTAATTTCTTCCGGTCCGCCAATCCACTCAATAGCCTCATTATAACCCATAATACGCACTTCTGGCTCCTGAATACGAACCTGCTGCCCAATCAGCTCTGAAAGTGCTGTTGCAGCATTTCCTGTTCCGATACTGCCGATTTCTTTCAACGTATCCAGTTCCAACGAGTTCAATTCATCGTAATCTTTCATTCCTGTTTCTCAGCCTCTCTTAACCGCGCAAACTATTGATTGTGGATTCAATCTCATCCGAGGTTGTCACCATTTTCAGCGCCATACTGTAGGCACGCTGTGCCTCAATTACCTTAGTCATTTCTTCCGCAAGATCTACATTAGACATTTCCAAGGCCCCCTGCACAAGCTTGCCTGTACCAAATGTAAGGTCACCGTTCTTATTGATCGGGCGGAATCTTGTGCCGTCAATATGTTCCATACCATTATAATTGGCATAGTCAAAAATTCCCACATTTTGTTTTTCGTTGGGATCGCTCATTGGAAGCATATCACCGTCTGCCCCCAAAACAAAGCGGCCGTTGCCATCAGATAAATAATAGAACAAATCTGTTTTTAACTGCCCCGTTTCATCCACTTCCCCTGTAGGCCGTTCCAGTGATGCCATAGAAAAAGCACCCTTGCGTGTGAAAGAAATTTCATTTGTAGCAGGATCGACCAGCGCAAAAAAGCCATTTCCCTCAATCATATAATCCTGACTTCTTCCGGTTTGTGCAGCTGCACCGGTACGGAAATTGGTGTCTGTTCCCCAGACACCAGCACCGCTGCCGGACTTGGCGTCCGTTCCTCCGGCTGTTCGCACATTGTGATACATCAAGCTGCTGAAGCGGCTGAGTTCGCCTTTAAACCCATAGCTGTTCACATTAGAAATATTATTACCGGTAACATTCAGACTTCTTTGCTGCTGCTGGGCACCTACTGTACCTATGTAAAAGGATTGATTCATATACTGCACATCTCCTTACAGACGACCAACATCGTTGGTAGCTTTCGTCATCAAACTGTCGTACATTTTCATTGCCTGTGCTGCACTTTGCAGAGATCGTTGGTATGTAATCATATCGGTCATTTGCTTTATGATATCCGTATTCGACCGTTCCACATAGCCATTGAGCATTTCACCGGCTACTGCTGCCTGCGCACCTGCTCCGGTAAACAGTCCCTGTAGGTTGCGGTCCAGTGCCGCATTATCTGCAAAGGTATAAATACCGACCTGCCCCAGGGTTCCGCCTTCATCGTAATAGATAATGCCCTGCTTGTCCGCATGAATCTTATCAGTTCCGAGCTGAATTGTGCCGCCCTGCGGATTTAAGACACGCCCATATCCAGGCAGGCACAGGTAGCCTTCATCATCCAGTGAAAAGTTTCCGCTTCGCGTATAGGCAACTTCACCGTTTGCATCCTGCACGGCAAAAAAGCCCTCCCCATTGATTGCAAAGTCCAGCGGAAGTCCCGTGGGCTCCAAAACACCCTGCGTAAAATCTGTGTCAATGTCGCTGGTTGCGCGGATATAGCTTTGTGTACCAATTTCTGTGCCCTGACTGTCTTTGTTTCCCACTCTGCTAAATATGACCTCGTCAAAAGTCGTTGCAGTATAACGATCCTGCTTGTAGCCGGGAGTAGAAATGTTTGTCATATTGTTTGCAACCACATTCAAATTGCGTTGATGCGTTAATACGCCGGATGTCAGATTATAAAATCCCTTAAACATCTCCTACACCTTTCTTTCTCTCTCTGATTTTTGCGGGTTCTTCTGTTATATCATAATAGTTTTTTAATTCTTTTCTGAGTTTACTGATCGCCCGCGTATGAATTTGTGATACGCGAGGCTCGCTGATATTCATAATCTGCGCAATATCTTTTAAAAGCAGATTTTCGACATAATAGAGGGAGAGTACGATCTGCTCATTTTCCTGCAAATGGCTGATAGCCCGTGCCAAAACCTCCGTATGCTCCCGCTCTTCCAAAACAGCATCCGGCATACTGCTGCTGTCCTTTGACGCCACCTCAAAACGGGGACTTTCTGTTTCTCCCGTATCAATCAACGATTCCAGTGAAATCAAATGATTCATTGCAATACAGGACAAATCCTTCTGGTACCGCTCTTCTGTAATATTTAAGTACGCAGCCATTTCTCCGCTTGTGGGATATCTTCCAAGCTCATTGGATAATTCTGCGGTCGCCTCATCAATTTCTTTCGCACGTTTGCGCACTGTTCTGGGTACCCAGTCCTGCCTTCGTGCAAGATCGATGATCATTCCACGAATGCGCTTTGATACATAAGTTTCAAATTTAACACCCTGTGTCAAATCGAATTTATCAATCGCCTTCAGCAGTGTGATAAGCCCCTCATTGATGATATCTTCCACCTGTGCAAAGCCGCTGTAAATTCCCCGTGCCTGCATAGCAACATATTTAACAATATCCTCATAGCGAAGGACGATTTCCCATTTAATCTGCTCATCGCCGGTCTTTTTATAGAGGGCCAGCAGTTCCATGGTATCCAGCGCTGTAGTATCAGCCGCTGCTGCATTCTCCTTGGGAGCGTTTACTGTATCATTCATGAACTCACCGACCTTTGCTCAGACTGCTTAGGCCCTTCCATGGTCACATTACCGATTGCCTGAATTTGTACATTACTTGTCACTTCATTGAATGACAAAACGTAAACATCAGGATAAAACTGTGTAATCATTTTGCTGAAGTATCCGCGAATCACCTGGCTGACCAAAATAATCGGTGTCTGGGACAATTCATGGAACTTCTTCATATGTTCTCCAACCTGTCCAATGGTCTGCTGCATCAATTCAGCACCCATTGCCAGATAGGTTCCCTGCTCATTGCGTGTCAGCGAAGTAATAATTCTGCGCTCGACCTCTGCATCCAGTGTAATCACGCGCAGCTGTCCATCCTGGCAGAAGCGGCGTGTGATGGTTCTTGCCAATGCACCGCGCACCTGCTCCACTGCGCTATCGATATCGTGTCCGGAGGTAAGGGCATCTGCCAGCGTTTCGAGGATCAATCCCATATCTTTGATGGGAACCCCCTCTTTCAGCAAGCCGCGCAGCACCTTTTCCAATGTAGAATAGGTAATGACTTTGGGAACCACTTCCTCCACCAATTCCGGCATGCTGTTCTTTAAGTTTTCCACAAGCTGTATCGTCTCACTGCGGTTCAGCAGCTCATAGGCGTGTTTTTTGACTGTTTCAGATAAGTGGGTCAGCATCACAGAAAGTGGATCGATAACATTGTATCCATAGATCTCCGCCATTTCCTTATTTTCAGGCAAAATCCAACGGGATGGGATACCGTATGCAGGTTCAATTGTTTCAATGCCGTCAATTTCTCCCAGCGGAGCTGCCGGCTCCAGTGCCAGATAGTAATCCACGAGGATTTCGCCCCGCGCAACTTCTTCACCGCGGATGCGGATCACATACTGGTTCGTGCCCAGCGCAGCAGCATCGTGCAAACGAATGGACGGAAATACAAAGCCCATATCCTGTGCATACTGGCGTCGGAAAATAACAATTCGACTAATCATCTTACCACCGCGGCTTTCATCCACCAAAGGGATCAAGCTGTAGCCGAATTCCATTTCGATGGGTTCCACATTCAGCAGCGAATATACATTGTTGATATCCTTAAAGTAGTCGCTTTCGCTGGGTGCGGCCATCTCAGGATTCTCAACCTGCTGATGATCCTGCGCGGTTTTCACAGCCTGCTGCTTTTCCATACGTTTGCCAACGATATATCCGCCGACAACGAGCAGCGTGCCGCCGGCAAACAGTGCCATATGGGGCGTTCTCGGCAGCGCTGCCAGCAGCAGCAAAATCACGCCGGTTGCCATAATTGCACGCGGCTGCGAGGAAAACTGCTTTATCACATCGACGCTCAGGCTTCCCTCAGAAACAGAACGTGTAACGATCATGCCGGTTGCCGTGGAAATCATCAGCGCAGGCAGCTGGGAAACCAGACCGTCACCGATGGTTGCGATGGAATAGGTTGTCAAAACCGAGTTAAAGTCTCCTCCACTGGTCATACCGATGATCAAACCACCAACGAAGTTAATTAATGTGATGATCAAAGACATGACCGCATCGCCCTTGACGATCTTTGTAGCACCGTCCATAGCGCCGTAGAAATCCGCTTCCTTCTGGATCTTATGACGTCTTTCACGCGCCTCCTGCTCGGTAATCAGTCCGGAGGAAAGGTCTGCGTCAATTGCCATCTGCTTACCGGGCATTGCGTCCAATGTAAAACGCGCTGCAACTTCCGCAACACGCTCTGCACCTTTTGTAATAACAATAAACTGAATCAACACGATAATCAGGAAGATGACAACACCGATGACGATATTGCCGCCTGTAATCAGCTGACCAAAGTTTTGAATTACTTCACCGGCGTAACCGCCGTTGGAAAGGATCCATCGTGTACTGGACACGTTCAATCCTAGTCGAAATAACGTCGTTACCAGCAGCAGCGATGGAAATATGGAAAATTCCAGTGCTTCTGATATATTCATAGTGATCATCAAAATCATAATGGCAAGGCCGATATTGACAATCAGCAAAAAGTCCAACATAAATGTCGGCAGGGGTACAATCAGAAATAGAACGACCACCACTACGCATAGCGATACCGTATTATTTAAAATTCGCTTCATGCGCCGTTTCCTCCACTTCTTTGCATTACCACGCAGGTATTCACTCCTGCCTTTAATCAAATGCGCACATCAGTGCGCACATCATTTTGCTTTTTCATTTTACAATCTTTTTTTCGTCATTGAGCCTAAAGATGTAAACCAGAACTTCTGCTACCGCACCATAGAGTTCCTGCGGAATTTCCTGATTCAGCTCTGCTCCGGCATAAAGTGCCCGTGCAAGCGGTACGTTTTCCATCACCGTAACGCCGGCCTCTTCTGCCACTTTTACAATCCTCAGCGCCAATTCATCCTGTCCCTTCGCCAATACGATCGGGGCCGCATCCACATCCGGCCGATACCGCAGCGCAACCGCAAAGTGCGTCGGGTTTCGAATGACCACATCCGCAGCAGGCACCTGCTGCATCATGCGGCTTTGTGCTCTTCTGCGCTGCATCTCTTTGATTTTACCCTTGATCTGCGGATCGCCTTCTGTTTGCTTGTATTCTTCTTTGATTTCCTGTTTACTCATGCGCAGCTCACGCTCATGATGCCACCACTGATACAAAAAGTCGCCAGCGGCAAGGGCCACAAACGCAACAACAATCCACACAACCATGTTGCGTCCCACACCGAGCATATGCACACAGGCTGCACTAATATCGGTATATAAATATTTGTAGCTTTCTCCCAAGAAGTTTTTCAGGCTTAAGTAAATGATTACGATGAGAATTGTAATTTTCAAAATTCCCTTCAGCGCTTCTACAACACTGCGAATCGAAAAAAGCCGCTTAAACCCTTCTATCGGATTAATACGGTTAAACTTTGGTTTCAGCAATTCCTTGCTGACCAACATGCGCGTTTGGGCAAAAGTTGCTGCTACACCGCAAATACCGGTGACGATAAGTCCCGGAAACGCCGTTTTGAATGCTGTCACAGTCCCTTGATTCATCAAGTCTGATAGGATTTGCTCTGTGCTGCCCCTCATGCCGCATCGCTGGATACAAAAAATCATATAGTGTCCAATTTCATTTACAATCATTGAACTCAACAGGAAAAACGTGGCACATGCTCCAACCAATGTTACAACCGCTACCGCATCCTGGCTCAGGAATACGTTACCTTTTTTTCGCTCATCCCTTCGCTTTTTGGGGGTCGCTTTTTCGGTTTTAGAACTATCTGCCAACGCTTCATCCCCCCTTTTGCAGAGAAAAGGTTTTTATCCTCCGGCCAGCCTTAAGACACCTTCCATACTGTTCAGCATCATAATTTCCGCATCAAGTAAAAACTCGCTAAACGGAGCAATCAAAAGCAACAACAGGACAAGCCCGATGAGAACTTTTAATTCAATATTGATAGAAAACACATTGATCTGTGGAATCGCTTTCATCAAAATACCCATACCGAGCTGACCCAGCAGTTCTGCCGCAAGAATCGGCAAACTGAGCTTTACGCCCAAAACCGTGCACTCCACAAATAACTCCAGCATTGCATTTACCAGAATCGGGATATCAAACGATACCGCCCCGAAGGGCACCCCCACGCCTGATGTCAGCAAAATCCGGAATAATGTATGGTGTCCATTGGCAGCAAAAAACAGCAGGATCATTAATGTTTTCAGGAATAATGATGTAACGGATGAATTTGACTGCGACCCGGCATCATAGATCTGATTCATGGTAAAACCCATCTGAAGATCGATGGTCTCACCGGCAAGCTGGGGGATATACAGGAAAAAATGTACCACAAGCCCCAGAATAAAACCCACCAGCATTTCCATCAACACACGAACCGCAAACACCACAACTCCTGTAGGCATTTCGACAGTCTGCTCTGTGATCGACAGCATAAAAACCGACAGCACCAAAATTACCGCTGCACGAACATATGCCGGCACATTGCTTCGTCCGATCAACGGATTAAATAAGATAAATCCGCTGACCCGTGCAATAATATACAAAAATAATGTCAGTTCCTGCCACTGTAACATGTCTTCTCCATACAGCCGCTAGGCTGCAATTATCAAAAATAATTCTCTGGTATAATCCTGCAAGGTTGCCAACATCCAGCCTCCGCTGATCAGCAGCACAATAATCACCACAACAAGCTTTAGAATAAAACCCAATGTCTGTTCGTGGATCTGCGTCACCGCCTGAAAAATTGCCACAAGCACACCTACCGCCATGCCGAGAACCAGCATCGGCGCGCTCAGCTTGATTGCAACAATCAAGGCGTCTCGCAGCACATCTGATACGATGGTTGCATCCATGTTTTATCTCTCCTCCATCGTCTACTGAAAGCCTTGCACCAAGCTGGAAAACAAAAGCTCCCATCCATTCAGTGTCACAAACAGCAAAAGCTTAAACGGCATCGAAATCATCGATGGCGGCAGCATAATCATACCCATGGACATCAATGTAGAAGAAACTACAATGTCAATCAGCATAAACGGCAGGAACAGCAAAAATCCGATCTCAAAAGCACGCTGCAGCTCACATGTCATAAAAGACGGCACAATGATCCGAAGCGGTAATTGGCGAAGATTCTCCTCTTCCGGCATATCCTCACCCGCAAGATCACAGAACATTTCCAGCGTCCTCGGCTTCATATTGTTGAGCATAAAGTCCTTCAGCGGAACCTGCGCCCGCTCGACGAATTCCTCCTGACTGATTTGCTCTGCCACATAAGGCTCATATGCCTGCTCTTGAATTTGCGTTAGCGTTGGTCCCATCGTAAACAATGTGAGGAATAACGCCAATCCGATCAGCACAATATTCGGCGGTGTTTGCTGCGTACCAAGTGCTATACGCAAAAACGAAAAAGAAATGATATATCGCGTAAAGGATGTCATCATCACCAGCAAAGACGGCAGCAGAGGAATCAGCGTTGTTAAAAACAAAATTTCCAGTGTCTGCACATTGTCTCCGTTGATATTGATCAGGCCTTGCGCCACTACTCTTCACCTCTTCTTTCGTTTCTGAAATGCATCCATAAAGGCTTGGTGAAAGGCGGGTGTCTGCACATGCTCTTTCCCGCTCCGGCTTTCCTGCCAGAGCGCAGCCTCATCTTCTGAAAGTTCTGCCAGCATTGAAATATTTTGCGCTGTAATACCGACAACGAAATACCGTGTTCCTGCCCGGATCACTGCCAGACGCTGATCTTTTCCAATCGGTGTTTGTGCCAGAACCAGCAGTTGATCATTTTTTTGCAGCAGGCCAAAGGAGTGCATCTGGTTTCCGCCCACAACATAGCGCGTAAACCAGTATGCAAGCCCAATGATTGCCGCCATAACAACGATCATCCCCAACAGGGATACCCACGGACTATCTGAAAGCATCTTCTGATCAGGGTGCGCCCAAAATGCTGTTGACAGTTTTCAAAACGCGATCTGCCTTAAAAGGCTTTACGATAAAGTCCTTTGCACCAGAGCGAACCGCGTCCATAACCATGCTTTCCTGACCCATTGCAGAACACATGACCACATTTGCATTGCTGTCCTTTGCACGAATTTCCTTCAATGCTTCCAGACCATCTTTGTTGGGCATCGTGATATCCATAATGACCAGATCCGGCTGAATTTCGCCGAATTTTGCCACAGCATCAGCACCGTCCACTGCTTCAAAAAGTTCTGTGTAACCAGCCTTGCTCAAAGTATCACTGATCATCTTGCGCATAAATGCTGCATCATCCACTAACAAAATTTTTTTTGCCATTTTTCTATACCATCCTTCTGTTCATAATTTATTTGTTTGGGTTTGTAGATTGAAGTTTTATTTTTTACGGTATGCAATTTCTTCTAAACCGCTTTTTTGAACGATTTCTGTGATTCTCACACCGAAGTTATCATCGATAACCACCACATCGCCCTTGGCAACGCATTTACCGTTGACGAACAAATCCACCTGATCGCCGGCCAGCTTATCCAGCACCACCAAAGAGCCCTTGGAAAACTCCAGAATATCCTGAACTTTCCTGCGTGTTCTTCCAATTTCCACCGTTACCTGCAGAGGCACGTCCATAATCAGATCAAGGTTTTCGCTCTGCTCTTTGCCAAGGGATGCCGACGGCTGCATTTCAGGCATCTGAACCTCTTTTGTCGTAATCACCTTTTGCTCTACCTGTCCGGCTGCCTGAGGCGGATAGCCATAACCGGGATAATACATTGGAGGATATCCCATATATGCATACGGATTGCCCTCCATCGGAGGATACCCATAAGGCGGCATCGGTACCGGTTGTGCCGGCACACCCGGCTGTACCGGGGGCATTTGCTGCGTAGGTGCAGATGACGGTGCAGGTGCAGGTTCGCCAGCAAGTCCGCTCATCATCCGCTCGATCTCTTCCTGCGTCATCTTCTTCTCACCTGCCGGCGCAGGTGTGGGTGTGGGTGCAGGTGCAGGTTCACCAGCAAGTCCGCTCATCATCCGCTCGATCTCTTCCTGCGTCATCTTCTTCTCACCTGCCGGCGCAGGTGTGGGTGTGGGTGCAGGTGCAGGTTCACCAGCAAGTCCGCTCATCATCCGCTCGATCTCTTCCTGCGTCATCTTCTTCTCACCTGCCGATGCAGGTGCAGGTGCCGCACTTTCCTCGACAACCGGCGCAGGCAGCGGTGTAATCGCATCTTCGCTGCTGATACCAAGTCCACGGAGCAGTTCCTTTGCCAGTGAAACACTCATTACATTCATGAACTCACTTTCCATTGCGCCTTCGATCTTTAAAGCAAATCGAACAACAACAACAGTATCTGCCCCTTCAGGGAAGTGGCTCTTTTTAAAACTGTCAAGATCCTCCAACTCAAAGGGTTCCGGTGTGGAAATATTAACCGGGAATCCGAGGAAGTCAGACAACGCTGTTGCCGCAGAACCCATCATCTGATTCATAACTTCACAAACCGCGCTGATCGTCAGCTCATTCAGTTGAAATTCCTCTTCCGGGGATTCATACCCCATTAGAATGTCAACAATTACTTTGACATCACTGCGGCGCAGCAACATAATATTGCTGCCATCCAAGCCTTCCACATAGCTGATTTTGACACCCATTGCCGGTTCCAAATTCCCCAGCTCAAAATCAGCAACGTCAACGACCGTAACCTTTGGAGTCGTGATATCGACTCGATGCTCCAACATGTTTGAGACAGCCGTGGCAGAAGATCCCAAACTGATATTCATCATTTCACCGAGGGCATCCAACTCCATCAGGCCGAACAATTCATTTTCCATTCGATTTCGCGCTCCTTTACTCCGCCTGATATACCGAATCTATCTTGACGGCCAAATTTTTCTTGTATACGCCCATACGGCCCGTAAACCAACGATATCCGCCAATATCCAAAAAGATGTCCGAATCTTTGGATGTTCCAATATCGATTACATCTCCCACATTAAGATGGTAGATATCACTGAGCATGAGTTCTGTATTGCCCAGTTCGGCAACCACTTCCAGATCACTGTCACGCAGGGTTTCAAAAATTTCATCCGCTTTTCGATCGCCGCTCACCCTGCGAGCAGGATTCTCATTGGTAATAATACTGAACACCGCTGTCAACATTTCCTCCGGCAGGCAGATACTCATACGTCCCTCCATATTGGGGAACTTTATTTTGATATCCACAATCACAACGATTTCATCCAGTCCCACTGTTTGGCTCATTGTGGGATTTACATCCGTGCGCATATACCCAAAACGAATGGGAATATAGTTATCCCAGCTGTTGCCCATAACGTCGATCAGATCTTGGGCAATATCTTCATAGAGGCGCAGTTCCAGATCTGTATACGAATAATCTGTAAGCAGGGTATCGTCCACATCTCCTTCTCCGCCCATCAATCGATCCATCATTGTCATCACTGTGGGGGTCGACAGGAAGATCTTCGCTGAATGATCATTCGGATCTTCCCCAATGGTTACGTTTGCAAGTGCAAGAACATCACCCTCTGTCAATGCATTGGAGAATTCATAATAGTGCTGTTCTTCTACACTTTCTACTGTGATTTCACAATTTGTACGCAACCGGGCATTTAAACGCGAATTAATAATTCGTGCATAATTGTCATAGATGCTTTGCAGCATTTTCATACGATCCTTAGTAAACTTCCGAGGACTGGTAAAATCATACTTTCGGTACTTGGTTTCCGGAGATTCCTCAGGCGTCTCTGACAAATCCTTTTCACCGCTTCGGACCGCATTTAGCAACGCATCAATTTGGCTTTGTGATAATTTTTCTGCCATATCTTTTCCCTACCTTGCCTCCTGCATAGAATTTGACAAATATCGGATCTTTTTACTCTCCATGGTCTGCAACCTCATATGACGCAACTCCCTGCTGCATTTCCTCCGCTAAGTTTCGTCCGCTGATAATCATTTCAACGCGCCGATTCTTTAAACGTCCTTCCGGCGTAGCATTGCTTGCAACAGGTCTCCATTGTCCCACACCTTCGCTGACCAGGCGCGCCGGCGAAACAGCAGTGTGCTCCTGTAAATAAATCACAACATTTGTTGCGCGATCACTGGATAATTTACGGTCCGTTCTCACAGTATTGGGACGTTCCGGCGTTCCCTGAGCCGTGTGGCCTAAAACACGCACTTCATCAATTGCATCTGCCACGCCGCTGAGTATATTGCTCATATCATCCAAAATCGGATATGCCTCTTTTTTTAAAACCGAACTGTTACCAGCAAAAAACACAGCTTGATTAAAGGAGATAAACACTTTTCCGTCACCTTGTGTTACGGAAATCGTACTTTCCGCACCTTCGCGGCTGACATAATCCTTTAGGGATTCATAAAGGGACTGCATTTTTGCATCAACATCCGATTGGGATAATCCTTTGTCTAATCCCTTTCCGTCCGGGTCCAGCGGATCGGCCATCGGACCTTTATTTCCAGAGGTTTCCGTAGTCGCCATTGCCGCACTTGGATTAAAGCTCATAACAATGGCGCGCCAGTTATCTTCGCTGATGGTAGACATGGAGTAGAGCAGCACAAAAAAGCAAAGCAGCAACGTAACCATATCACCATATGTATCCATCCAGTTGGCACCGCCACCGGAGGACTTTTTTTTTCGTTTCAAATCTGCTCTCCTTCTTTCCCTGCAGTGAAATTACTTTTCACCCTTTTTCTTTTTGCCCTTTTTGCCTTCCTTGGCACCGCCTTCGGCATCTCTTTGCTTCTGCGCCATATAGGTCATCAGGCGGTCACGCAGGAACTTTGGGTTTTCACCTGCCTGAATGGACATGACACCCTCGACAATAATCATTTTGCAGAGAACTTCCTCTTCATCTCTGCTGCGCAGCAATGTAGCGATTGGGCTGAAGATCAGGTGCGCCAGAACGACGCCATACAATGTGGTAATCAATGCCGTACCCATATCAGCGCCCAGATTGGACTGGCTGTCGCCGCTCAGATCCATGCCCTTGAGCATATTGATCAAGCCGACCAGCGTACCGACCATACCAAATGCAGGTGCAACACCGGCTCCTTTATCGTACATACCCGCAACAATATCATGGCGACTGGATGTATTCTCAATATCTGTTTCCAGAATATTTCGAATCTTATCCGCATCATACGCATCCACAATCAGCATAATTGCCTGCTTGAAAAAGGGATCTGCCTGCTGTGCTGCGCGCTCTTCCAGCGAAAGCAGACCTTCTTTTCTTGCAACCTGTGCTAGCTCCACCAGCTGATCGATATAGTACAGCGGATCAAAGCGATTGGTGCTCAGAATGATTTTAAAATGCTTCGGCACTTCCTTCAGCATGGAAGCCGGGAAGCTGGCAATCACAACGAACACCGTACATCCAATAACGATCAGGATACTGGCAGGGTCCACAAAATTTAACGCGGATTCCAGTTTGACCTCAAGACCGTTTTCCGTGATCTTGGTAACCATACCGAATACAAATACCAGCAGTGCACCACCCAGACCAATGATATAATTCAGATTCAGTTTCATCTTTCTCTATCCTCCTGTCGGAGTTCATTCTCTCCCCGTAGGTATCTCATCAACGCTTGTCCACAACGGATATCTCTCTGTGAATATCCATGACTTTAGCGTTGTAATCTGCGATTTTATCAATAATTTCATCAACTGTTTCACGTACTAAAAAATAGTCATGATTGACCATGACGATCTTGGTTTCCGGAATCATCTCAATGCACTGAATTTGGCGATGATTCAGAATAAATCGTTCGTTGTTTCTTTTTGTTAAAAGGATCATAGCGGCACCATCCTTTATATAAAAATAATTTTTTGGGGGCATAGAGCGCATCTCCATGCCCCCATTTTTTATGTATTGCTGATATTTTATTGATAAATCAACGCTTCATGTTCACCAGTTCTTCCAGCATGGTATCTGTCACAGTGATGATTCTGGTATTTGCCTGATAACCACGCTGTGTTGTGATCATCTCGGAAATTTCAGCAGCCAGTTCCACGTTGGAGCCCTCCAGACCGCCGGGCATGATTCTGGTTTCACCGGCATCGCCAATCACCATCTTATCGGACTGAGGCGTATTGTTTGCACCGGGCCTGTACAGGCTGGCATTGACGCGTTCAATACCCAGATCCTTACCCACGCCACCGATCAGAGAAACAGTCAGATCGCCGCAGCCTTCACCGGCGGTGTAGTAGTATCCTTCGTCATGGGTGACGCCGTTGGGGTTGGTCACGTTGCCAACAGCCACAAAACCGATGGTGATCTCCAGATCGGCGCCCTTGACTGTACCGGTGATGGCACCGGTCTTGGGATTGATGCTGATGCCGTCCAGCTCTGCGTTGGGCAGGGCGATCAGATCGCCGTTCTGATCTCTTTTCTCATAATCATGCAGCGGAATATTAGCATTGTTGTTCTGCGCATCTTTATCCACAGGATACCTAATCTCGGTTTTGACGGTCCACGTTTTCTTGATCTCCGGGGTAGCCGCCTCATAGTCCGCCTGGGTGCCAGGGGCGCCATCCGGCTGATAGTAAGCCACCTCCATCTTCGGCAGACGGATGGGCACCAGCTGATCACTGACAATGGGCTTGCCGTTCTGATCCACGCCGGTGGTGAGGAAACCGTAAACCGGATTACCTCTGCCATCACACAAGTAACCATCCGCTTTAAACTCCAGATCGCCCACGCGGGTAAGCTTCAGACTCTTCAGGCTTTCAGGGTTGTTGGGATCGATAACGGTGGCAAGATTCTTGTCGCCCACCATGAGGAAACCATCGCCGACAACCATGCAGTCGGTGGGTCTGCCGGGGGTAAAGGTGCCGGTGGTCATATTGATATCAATGCTGCTGATCTGGGAACCGTAGCCGATCTGTGCAGGGTTTCTGCCGCCGGTGGTCGTCGTACCGTTGGAACCGCCGGAGTACATGCTGTACATGGCGTCCTGGAAAAGGGTTCTTTGGGTTTTATAGCCAGCGGTATTGACGTTGGCGATATTGTTGCCGATAACATTCATTTTGCTCATGTGGGTTCTCAGACCCGCAATCGCAGCATACATTGCTCCAGTCATTTTAACTGTGTTCTCCTTTCGATTTTGGCGCCGCCGGTCATTTATCAATCGGATAAATGACCATAGCCTCCGCAACCGGTCCTGCTATCTGTAGTGTTTACAGGAACACGGCACCGTCAATATTTGTAAATACACTTTCTTCCATTTCCTTCTGCGTAATGGCAGTAATCACTTTTGCATTGGGAACGTTGATAATAAACGCTTTTTCCGAATCCATCGCCAGAATATTGGTTGCACCCTTTTCCTGTGCGCGGATCATTCCGCCTTTGATCTGATCAATCAAACTCTGAGTGATTTCAATACCACGTTCCTCTGCTCGACATTGCGCATGCTTGGAAAATGTCACTTCCTGCGGCCGGACATCCGCATGATCCAGCTTTTGTTGTAAAAGATCACTGAATCCGCTTGTTTGCTTTTTCTCTGATACGGTGGATGTCTCATGTTGCTGAAGCCGCACTTGATTTTGCAGACGTTCAATCATACGACATTACCTCAATTTCAGAATTTTGCTCCGTTTTCTGTCGGCTGATCCTTGGGAGGCTGCTCGCCGCCTTCAGGCTTTTCTGTTCCACCGCCCTCAGGCACTTTATCAGTTTCTCCAGTTTCAGGCTTTTCTGTTTCGCCGCCTTCAGGTTTTTCCGGTTTTGCGGGCAACTGACCAACTGCAATAATTTCATTCAGGAAATAATACTTATCATTGATAAATACAACCTGTTTGCCGTCCATCGTACCTGTTCCTGTCACTGTTCCGAGAACTTCCTGAAGCACACCCTTGGAATCGTATTCACCGACGGTGACCGTTTTGCCAACCAGCGATGCTGCATAACCCATGACAGAAGCATCCGTCATATTCGTCAGTGCACTGACCATCTGCATCATGACCAGCTGATTGAGCATTTGCGAAGTATCTGCTGTAGAGTCCAAACTCTGGTTTTGCAGTTCCGTTACCATCAGCACCAGGAAATCCTGCATATTCATATCAAACTTATCGTTCATTTGCTTAGGTGTCGGACCGTTTGATGTGCTTCTGGCTGCGTTTGTCGCCAGATATGTATTGAGATCGCCCATATAATTGCTCATCGAACTCACTTCCTTTCTTAAGACACCGCCTCATCTGCTGGCACAAGCCCCAGACGCAGCTGATTTAGAAAATCATCACTTTCCTTTTTGCTCTGCCTGTGCTCCTGCTGATGCTGCTGTTGCTGCTGCTGTTCGTCATAGAACTCTTTCTGCTGGGATTCCTGCTGACGGGGTACTTCTACCAAAACTTCCTGCTGCGTTCCGCGGCTCAACAAGTTTTGCATATTGGATAAATCCCGTTCCAACAACATTCTTGTCTGACTGTTTTCTGCATGCAGAACAATCTGAATTGCTCCGTCACCCTTTTTTGTCAGTTCAATGGTAATCTTGCCCAGATTCTCAGGTGTCAGCTGCAGCTCCACCTTCGTTTCGCCCTTGTTCAGCGCTTCCGTCAATCTTTCGGCAACCTGAGATTCAACACTTTTTGCCTGCACAGGCTGTTTGGCAGTCTCGCTCACCTTAATAGGTGCCGATTCCACACGCGCAAAAACCTTATTGTCCATGCCATCCGGCAGATCTCCCGGCACATCTGTATCGGGCGCCGCGGTTTTCACCGTCTGCTTTGCAGTATTCTCAGGCGTGCGGCTCTGCTGCATGCCGGCATCGGGCATTTCACTCTTTTGCGTTACTACCTTCGTTTCAGGCTGCTCGCCCAAAACCTTCTGCCCAGCCTCCGGCACAGTTTGGCTGTCAGTCTTTACCGCCGTTTCCTTCAAGGGCTGCTGCTGCACGGCATTCTCCGCAATATTCGCCACCCGTTCCGGCATCTGAACAACAGTCTGTTCCATCATCTGCTCCGGCTTAACCTCCGGCACAGAAACGATCTGCACCTGTCCTGCACAAAGCATCTGCATCGCAGCAAGCTCCTGCAGCACACTTTCGTCTACCGGCTGTTTTCCCGGCTGCCCCTGTGGGATGCCCGCATTTTGCGGCTGCTCTTCTTCTTTCTGCTGGGCAGTTGTCTGCTGTGTATGCTGATTCATCAGATCACGGAAATCGTTGTCCTTTCCGGTTTCACCGCTTGTTTTCTTCGGCGTATCCGCCTTTGCAGAAGAAACCGCCTGCATCATGTTCAGCATACCGTTATCGATTTGACCCATAAGTTTTCCTCCTCTCTGTATTATTTACTTGCTATGATACATTTTGTTATAAAACAACGAATTTTGTCATAGCACAAAAGCCGTTATTTATAGCAATGTGACCCGATTTGCAATATCCAAACCTGCTCACTTACTACCAAATAAATATGTAGGATACGATCATCCCATTGCAGCGCATCGTCTTGAGGACACGAACTCTTCAATGAGCAGTTCCTCACTCTTGGCAGCTGCTGCGTTATACAGACTCACTTGTTTACCCTTGAGCTTTTCAATAGACGAGGTGTCCTGCTTTGCTGCGATGACTTCCATGCGCTTTTCCTCTTCTTGCTGGTGCAGTTTTTTCAGCTCGGCTGTTTGCTGCTGAATTTCCCGCTCCCGCGCCCGAAGTCCTGCCTGGCAGGCGAGCACTTCCTTGATATCCATACCTGCTGCACAATGCACGCGATATTCATTCGCATATGCCTCGTACTCCTCTTGCAGCAGACGGACATGCTCTTCCTGTTTTTGCACAGCAGCTATGATGATTGCATGCTCGGCCTGCTGCGCGTCCAGCATCTGCTGCTTATAAGAGAGAACCGTTTCTAGTGGAAATTGAAATCTTTTCACAAAATCCCCTTCTCTTTCTCAGCTTATTTTAAAATGTCCTGCATCAATCGGATGCTTTCTTCATAAGTAAAAGCTTCGCCTACATCCTGCATCAAAAAAGCATTGATGGCATCGATCTTAGACAGCGCAAAATCCAATTTCCGGTTTGTCCCGGCTTTGTAGGCACCAATAGATACCAAGTCTGCGTTTTTCTGATAAACCGCCATAATGTCTCGAATTCTTGACGCCAGCTGGCGATGCTCCGGTGATACGATTTCCGTCATCAAACGGGAGACACTCCCGCTGACATCGATTGCAGGATAGTGGTTTGCATTCGCCAGCGCACGGGAAAGAATAATATGCCCATCCAAAATGCCGCGCACGGTATCGGAAATCGGCTCATTGGTATCGTCGCCTTCCACCAGCACCGTATAGACACCGGTAATGGAACCTCGCGCAAAATTGCCGCTTCGTTCCAAAAGTTTCGGCAGCTCTGTATAAATAGAAGGTGTATATCCTCTGGAAACCGGAGGCTCTCCGATAGCAAGTCCTATTTCTCGCTGTGCCATGGCAAAACGTGTCAGTGAATCCATCATCAGCAGAACATCATACCCCTGATCCCGGAAGTATTCCGCAATACCCGTGGCAACACTGGGACATTTCATACGCAGCATTGCCGGCTGGTCGGATGTTGCCACAACCAAAACAGAACGGGCCATGCCTTCTTCCCCCAGATCTTTTTGGACAAATTCCAAAACTTCTCGTCCACGCTCACCTACCAAAGCAATGACGTTGATATCTGCCTTGACATTTTTTGCGATCGTACCCATCAATGTACTTTTACCAACGCCGGAACCGGCGAAGATGCCGATACGCTGACCTTTACCAATCGTAATCATACCGTCAATCGCTTTAACGCCAAATTCCATACGCTCCCGAATCGGAGGCCTGGACAAGGGATTGATATGACTTCCTGTAATACAATAGGGCGTCGCGTCTTCAATGGGGCCCTTTCCGTCAATGGGTTCTCCCAATGCATTGATCACACGCCCACGCAGCGATTCACCAACACGAAGGGTCAGCTGACGCCCGGTGTTTCGCACGAAATTTCCCGCTGAAATGCCGTTCATTTCAGAATATGGCATCAGGAGAATCTTATCGTTTTTAAATCCGACTACTTCAGCCATGACCTGTCTGCCGGAGTCGCCGTCATAGATTCGGCAAATATCGCCCACAGCAGCATGCCCGCCCGAAGCTTCGATGGACATTCCAACAATGTTTTCAATTTTTCCTGTCAGGCTGTATGTTTCTGCATTGTAAACCTGACGAATCATTTGTCGGAACATGGCCCGCCCTCTCATTTTTCTGTAAAGTTCAAATTCGTCATCACTCCGCTTGCGCTTTGATGACTCAGCATTTCCCGTATATTTTGAACCTGTGTGGCCGCACTGGCATCAATGATTTCATCAGGACATTCAATAATGCACGTTCCCTCTTCATCATCCGCCATCGGAATGATCCGCACGCGGTCAGATAATTCTGCCAATGCCGCTGTCAGTGCCGGCGGCAAAGTTGTCAGCCGTTTTGCATCACATTCCGAAATATAAATATGTACCCATTCACGACGTTTCCTTTTATCAACCGCCGTTTGAATCATCCGTCCAATCACATCTGAGCTGCTCTTAAGACTGATGCAAATAACCTTTTCCGCGACCGCAAGTGCCAAATCACGCAGATCATCCAAATTGTCATCGAGCTGCTTATCCAAGGCGCGATTCCCTTTCTCCAGGAACGCTTCAACTTCGTCGCTCAACTGCTGCGCAAGCTCTGCTCTCGCCTCCATGCTTTCCTGCATTGCTTTTGCAGTGCCTTCCTGTATTCCCTGTTGAAATCCGTCTTTATAGCCGTTTTCTACAGCCTGCTGCCGAGCTTCCTGAATTTGTTTTTGTGCCTGTTCCTCTGCCTCGCGGATAATTTGCTCTGCCTGCGCCTTTGCATCTTGAATAATGCATTCGCTCTGCATCTGTGCATAACTAACGGGGTCTGATCTCGGATTACATTCCTGCGCATCCTCGACATTCTTTTCCTGATCGATATCTTCATCAGACTCTTCAATGGACAGCACCGATTCCTCTTCTGGTCCAAACTCTATATCTTCCGTTGCAGTAAATTCATACGTCTCGATCTTCGGAGCTTCCGAGCCGACTTTTGACGCAAATTTCCATAATTTATGCAATGATATCGTCCTTTCCGCCCTTCAGGATAATAATTTCTCCCTTTTCTTCCAAGCTGCGGATAATTCCCACAATGCGCTGCTGTGCATCCTCAACATCTCTCATACGAACATTGTTCGTGATTTCCAGATCGTCACGGATGTTTTGTGCCACACGGCTGGACATATTGCTGAACAGTTTGTTTGCCACTTCTTCATTAGAAGCTTTAAGCGAAAGCACCAGATCTCTGGGATCACAGTCACGCAGGAAGCGCTGGACAGAGCGATCGTCCATGGTAATGATATCTTCAAAGACAAACATGCGCTTGCGGATCTCTTCCACAAGATCCTGATCGTGCATACCAAGCCCTTCAAAAATATTCTTTTCACTCGTGCGATCAAGGTTATTCATCATATTAGCCACATAGTCGATGCCGCCGACCTTCACACGGCTGCTGCTGACAATGTTGGAGAATTTTTTGTTCATCTCCGCCTCTATAATCTTCACTGCGGAAGGAGAAACCGTATCAATCTTGGCAATACTTTCAACAACCTGAATCTGTCTCTTTTCATCCAGCTGCGCCAACACACCCGCCGCTTTGTCTGCATCTATATAAGAAAGCACCAGTGCAATTGTCTGCGGTCTTTCACTCTGCAAAGCGGCATACAGGGATTTAATATCCGCCTTATTCATAAATGCGAATTCCCTGCTCTTAAGTGTTTTCGTCACTTTGTTAAGCAGATCCTGTGCAGCCTGCTCACCATATGCTTTTTCCAGAACAGAACGCGCATATTCCAAGCCGCCTTCTGTAACAGCCTTATTGGTCATGCAGACCTGATAGAAATCGTTCAGCACATCTTCTGTTTGATCCGAATCTAAGAAGCCAAGCTGCGCAACCTCAATCGTCAGCTGCTCAACATCCTCCGGCTCCATATACTTATAAATGTCTGAAGCTTTATCAACACCCAGCGCAACAACAACAGCCGCTGCTTTTTGCGCATTGCCCAAACGTGTCTTCTTTTTTGTCTCTTTGCTTTTGGACGCTTCGTTGCTTTTTGGAGCCTCTTTCGCCGCAGCCGTTACATTCTCAGCCATTGTCATCGTCCCCTCTCAGCCAGCTGCGAAGCATTTGTGCCGCAATCTCAGGATTATCCTCAGCGAATTTACGGATATCCTTCCTCAGTTCAATGCTTCTCTCCGACTGCATGCTCATCACATCTGCACCGGTATCATTTACATCGGCATTGCGCACAGCCGCCAGATATGCATCCACATCGTAATTATCATTTTCCTGCTTTTTCTTTTTCCGGCGCACCAGCAGCACCGCAATCAGCAGAAGCAGGAACAGCAGCAGGACACCTGCGCCCACATAGAGCATCCACATCTCGATTGGACTCTGAGGATTGATCGGCAATCCGGGCGTCGGTACATAGAAAGGCTCTGCAATCACAGAAATTTTATCGTTCAGGTATTCAATGCCTGTTCCTTCATCATATCTACCCGTAATGCCCGCAGCTCTTGCTACATGCTGTGTGATTTCCTGCTTATTGACAGTACCGGCAGTAGTGGAATTGATGCTGACAGCAATCATGCAGTCCGTTAAATATCCTGCGGTGCGTACAATATGCTTTTCGCTGCGCGAATTATCATAGTCTGTCTGTCCGCTGGCCTGAACTTCTTTTTCATTGCCGTCCAGCTGCGGAAGATCTTCCACATATTCCGGAAAATCAGCATTTGTTTCGGTACCGACTGTACCGCCTTGTGTTTGCTCATCGCCATTGACGACAACAAAATTATAAATTCTGGAGCCCACAATTCCCCGTCCGTTGGTACTGCCATCCTGTGCCCACTCCGGCAAAATGACATCGGTATTATTTTCCACAGTCCGGCTCACATCGACGGTGCAGTTTACACTGACCTTGACGTTTTCTTCACCGTACCAAGGCGTCAGCGCCGTCAGCACATTGGTGCGGATTTTATTTTCCCATTCCTGCTCCAGCTGCAGCTTCAGCGCAGATGCCTCACTGTCTGATGCGGCATCCACCTTATTGTAGTTATTACCCGCGGTATCGCTGATCGTGACAGAATCGATCTTCAAACCTTTTACGGAATGTGCAACCAGATTACGAATTGCGTCGGCCTGTTCATTTGTCAGCTTTCTGCCTTCCATCATGGTCAGAGCCACCGATGCAGTTGCCTCAACAACATTATTGCTGTCCAGCACATAGCGGTGATCTTCGCCGGGATTAATGGTGACCACTGCTTCCTTCACGCCGTCGAATTTGCGCACAACAGCACTCATACGATCCTGCAAATCGCGCCGATCCGCCCGGCTGCGCTCAGACTCCGTCGCAAGCGCCCCCGCGCCCTCAGAATACTTATACGCAAAGCCTGATTGCGGATACCCCTCCATCAAAAGACGCATCTTCAAATCCGCTTCCTGATCCTTTGGCACCAAAATAGTATCATTATTTTCAACCTTATATTTTGTAACACCGGTTTCGTCCAAGTAAGTTAAGATAGACGACACTTCACCGGCATTCAAGTCCGTAAAAAGCACTTCATAGGGCCGATTATTCAGCCAAACAACCACTGCCAACGCTGCAATCAGAAGTGCTGCAACTGCGATATATGCTTTTTTAGGTATTTTTTTCAGGAACTCTTTGGCCTTATCCAGATAAGGCTTTACTTTTTCTCTTGTTTTGTCAATCATCGGATTGGCCTCCAGCTTCTAAAGCCTTGTTCCCACCGCTACAATATTTTCGTATGAAAATACTTTTCTGCAATCCAAACATAATTGCCACGTGAGAACTTACTTAGCATACATAGTACTCCATTTTCTGGCTTATTTTACACCACATGGCGTTACATTATTCGACAATTTTCGCCTTTATCATCGCATATGTATCACCAAATCGTTACATATTCGTTACGCAAGTCTTTCTTTTTGAATTTTCTTTCTTGAATCCCCCAAAGTTCCCAATGAAAAGAGCAGATATCTTTTTCAAGAATATCCGCTCCTTTTGACATTACATGATTTTCATCTCATTCAGTAACATACTATTTACTTATTTTTTTCAGCAGGCGAGACAATGTTTCCTCGCCCCAGCTGTAATCTGACATATATGCGCCGCAAAACGATTGTTCCGGCGCTCCTTTTCCGTTGATATAGTTAAAATAATCGCATTCAACCATCTCCGGGATAATACGGCGATGTCCGTCCACTGTTTCAATAATATCATCAATCCCGTATTGTTTAAGCGTTTTCATCAAGCGATATGCTGTCTGACGGCAGCGCCCCTGAATCTTCTCGCTGTACGGCTCATCGCCCCAAAGACAGCTGATAAAATAAGGGTTCGCCACAAAACTTCCATTACGATCCACCAGAATCGCCAGCATTTCTTTGCTTTTTTCATAGCGAAAAATAATCGGTTTTCCATCAACAAACACATCAAAATAGCCAAATGCGTGAATTCTGACTCTTGGCTTGGTGCCACTTGCCACCGGCTGCCCCATTTTAAAGGTATGCAGAAGCAGCAGGTACTCTTGGCATGGATCCAACGCATTTCTGTGCGTCGTATACATAATGCGCATGCCTCCCAAATCCGCATCACCTTCTGCAAGAATCGCTTTTCCGCCTTGAATCACCGTTTGGTATTCTTTTTCAGAAATTTTGGACCGGTGCAAAAATTCACGATATGTTAGCCCAAACTCCGGAACATTCTGATCGACACCGGATTCCAGATATATACGATCTCCCCGAACCCTGTATATTGTCGATTTAATCGGCTGCCGTCCCACATTGTGGTCAATATCCATTTCAATGGCTTGAATAGATGCAGCTTCCTCGTTTATTCGTTCTACATACTTTTTTTGTGTGATTTCACGGCAGCAAAGCATGGTTGTCTGTTCATCCAAATCAACTATGACCAAAAGGAGTTCTTTCTCATCGTGGTCCTTTTCAATTCGAAACTCTATGTGATTGTCGCACTCATCCATCGTTCCGGCCTGCTGTTTTGCGCGCCTCGCCTTAAAAAAGGTTTTCACCCGTTCCCGATCCCTTTCGCAAATCACCTCGCACAAGCGTTTCAGTGTCACAGAGTTCAGGATAACGCGCATCCCCTGCACATTCATTGTGTGCGTATTCGATTTACTATAACTGCACTCCAGAACCTTTTCCTGCCATTCAATGCGAAAAATTGCGTCATATGCCGCTTCAAGTGCTGTCTTATATGCCTTCTCGCGTTCCTCCCGAACACCCAGATATTTCTTCCAAACCTGAATATATAAAAATACATATTCTCTCTCACCGCAAGCTGTCTGCAACAGTTGTATCCAGCCAATGAGATTTGTTTTCTTACCGTTGCCATTTCTGACACAGTGCTCTACTGAAATAGGTGTTATACTCTCCGCTGCCAGCTCCAAATCTCTTTTCAGCTTCTCACGTTCTCCAAAAGGCACCATAAAGAAAATATTCTGCTGAATAAATTCTTTCCAGGTATCGCTGTTTGCATCAATCCCAAGAAAATGAAACATCCAATCGTTTGCGTAAATTGCTTTCGGATGTTTTTCGTAAGTACACCGAAGGATACCACACGGAAACCCCATAGAAGATGTATCCAAGCCTTCTATCAAAATATTTTCGCCGGCCTGATTCAGACTTTGCGGCAACTTTTCAGCTTCTCCGTCTCTTCCGTTGTCCAACGTCATTACTCCCTTCCAGAGCCCTGCATTTTCATAAGTACAAAACTTGTTTTAAAACTTTTGCAACGCCAAGAATGCGACCATCCCAGTCTATTCTTGGCGTTTGCAATATGCTCTCCGTCAGATATTCGCTCCTTTGGGAGCATTTGTATTAAAGGTTGATACGTGTCAATTCTGTATAGGCATCCAATGCCTTGTTGCGCAGCTGAACCAGCATATCAACTGCCATAACTTTCTTCGTGCTGGCAATCATCAGCTCTGCCGGATTATCCAGCTGCCCTGTTGACATCAGATACTCTGCTTTTACAGCATCGGCATCCGTTTCTTTTACATTATCGATTGCGGAGCGAAAGACAGACGCAAACATGCTGTTGGACGCATCACCGTTTTTTTCGATACCTGCTGCCTGTTTTTCACCGGATATTGCTGTAATTTGATCAATCGGTGCAATCATATGTCTTACCCTCCTAATACTTATCTGCCAATTTCAAGGCCCTTGGCAATCACAGCCTTCAACGTATTCAGGGCTGTTACATTTGCTGCATATGCCTGTGTTGCTGCCATTGCATCTGCCATTTCCTTGATCATGTCCACATTGGGCATTGCCACATACCCTTCCCCATTGGCATCAGGATGGGTCGGATCATAAACCATCTTGAAATCGGAAGGGTCCTCCACGATCTGTGCTACACGGACACCGCCGCCGTTTCCACGGTTTTCATTGGACGCTGTGCCGGAAACCCTGGCAAGGGCTGCCTGAAATGTTTCCTGCGCGGGAATTGCCTCAAATGTAACCATTTTTCTGCGATACGCACCGCCGTTTTCTGTACGGGTGGTGGTAGAATTGGTAATATTTTCAGAAACCACATCCAGGCGCATCTGCTGTGCAGTCAAGCCGGATGCCACTACATTGATTGAACTCAAAAAAGCCATCTTTGCCCACCTTCCTTACTGTCCGCGAATGGCTGTACGCAGGCATGTCATATCATCGCTGATGGCGCGCATCACATATTGCAGCTGGTATGCATTGCGAATCATCTCCGCACTCTGCTCGGTTACATTCACACCGTTGTCATCCATACGGGTAGACTCCAGCTGTTCTTCCACAACAAAGTCCGTTGTTTCCAGCGTCTTGCGCACCGCACGCCGGGGCGTATCGGTATTCTGTGCAAACTCCAGCCTCTTTTTCAGATCTTCTTCAAAGGTGACAACCTTCGGTTTATAATTCGGTGTTTCCGCATTCGTGATGTTATCCAGAATCGCCCTTTGTTTTGCCCAAAGAAATCCCATGGATTTTTCCAGCATCAAACTTGAATTACTATCTAAGAATCCCATTACACCACTCCTTAAAAGCATACTTCCAATGTGCAGCCTATGCGCTTGCCTGTATGCTATGGCTAACTGCCGCCGAACAGATCGCTAAAATGCACGGCAGCGTCTAAACATACCTATTTTTATTTTACTATTATAGCGTAACCTTTCGACAAAAATCAACCTTTTTTTACAATCCTATCCTTTTCATCCTCAATCATCCAGATTTTCCCGCCGCAGCCGCAGTTCTATGCGCTGCAATTTCAGGATGCTTTGAATCAGGCGTTCCCGCTCCTGATCCTCCAGATCGCAAAATTCACAACCATATTCCATCTGCTTGCCTTTATCAATCACGCGCCGCACAATGCAGGTAAACGCAAGAGGATTTTCGTCCGGCAGCAGGGCCATATTCATCACATAAACCCAATCTCCCTCTCGAAAGTTCCCTTTTGACAAAACCATGACACCGCCGGCACTGATATTCGCAATTTCGCAAGGCACCGGCATTCTCTTTTCGGCATCTTCTTCTGCTCCTTCTTCGAATACTTCATTGACACACATAATCGTAGCGCCCAGCTTCACATTTTGGCGGAAGTAGCCGCGCTGCTCACTGATTTGCAAGGTATGCAGCTGGTCAATGCGCCAAAACCGCTTTGTGCTGCCTCTAATCACGCCTTTCATAAAGACCGGTTGTCCCTGCCAAAATCCACGCAGTTTGATGGTGCTGTTATATTCGATATACGGTAATTCCCCGCCGGCACTATGCACTAATTGAATGGTATCGTCCTTCACCCAGTCGATTTTTCCCATAAAAATCAGGCAATTTTTCATGCTGATCACTTCCAGGCGCATTCCCGGGATCAATTCCGGCAGTTCCTTTAAACACTCTTCCTGATTCAGATTCTCTTCCATTTTCCCCAGAATCCTCCTTTCCTTTTCTTATGTTTCCCCGTCGAACTGCGCTTGCGTATCCCCTGCTTTATATGTAATCAGGATCACATCTTCTCCATCCCAAAACGGTTTGTTCATCTGCGCCATAAAGCACTTCGGAAATCCATCGTTGTCCATTTCCTTCGGCACCGTCTGCCCCAAGTTCATTTTTTTGATCGGGCACTGCTCACATATGCTGCTGCTGTTCATAATACCTTCATAGCACTTCTGCTCCAGCTGAAGCTGAGGCATCAGCTTTCGCATACGAGCATTCATAAACTTTATTTTATAGGTTCCTTCTTCCACCGCATAAATACATTCATCGCTTTCATTGAGCATTTGCACAAAATTATCTTCCCAGCGCTTTGCATCATCCTGCGCGCGCTTTCGCAGCAAATACAGCGACAATACCTCCGCAAAAGATTCCAGTACGTTCAGCTGCTCTTTTGTCCACAAGCGGTTGATCAGGCAATCACTAAATCCAACAAATCCGCGCAGCTCTCCCTTATCACCCCGGATTGCACAATGCACGAACGATTTCACACCATACGTTTGCATAATCCTTTTGGCATCCTCCGGCAGGCCGGAAACCTTTCTGCAATAGAAGATGTTCGACTGCTCATAATATGAATCCCACTGTTTTAAAGACACCTCACAGTCCATTCCTTTTTGAAGCTCCTTGACAGACGTAATCCCATCGTTACACCACTCTAACGTATAGTTTCCGCCCTTTTTATCGTCACTGCCTTCAAAGATGTAAACGCGGCTGGCATTGATCTGCCGTCCAATCAACCCAAGAATCTTATAAAGGTCCTTCTCCGCATCACCCGACTGATATAAATTACGGAGTGTATACTCGATAAGCCCATGATCGGAAAAGTTGGGGCAATCGTTGGATTCGATCTCCGTTCTGTCTGATGTATAGACCGCCTGTTTCACATCCACATCAGCATACGTCACCCATCTGTTTTTTCCGGATTCCTTGGCGTAGCGCAATGCAGTATCTGCATTTTGCAGCAGCTGTAAACATCTTGTTCCATCTTCCGGATACATTGCAATACCGATTGAGCAGGAAATTTGACAATTAGGCACCAGGCTTGCCACGTCTTTTGTAAAACAGTCCAAAATTTTCTGGCAGCAGTTTTGGGCAATTTTTTGGTTTGGAATTCCCGGAAGGAAAATAAGAAACTCATCTCCGCCAAACCTTGCAACAATATCCTCACTTCTAAACTGGCACCGAATGGCCTCACCGCAGGAAATCAGCACAGAATCGCCTGCCATATGACCATAGGTATCGTTGACCCGTTTAAAATTATCAATATCCAAAGTTAGAACAGCTGCCTTTTGAGAGGCATTCTCGCTTTGAATATACTGTTCAATTTGCTTGGTGGCCGCCGTGCGATTAAATAGACCGGTCAGCGAATCCCGCTCCATCTGGTATTGCAGATTCTGCATGACCAGTTTATCTGCATGAATATTGGTAATTGCACCTAAAATGCTGACGATATGCCCATTTTCCCACTGCTGCGCCGCAACGCGAACACGGCACCACACGCAAGTTCCATCTGCCTTCATAATGCGCATTTCCTGCTCTGCCACACGACTGCCGCTGTCAATTCGATCAATGAGCGACTGCAATACAGGCAGATCATCTGCATAAATCAGACCATGGTTTCTCAAAAGATAATCGGTAAAGTTCCCTTTCTCAACTGCGTATCCAAATGTATCCTCAAAATTTTCCGTAACATAGATTTCATCCTTTTCCAGATCCCACTCAAAGAAAATTTCGCTGGCATTGTTTAACAAAAGCTGCTGCCGCTCCAGTTTCATCCTGATTTCCTGCAATTCTTTGCGCACTTTTGTATTATCCAGCAAAATGCGATAAACATGTTCTTCGCCATCGGCACCCATTTTGATTTTATTCTTATCCGTAACCCAGATCACAGAGCCGTCTTTATGTCTGAGACGATATTCCACGTCTGCAAATGTTTTATGCTCCCGCGCCTTTTGCAGGCTGCTGTATACCATCTCCTGATCTTCCGGCAAAATCAATTCTATCAATCTGCCCTGATAGATGTGCTGTAATTCCGAAATGCTGTATCCCACCAAACGCGACAAATTTTCCATGCCGTCTTCAATGCTCATCCAGCGATCCTGGCGGCAGCGCAGTATAACCCAAGGCAGTTTCTTCAGCTGCCGATCGCAAGTTAATTCACGGCTGATAACATCTCCGGTTTCTGTCCGTTCCGGTTCAACCTTCTGCAATACACACAGTGCTTTTTTCTCTTTTGGTTTTTTTGTATAAACACGAAGATGGCTTACGTCTACCCAATAATACTCTTCCATCGCAGAGCTTCGTATACGGTAACGCCTTGTCTGCCGCCGCAAACCTGCTTCAAAGAAGTCTTTTTGCAGGCTCAAAAGATGCTTCGTAGCAATGACTCTATCGTCCGGATGCACCGCTGTATTCAAAAACGTGGTAACCAGCTCATTCAGATCATGTCCGGTACGGAATTCGCTAAATGTCCCATCCGCATCATAAACCAAATTATATGTATTGGTATCCATATCGATCTCAATGACAATGCCATTCACAATCCGAAACAATGCGTGGTATTTTGCCGTTGAAAGCTTTTCTGCCTGCTCATTGAGGATCGATGCCGTTGATATCGGTTCCGGAACCCGTATCGTGTCCGTTTTAGGCCCTGTTGGAGAGTCGGCATAAGCACGCGCGCAGCTTTCAAACTCATTCAGCACACAGCACAAACATTGCAGCATTTGCGGATTAAACACACCGCATTCTCCGTCTAAAATCATATGCACTGCCGTATCGTGCGAAAATGCTTCTTTATAAACTCGCGGTGTGGTCAATGCATCGTATACATCACAGATTCCCACAACCTGCGCACACAACGGAATATTATCCTGCATCAGCCCATCCGGATATCCCCTGCCGTCCCAGCGCTCATGGTGATATCGGCAAATATTATAGGCATACCGCATAAATTCTTCATCCAGCATCCCTGTCATCTTATCAAGAATGGCACAGCCTGCGGTGGTGTGCGTCTTCATGATCTCAAACTCTTCCTGTGTCAGCTTACCCGGCTTGCCCAAAATACTGTCGGGAATCATAACCTTCCCTACATCATGCAGAATGGCCGCATTTGAAATGACGTCTATGTCACGCTGGCTTAGTTCGTATTCCGGAAAATGCTCTGCCACAGCCTTTAATAAAATTTCAGTAAATGATTTGATCCTCAGCGTATGCTGACCGCTCTCCAAGCTTCGAAACTCCGTCACAGTAGCGAGTACACTGACCATATCCATATTGGAAGCATCCAAAATTCTCGCAAGATCATCCACTTTGTTTTCCATCTTTTTACGGTCCGTAAATAATGCCACCAAGTTCGAGATCCTACGCTTGATCACAGCGGGGTCAAACGGTTTGTGAATCATGTCAGATGCGCCCATTTCCAATACCTGCGCTTCATTTCTGGTATCAAAATCAGCCGTAACCACCAATACAGGAAATTCTTCTAAATACCCTAATTTCCCCATCTCATCCAGGGTCTGTCTGCCGTCTTTCACTGGCATCATCAAATCAAGCAATACAGCAGCAATTTTAGTGTGATGGCGCTGAAGCATCTGCAGTGCCACCTCACCATTCCCGGCCTCAAGCACCTCGTAATCTTGTTTTAATATATTTCGCAAAAAAATGCGATTACTGATCATATCATCAACAATGAGAATCGCATTCCGTACGCGTACCGACACATGTATGACCCCCCAACCAGTTGGTGTAACTTATAAGAAAATATAAGTGTTTTATATCAGGAAAAAGAATTCGTATTACAAATTTACTTTACTATAGCACATGTTATTTTATTTATCGACTGTTTTCGACATAAAAATAGATTCCCTTCGATCTTTTGCATAAATCTTTGCTGCCGCACTGAATGATTCAGCGCCATTTTGCGCAATACTTGCGTAAAAAAAAGCAACCTGTTATACTTTACACAAAACAACGGTGACGATATTTTAGGAGGCTCTAAAATGAATAAACAACAACTTATTAAAAAAATCGCACGAGATGCGGAAGTGACCCAGCGGCAGGCATCTGTCATGCTGGAAAGCACTCTAAATATCATTATAGAAACTGTGGCTTCCGGCGAAAAAATTCAGCTGCTCGGATTTGGCACCTTCGAGTCTAAGTATCGAGAGTCCAGAATGGGTCGGATTCCCTCCTCCCAGGAGCCGATTGAAATTCCCGCTGCCACTGTTCCTGTCTTCAAAGCCGGTGTAGAGTTCAAAGAAGCCGTAAATCGGTAAAGCATCTTGCGCTTTTTGATATCATGCTGATGGTGTCCACTGCACCTTGACATACACGAACTCTATAAGAGAATTTCATATCACAATGAATTTAGTAGTAGTCTACAATAATATATGATATAATGATGCTCATGAAAAAGGGAGCGTAATAATCCGGGGGTGCAGCATGGACAAACTGGGCAGCAAAACATTAAAAATTATATTATTTATTGGGGTATTTGCTTATTTTCAATATCACGGTATCAGTCATGGAACCTTTAGCATCGATACTGTAACAGGCGGATTTCTGCTGGCTTCAATTGCTTATTTGTTTTCTTCATTATTCGGGCTGATATTAGATCTTTCTCGAAACTACATTATAGCGATTGTCGGCACAATTGGACTCATTTTTTTCTTGTGTTTTAAAATGGATGAAGTTGTTGCCAAAACCCCTTGGCTTTCAGAAGATGGAATGTCTGTCATTCTAATTATTCTTGCAGGGTTCTGTTTAATAAGAGATATACTGATAATCAAAAAAACGCTGTCTGCATCCACTGTACAGCAAGAGGCATATCCTGTGCCATCCGCAGAAAAAGAAGATTCTGACAGTGTGATACGCAATCAGATGAAAACAGATCCACAGTCTGTTTTACATATCTCTAATATGTTGGAAAATCAATGGGGACGCAAACCATCTTATGAAGAAATCATGGATTGTATAGACCATATGGTAATACCAAAAGAAGAGCATTCATGAATACACCATAAATGCCGGGAAATGGTGGCACGGATTCTGGTATCAAAACTGTCTCTGCCATGAAGGAACACTATAACGCAGGATTCGCCTTTACCTGCCCCCACACTACCCGGCAAAGGCAGGCTGAGGCCGCCGAGGTCATCGGGCAGCTTGTAGGTCATATAAAAAGCCTAAAACGAAAAAGAGTGCCGGAGAAAAGCGAAAACGCTTTTCTCCGGCACTTTCTGCTGATTTCCCCGTATGGGTCAGGGTGTGGGTTAAACCACCAATGATAGGTTTTACTGTTCCGGGTACAACCACCTCTCCTATGATTGGTTTCTTACTGTACAAAATTGATGAACAAAGCCAATGCCACAATTCCGGCCATCATTACCGCCCATA